>NZ_JAQREL010000002.1:0-511108 GCF_028599255.1 Pseudoalteromonas sp. Angola-7
GGTCACTCAGTTTCAATTGAGACTCTAAATTTGTTTGCCTCACTACCTAAGTAGCTTGGCTGTTAGAACTCAATCTGTACGAGTGCCCACACAGATGATTGCTTTATATTGTTAAAGAACGTTGCGATTAAAGCGTTAAACTTTATCTCGCTAGGGCTGCGCATCTTACGCTTTCCTATTTTTTTGTCAACACTTAATTTTGTTAAACTTGAAAGTTTTTAAAACTAAGTTTTACTCGACTCACTAAGTGGTTTGCTTGCCTCGCTAAGCGTTGCCTGCTCTGCCGTCTCAGTGGGGTCGCATTATAGGGAGAAACGTTTTATACGCAAGCGTTTTATTGAATAAAATTGCATTTAATTTATACCCATAAGAACCTCACATTAAAAACACATGTTACCCACAAAAGCCTGTGGATAAGAACGCTTTTTTGCTTTTAAGACTAAACTCTTTTGATTTGTTATGGTAAGTTGCCAGCACTTTTTCAACTCATGTACTTAGGTAGTATTCATGACAGATATAATAAATAGTATAAGTGCCTTACTTTGGGGCCAAGTTCTCGTCTACTTATTAATAGCAGCAGGTGTCTTTTTTACCATTCGGTTAGGCTTTATTCAATTTGTACAATTCCCCTATATGTTTAAAGTTATGTTTGGCTCACGTAAATGTGGTGGAGATGAGATTTCTTCTTTTCAGGCTTTTTGTACTTCTTTAGCGGCGCGTGTTGGAACAGGTAATATGGCCGGTGTTGCCGTGGCACTTTATTTAGGTGGCCCTGGGGCTATATTTTGGATGTGGCTGATTGCTTTAATAGGTATGGCAACTAGCTTTGCAGAAAGTACCTTAGCACAAGCTTACAAAACTAAAGACGCTGATGGCAACTTTAGAGGCGGCCCTGCTTATTATATGGAACGAGGTTTAGGCAAACGCTGGATGGGTGTGTTGTTTTCATTATGCTTAATTTTAGCCTTTGGCCTGGTATTTAATGCTGTACAGTCAAACTCTATTGCTGCCGCATTTGAAGTAGCGTTTGATGTACCTAAGTATATAGTAGGCATTGCACTTGTAATTGGCTCTGGCATCATTATTTTTGGAGGATTAAAAACAATATCACGCTTTGCCGAAATGGTTGTTCCATTTATGGCGCTTGCCTATTTGCTAGTTGCTATATATGTATGTGCGATTAACTTTACTGCCCTGCCTGATGTTATTGTACTTATAATAAAAAGTGCTTTTGGTTTAGAGCAAGCAGGCGCCGGTGCAATTGGCTATGGTGTAACGCAAGCTATGATCCAAGGTATTAAGCGCGGTTTGTTTTCAAACGAAGCCGGTATGGGTAGCGCAGCCAATGCCGCAGCAACGGCAACACCTTATCCACCGCACCCCGCCTCGCAAGGGTATGTGCAAATGCTAGGTGTATTTATAGATACTATTGTGATCTGTACAGCCACTGCCTCATTAATCTTACTGTCTAATCAACTTGTGCCTGAATCGGGTGTATTAGGAATAGAGTTAACGCAAGCTGCACTACAAGAGCACGTTGGTGACTGGGGTACTTACTTTATTGCCATTGCCATTTTGTTTTTTGCATTTACCTCTATTGTCGCGAATTACTCATATGCCGAAACAAACCTAATGTTTTTAGAGCACAACTCTACCAAAGGAATGTTTATATTTAGATTACTTGTATTAGGTATGGTTATGTTTGGTGCCATTGGTGAACTAGGTATTATTTGGACACTTGCTGACATTTCTATGGGCCTTATGGCTATTGTAAACGTAGTTGCACTGTTTATGCTTTCAGGCGTTGTTGTGTGGTTATCAAAAGATTACAACGCGCAAAACAAGCAAGGTGTATTACCTACGTTTGACAAAGACAAGCACCCTAAGCTTGCTAAAGAGGTTGATCCTAACGCGTGGAAGTAACGCTAAATTAAAAAATTATTAAGCGAGCATTAGCTCGCTTTTTTTTGCCTTTCAAACTATATAAAAATTTATTAATGTATTTCAGAGATATATACCATAATTAAATATCAGTAATAGGCGCTTTTTGATTTACTTACGTACTATAAAATTGAAGTTTGTTATCTATAATATAAAGGAGTCATGATGGATGACCAATTGAACAAATACAGTATTGACACTACCGATTATCAGGTAGGTCAAGATAACGTACAAAAATGGGGGTTTGATGTTCATAACCCAGTGTTTGGAATAAGCGCATTTTTAGTCATACTATTTGTTGCCCTTACCTTATTGCTTGACCCTGAAGTCGTCAGGGAAGCACTTACCTCAACTAAAGATGCCATTATCAATAAATTTGATAGCTACTTCATGTTGATTGCTAATGGTTTCGTATTATTTTGCTTTGCACTTGCGCTCTCCCCTCTTGGTAAAATTCGCTTAGGGGGTGTTGATGCAAAACCTGAACATGGTTATCTCTCATGGCTGGCAATGTTATTTGCCGCAGGAATGGGGATAGGTTTACTGTTTTGGGGTGTTGCAGAGCCCGCAGCCTATTATACTGATTGGTACTTAATGCCAATGAACGCAGAGCCAAATACCCCAGAAGCTCACTCTTTAGCCATGGGCGCCACCATGTATCACTGGGGCTTACATGGTTGGGCAATTTACGCCATTGTTGCACTTAGCTTAGCGTTTTTTGCTTACAATAAAGGCCTTCCGTTATCTATACGCTCCGTGTTTTATCCCTTATTTGGCGATCGTGCATGGGGCTGGCTTGGTCACGTTATTGATATACTTGCTGTACTTTCCACGCTTTTTGGTTTAGCAACGTCTCTTGGTTTAGGGGCACAGCAAGCAACAAGTGGTATTAATTATTTAATGGGCACTGACTACGGTACCGCTTTTCAAATTACAGTTATAGCGCTCGTTACCTGTATTGCTATTGTTTCTGTTATTAAAGGCATTGAAGGGGGTGTGAAAGTACTTAGTAACATCAATCTTATATGTGCATTTATTTTACTCGTTGCCATAATATCGCTTACTTTTAGTGACTCAATTACAGCAATATGGTTTACCTTTGGTGCATATGTAGAACATATGGTTCCGCTTAGTAATCCGTTTGGCCGTGAAGATGAAGACTGGATGCATGCCTGGACAGTATTTTACTGGGCATGGTGGATATCGTGGTCGCCGTTTGTAGGAATGTTTATTGCCCGTGTTTCTAGAGGCCGTACCGTGCGAGAATTTTTATTAGTCGTCATTGGCCTGCCAACACTATTAAGCTTAGTGTGGATGGGGGTATTTGGTAATTTAGCGATTTCACAAATTATTGATAAAGTAGGCCCACTTGGGCAAAACGGGTTAACCGATATCTCTGTAACGCTATTTCAGGTTTATGAGCAGCTTCCGCTTAGTGGCCTTATTAGTGTGATCTCAATTGTGCTTGTTTTAGTATTTTTTATTACCTCTTCTGATTCTGGCTCACTTGTAATAGATGGCATAACCGCTGGCGGAAAAATTGATGCGCCGGTACCACAACGTATATTTTGGGCATCGATTGAAGGGGCAATAGCCGCCGTATTACTATGGGTAGGAGGCTCTCAAGCCTTGCAGGCTCTGCAATCTGGAGTAGTAACCACTGCGTTACCTTTCTCAATTGTGCTTATTTTAATGTGCGTGGCGCTTATTCAAGGTTTAATGAGCGAATACCCCATTTATAAAGCACAAACAAAGTTATAGCATTATGTACTTTAGCAAAGCGGCTTTGTGTCGCTTTGCTTTGCACTTTATTTCCTCCCCTACCTACACTTCAGCTAATACATTAACGAACGTATTTAATTATCAAACTGTTTAGCTTTGGCAATACACCTCTAAAACACGTTGTTTTAAATAAATAGAGCGCACATATCAGCGCATAACAACCAAGTGCTATTAGTTGCACCTTTAGCTATCAAGTTTATATCATCAGGTAGTCGCGCATGTATGTAAATTGCTTTAATGAACTGAATTGGATTTAGACGGCAGCAGCAAAGGGATATGGGAAAAGTAATGTAGGTTTAATCAACTAACGCTAACGTGTAACAATGCGTATGCTCTGCTTTAAGCACGATTGTCTACCTCAAATTAGTCACTTGATTAAGCCAATTGCTATTAATTTTTAAGGAATAGGCAAAAACATAAACAAAGTGATTGTTATGTTATATAACAGATGGGTATTTATTTAAAATAGGGAATATTTAATTTACTAAAAGGACTTTAGTAAAAGTGGTGCCCGAGGCCGGACTTGAACCGGCACGACTTGTTAGTCGAGGGATTTTAAATCCCTTGTGTCTACCAATTCCACCACTCGGGCATCGAGTTTGCTATTTAAAGCATGTGGAGTAATTAAATGGAGGCGGAACCCGGAGTCGAACCGAGGTGGACGGATTTGCAATCCGCTGCATGGCCACTCTGCCATTCCGCCTTAACGCTTCCAAATAATTTGGAGCGGCACACGAGGCTCGAACTCGTGACCTCGACCTTGGCAAGGTCGCGCTCTACCAACTGAGCTAGTGCCGCGTTAAACTTTTTATTAATATTTATCTAACTTTCAATTACCTTGGTAGGGTAATTAAAAGTGGTGCCCGAGGCCGGACTTGAACCGGCACGACTTGTTAGTCGAGGGATTTTAAATCCCTTGTGTCTACCAATTCCACCACTCGGGCATCGAGTTTGCTATTTAAAGCAAGTGGATAAAACTAATATGGAGCGGCACACGAGGCTCGAACTCGTGACCTCGACCTTGGCAAGGTCGCGCTCTACCAACTGAGCTAGTGCCGCATCATATTAATTCTAAATTTAATTACATAAACTAATTTATGTAATATTGTTTTTATAAATTACACTTGGCGATGTAATTAAACCACAAAGTGGTGCCCGAGGCCGGACTTGAACCGGCACGACTTGTTAGTCGAGGGATTTTAAATCCCTTGTGTCTACCAATTCCACCACTCGGGCATCGAGTTTGCTATTTAAAGCATGTGGAGTGTTGAATGGAGGCGGAACCCGGAGTCGAACCGAGGTGGACGGATTTGCAATCCGCTGCATGGCCACTCTGCCATTCCGCCAAACCGTTGGACAACCTAATGAAAACTTGGAGCGGCACACGAGGCTCGAACTCGTGACCTCGACCTTGGCAAGGTCGCGCTCTACCAACTGAGCTAGTGCCGCATTATTATTTAATTATCTGCGTTATTCAACATCTTGCGATGTTTACGCTGCTAACTAAGTAACTTTGGTTTTCTTTATCTTAGGGGCTATGCCCTCTCAACACGGACGCATTCTACAGAGATTATTAAACGCGTCAACACAAAAAATGCCACTTTTGAACTGTTTGATTATTTTTTATCTAAAACGGTGCGTTATTAGACGTTTACAATCAATTTTTGGTCAATTCACTCCATGCAGCCATTAAATATTGCACCATAGAGCTCAGTGTTAAATAGGTGGCTATATACAATAAAGCAAAACTTAAATAGATCATCCACGTATCGTATTGCCAAATTAGGCCAATAATCGCCAGCATTTGCGCCGCGGTTTTTATTTTTCCCATATTTGATACTGCAACGTTTCCACGTTTGCCTTGTTCGGCCATCCATTCACGTAATGCAGATATCACTATTTCACGGCTAATAATAATAAGTGCCGGAATCGTCATATACATAGACTGATAATGATCAGAGAGCGCAACAAGTGCAGCACACACCATAACCTTATCGGCTACAGGGTCTAAAAACGCACCAAAAGGCGTAGATTGCTCTAGCTTTCGTGCTAAATAGCCATCAAGTATATCGGTGATTGATGCAAGCCAAAAAATAAAAGCGGCAGCAAAAAACGCCCAGCTATAAGGCAAGTAAAATATCACCAAAAATATGGGGATAAGAAAAAGTCTAAAGGTTGTGAGTGTGTTTGGAATATTCCACATAACTACTTGGATATGTCTTTTTTTCTATATTCGCATGAAGGGCTAGCCCTTGTCATGCAAATGGTTAAATATCTTCTCAGCCATGTCAGGACTGATCCCAGGAACTTTCTTTAACTGTTCTATATTAGCAGCTTTTACCCCTTGCATGCCCCCTAAATATTTTAATAATGTTTGGCGGCGCTTAGAACCTACTCCGTTGATCTCTTCTAATAATGATTGCGTGCGCTGTTTTTGGCGCTTATTACGGTGCCCTGCAATGGCAAATCGGTGCGACTCATCGCGAATATGCTGGATTAAATGAAGTGCTGGCGCATCCGAATCCATAGGAATCGTTTTTCGCCCGCCATCAATTAATAAGGTTTCAAGGCCTGGCTTTCTGCTTGTGCCTTTTGCTACACCTACTAACAGCGGCATTTTAGCATGTGGCCACGTGGCAAAATACTGCTCTGCACGGCCTAGTTGCCCTTTACCACCGTCAATGAATATAACGTCAGGGATTTTGTCTTCATCTACCACTTTGTTGTAGCGTTTGTTCAGTGCAAACTCCATTGCCGCGTAATCATCACCGCCGGTTATACCCGTTACGTTGTAGCGTCTGTACTCTTTGTTATTTGGCCCTTGCGAATCAAATACTACACAACTGGCTACTGTGTTCTCCCCCATGGTATGGCTGATATCAAAACATTCCATTCTGTTTATATCATCTAAGCCTAGGGTCGCTTTTAATTGTGCATAACGTTTGTTTATAGAGTCTTGCGTACTTTGTTTAACGGTAATGCTGTTTAATGCGTTTTTATTAGCAAGCTGAAGGTATTGTGCTCGCTCTCCGCGGGTGACCACTTTAAGCGATACTTTGCGCTCACTAATTTGCGTAAGCGCTTCACTCAATGCGCTACTTTCTTCAATCTCGAACGGTAAAATAATTTCTTTTGCTATGCGCCCTGTCGCACCAGGCGCTAAATAATATTGCCCTAAAAACGAAGTGAGTATTTCCTCTTGCCCCGAATCTTTAGGCACTTTTGGAAAATAGGTTTTACTGCCTAGCACTTTATGATCACGGATCATCAATAAATGAATCCCATTTAATCCATTTAAGTGCGCAAAACCTACCACATCCATTTCAGCAAAATTACCTGAAATAGACTGCTGCTCCTGCATTTTGCGCAGTAGCATAATTTGGTCACGCACTTTAGCTGCGAGCTCAAAGTTAAGGTCTTTACTCGCCGCTTCCATTTTTTTTATTAAATCGGCTATTACTTCGTGCGACTTACCTGTTAAAAACTTACGTACATAATCAACTTGTTCGCCGTACTCTTGCTCTGTCACTTTATTAACACACGGTGCTGAGCAGCGCTTTAGCTGATACTGTAAACACGGGCGGCTTCTGGCACGGTAATAGGCATCTTCGCACTGACGTACAGGAAATATTTTTTGCATTAAACGCAAACTTTCCGACACTGCGCCAGCACTTGGGAAAGGCCCAAAGTACTCGCCTTTTACCTTGCGACTGCCTCTATGAAAGGCTAAACGCGGATGTTTATGACTGGTAAGTAATATATAGGGGTATGACTTATCATCACGTAATAAAATGTTATAACGCGGCTGATATTTTTTTATAAGGTTGTTTTCAAGCAGCAGGGCTTCGGTTTCGGTGTTTGTGAGCGTAACTTCAATATCGCAAATATTACTCACTAGCACACGGGTTTTGCTGTCGGTTAGATTAGATCTAAAGTAGCTACTTACCCGTTTTTTTAAGTTTTTAGCTTTACCGACATAAATAACTTGTTGTTCACTATCAAGCATACGGTATACACCCGGTTCACTTGATAGCGTTTTTAAAAATTGGGCGTGATCGAATTCAGACATAAATTAAAAAATTAATGAGATACGTCTATATCAATCATTTTATGGCGAATAGCCAAATGAGTAAGCTCAACGTCGCCTCCTACGTTTAATTTTTCAAACATACGGTAACGGTAGCTGTTCACTGTTTTTGAGCTTAAATTTAAGCGCTCGGCAATATCTTGAGCTTTTTCACCTTTGGTGATCATTAGCATAATTTGTAGCTCGCGCTCAGATAAGCTTTGAAAAGGGTTTTCATCGGTACGCCCTGTTACTTGCGCAAGGGCTATTTGTTGTGCAATTTCTGGGGCGATATAACGCTGACCTGCATGAACAGATCGTATAGCACGAACCATTTCATCAGAGCCTGCACCTTTGGTTAAAAAGCCATGCGCGCCAATTTGCATCACTTTTGATGGAAACGGGTCTTCGCAATTAACCGTAAGCACAATAATTTTTACATCTGGGCAATAGCGACAAATCTTTTTAGTGGCCTCTAAGCCACCCATGCCAGGCATGTTCATATCCATTAATACAATATTAGGTGCGTGCTGGCGACAAAACTGTACCGCAGCCTCTCCATCTTTAGCTTCGCCTACCACTTTAAAACCACGTACATCATCTAATATACGTTTTATACCAGTTCGTACCAGCTCATGGTCATCAACTAAAAGCACATTAATCAATGTAATACCCTCATTAACCTAACAATACGCGACAAACAATCTAATTTGCCACATTACCACAGTTAAAGCGAAACAATAACTAATATTATTGCTTCGCTTTAGGTGTACTCATCTTTTAGCATTATTTTATTACTGCTAAAAACCAGTACTTTAGTTTTTTATGACGCTGTTTTTTCGCTAAAACGGTCTACCCATAGGGCAATAATACCATCGCCTGTAACATTACACGCTGTACCAAAGCTATCTTGCGCAAGGTAAAGTGCAATCATAAGTGCAACAGCGCCTTCGTTAAAGCCAAGCATACTGGTTAATAAACCGAGCGCCGACATTACTGCTCCACCAGGTGCACCTGGCGCTGCAATCATTACTACCCCTAACATCATAATAAACGGCAGCATCCCCATTAAAGAAGGTACTTCCATGCTTGGCGATAAAAACATAACGGCCATTGCACACGTCACAATCGTAATGGTAGAACCCGATAAATGAATAGTAGCGCACAGTGGCACTGTAAAGTTTGCTACATCTTCTTTTACGTTATTTGCTTTGCTTGATTGCAAAGACACCGGAATGGTTGCCGCGCTCGACATTGTCCCCAGTGCTGTAAAATAAGCAGGAAGCATATTTTTAACTAGCTCCAACGGGTTACGTTTAAGTAATATCCCCGTAGAAACATATAATACGGTTAGCCACAGCCAGTGCATAACAAGTGCTGCAATAAGCACTACACCAAAGGTTTGCAGTGTATCGACCACGGTCCCTGCTACGGTCATTTCTGCAAATACACCTGCAATGTAAAATGGTAATGCCGGAATAATTACTTTAGATAATAAAGCATCGATTACATCGCGACCCTGATCAGACACTTTTTTAAGTGTTTCTAATTCAAGTTGGCTCATGCCAATACCAAACACAAATGCAGTCACAAGGGCTGTCATTACCCCCATCAGCGGTGGAATTTCTAAATCAATAAAACTTCCAATCTCTGTGGCTACTTCGGCTTCAAATGTAATACCGCCACTTAAAAGAGGAATTACTGCACTGACTAATAAAAATGCAAGCGTACCTGCAATTACTGTAGAGCTATATGCAAAACCAACTGTTTTACCTAGTAAATGGCCTGACCCTTTAGGCAAGCCAGCAATTCCCGAAGCAATAAAAAATAAAATAATTAATGGGATGGTAAAAGATATGAGTTGGCCAATAAGTTCTTTAATAGTAAATAAAAGCTCAACACCAGTGAGAGGCACATAAAGCCCGACTAAAATACCGGCCACAATACCGGCAATTAATTTTAAGATTAACTTCATTGTGATTGCTTAGTTAAATTGAATATAGATAGAGTGTTTTTAACATGTTTTAGACGCGTTGTGTGATAAAAGTATTCAAGTTATATTCATGTGCACAAATAACACACAAAATCGTCTCAATTATTAGCCTATCCCACGCATTTTTTAACTAAGTGACGAGGATTACTCTTTAAATTTAAAAAGAAGCCCGCATTCTTAATAACTAAAGCAATAATAATAACTAATTTTTATTTCGGCTAGTTATAAGCTCAATAGATATATGTTATAGCCAAACTTTACTTTAGTTTTTTTAAACTCGCAGTAAAGTGTATTTATATAGTTAATAGCAAAGGCTATTAACACATTGATCAGATTGTATCCAAAGGAACATTATGTCTACTATTTTTGAAGATAACTCACTAAGCATTGGTAATACACCACTGGTAAAACTTAATCGCGTAACAGGCGGTAACGTTTACGCTAAAGTAGAATCGCGTAATCCTAGCTTTAGTATTAAATGTCGTATTGGTGCATCAATGATTTGGGAAGCTGAAAAATCAGGTCAGCTTGTTGAAGGTAAAGAACTAATTGAACCTACATCGGGTAATACAGGTATCGCCCTTGCATTTGTTGCAGCAGCACGTGGTTACAAATTAACACTCACCATGCCAAATACAATGAGCCTAGAGCGCCGCAAACTATTAAAAGCATTAGGCGCTAACTTAGTGCTGACAGATGGTGCTAAAGGTATGAATGGCGCAATTGAAAAAGCAAAAGAAATTCAAGCAACCGATCCAGAAAAATACATTTTATTACAACAGTTCGAAAACCCAGCTAACCCTAAAATTCACTTTGAAACAACCGGCCCAGAAATTTTTGAAGCGCTTGATGGTAAAGTAGACTTTTTTGTAGCAGGCGTAGGCACTGGCGGTACTATTACAGGTGTTAGTCGTTACCTTAAAAACGAAAAAGGCCTAGATGTTAAAGCGATTGCAGTTGAGCCAACTAATTCACCTGTTATTAGCCAAACGCTTGCAGGCGAAGAAGTTAAACCAGGTCCACATAAAATACAGGGCATTGGCGCAGGCTTTATTCCTGGTAACCTTGACTTAAGTGTGATTGATGCTGCTGAGCAAGTATCAAACGAAGATGCGATTGCAATGGCTCATGAACTAATGAAAAAAGAAGGGATTTTAGTAGGTATTTCTTCGGGCGCAGCGGTTGTTGCCGCTAAACGCTATGCTGAAAAACCAGAAAACGCGGACAAAAACATTGTGGTAATTTTACCAAGTGCAACGGAGCGTTACTTATCAAGCCCAATGTTTGCTGAAGAATTTAGCGAGCAAGAATTAGTACAGTAAACTTCTCTCCTTGAGATACTAAAAAGGGTGCTTATGGCATCCTTTTTTATTATTTATGATTCGATTTTCTATTTATTACGCGGTGCTGCTTTACATCTTGTTTAATTAATCACACACTTTAAAAAATTAATTAAAAAAATACACCATGAAAAAAATAACAACTTATTTAAGTTTTATAGTTTGCATATTTTTAGCCGCCTGTGGCGATAACGTGCAAACACTGGGCGACTCACCCGGCGACACAGCCACTGCCTACTTTGATGCGTTATACAATCAAAAAGATTTACAAAAAGCCAGTACAATGGCCACCCCGAATCTCAGCCGCATAATGAAATCTTACGGCACCGCTAAGCAATTTGCCCGAAACTTAGTCAACCTACAATACGATGAAGTTGTGATTGAAGTCGATATGACCAATATGAGTGTGCGCGAACAATATGGTGATAACGCCAAAATAAATCTAATTTTTACCGGTTATTTTAATGGCGATAAAATTGACGATATGCGCAGCGTAAAAATGCTTCGTAAAAAAGGGAAATGGTATATAGACAAAATAGTGGCAGACCCTTACGCACGCTAACTTATACACCACAATAAAGGCCTTACACATGTAAGGCCTTTTTGCGTTTAGCGCTTATCTTAAGCGTTATAATTCACCGGGTTTAAAGTTATCAACGGCAATTGCTTGTTTTCTTAGTTTATTGGTATGGTGCATTGCATCGGCATCTGCTTGCGCAAGGAGCTCATTCTCTAGTGCGTAATTTATTGCGCCTTCTATGTCGAGTGTTGCAGGGACCTTACCACTGCGTTGCCAGTGTTTTAACTCTTTAAACTGTGTTTGCATATCGTGCATAGCTAAAAAAGCATTTTCCATCACGCCCGTGCCCGCATTTTCATCTACATAACATAAGTGCGTTAAACGGTTTCTAAACACCCCTGGTTGCGTCATATGCTCGCAAATACTTTGGGCTGTTTCATCACTTGGCTTGTGGTAATGATTCCCCAGCGGAAACACAACGCGTTTAAGTAAAAAGTTAACCACCGGGTTTGAAAAGTTTTTGAAAAAGCCATCAAACGCTTGGCCAATTTCATACAATGAGTTTTCAATTGCGTATTTCACAAACGGTAAGTCAGCTTGCTGACGACCTTCGTCTTCAAAGCGCTTTAACACTGTAGACGCTAAATATAAATGACTTAGTACATCACCTAAACGCGCTGAAATCATCTCTTTACGCTTTAGCTCGCCACCAAGTACCAACATGGCTACATCGGTAGTAAAAGCAAGGCCACGGCTCATTCTGCTTAGCTGTTTGTAGTAAACAGCGGTTGCACCACACACGGGCGCTTTAGCAAAACAACTACGTGTTAAGCCATGCACAAAAGCCATGCCTGCATTACTGGCGGCAAATAAAATATGCTTCATCAATAAACTATCAAATTGATCAAGTGCTGCATCGTCGTCTTCCATTGCGGCAGCTTCCATTTCTTTTAACACAAACGGATGACAACGGGTGGCACCTTGTCCAAATATCATTAAGTTACGCGTTAAAATATTAGCCCCTTCAACCGTAATAGATACCGGAATGCCCATATAACCATGGGCTAAATAGTTATTAGGCCCAACTTGAATACCTTTACCAGAATGAATGTCCATAGCATCGTTCATTACCGTACGGCCCATTTCGGTCATATGGTATTTTGCGATGGCGGTCACCACCGAGGGGCTTAATTTTAAATCAATGGCACCGGCAGTCATTAACCGTGCTGACTCAAGTGTATATGTTAATCCGCCAATACGGGCTAGTGCTTCTTGTACACCTTCAAACTGGCCAATAGATACACCAAACTGCTGGCGCACCATGGCGTAAGCAGAGGTCATTTTTGACGCTAAATGCCCTGTTGCCGTACTCAGTGCTGGCAATGAAATACCGCGCCCAGCACTTAAACACTCAACCAGCATACGCCAGCCTCGTCCTGCACCTTGCTCACCGCCAATAATCCAATCTAGTGGTATAAACACATCTTTACCGTAAGTAGTCCCGTTCATGAATGCCATATTTAATGGATAATGGCGCTCGCCGGTTTCTACCCCTTCGTGATCGGTAGGAATTAGTGCGCAGGTAATACCAAGCTCTTTTTCATCACCAAGTAGCCCATCGGGGTCATACATTTTAAAAGCAAGGCCAAGTACAGTTGCAATAGGCGCCAGTGTAATATAGCGCTTAGACCAATTTAAACGCAGGCCTATTACCTCTTCGCCATTATGCTGGCCTTTACATACTACGCCAGAGTCAGGAATACTACCTGCATCAGAGCCAGCTTCTGGGCCAGTAAGTGCAAAACACGGCACATCTTTACCGTTAGCAAGTGTTGGTAACCAGCGCTCTTGTTGTTCTTTTGTACCGTAATGTAGTAATAATTCGCCTGGGCCTAAGCTGTTAGGCACCATAACCGTCACAGCCGCAGTTAAGCTTTTTGTGGCAATTTTTGACACTATGGTTGAATTAGCAATGGCAGAGAACTCTCTCCCACCAAACTTTTCAGGAATGATCAGCGCAAAAAAGCCTTCTGTTTTTAAGTAATCCCAGACTTCTTTTGGCAGGTCTTTGTCTTTTTGTACAATTTGGTAATCATCTAGCATCGCCAGTAGCGTGTTAACCTGATTATCCATAAAATCACTTTCTTTAGCACTAAGCTCAGGTTTAGGAAAGTTATGCAGTTTTTGCCAATCTGGGTTACCACTAAATAGCTCACCATCCCACCATACATCGCCGGCTTCCATTGCCTCTCGCTCAGTTTGCGAGAGCGGCGGAAGTACCTTTTTAAACATTTTAAACGTAGGACGGCTGATCAGGTTGAGGCGAATATCTTTGACTGCAAAAATAACCACCACCACGACCAGCAATATTATAAATACCGACATGAGCACATTCCTTTTACATTGAATGAAAATAGTAACTTAATTATGACCCATCTTAGTTTAAATACAATCATTGCGCGATGTGCCACACGCCTTAACGTATTAATTTCATTGTTTTAAACATCGCTGCTATTATCACTTTCTTAATAACAATAAACCAAAGGAATACAATGAACACACCACGCTTTAAATTAAGTATGAGCGCCTTAATAGTCGCAAGTACATTAGCGCTGAGCGCCTGTGAAGCTGAAATAGCCATAGACACTACCGATTCAGCACAATCAGAGCCTCCTCTTACAAAACAAGATGCCAATGCGTTTATTGCCAAAGCCGAGCAAGAGCTAAGCGAACTTTACCTAGAGTCAAGCCGCGCTGAGTGGATTTACGCAAATTTTATAACACACGACACCTCGGCGTTATCTGCCGAGGTTAATCGTAAAATGACAGAGTCGGTCGTACGTTTAGCTAATCAGGCAGCCCAATTTGACGACTTAGCGCTGGATTACGATGCACGTCGCAAGCTTAATAAACTTAAACTCGCGCTTACGTTACCCGCTCCACAGGACGCTGAAAAAACAGCTCAGCTTTCAACTATTGTGGCAGAGCTAGGTGGTTTATACGGTAAAGGTAAATATTGTAAAGACGATGGCAGCTGTTTAAGCCTTGGTGATATGACCGCAAAAATGGCCACCAGCCGAGATTACAACGAGCTACTTGATTTATGGCAAGGGTGGCGTCAAATTTCAAAACCAATGCGCCCACTATACGAGCAACAAGTAACCCTAACAAACGAAGGCGCTAAAGAGCTAGGTTATGCAGATACCGGCGCAATGTGGCGCAGCAAGTACGATATGCCCGCCGATGACTTTACAACCGAGCTTGACCGCATTTGGGGGCAAGTAAAACCACTATATAACTCCCTACACTGCCATGTACGTGCTAAATTAGGTGAAAAATACGGCACCGACAAAGTGCCACAAGATGAGCCTATCCCTGCGCATTTATTAGGAAACATGTGGGCACAAGCATGGGGTAACATTTACGATGTAGTCGCGCCAGAAAACGCCGATCCGGGTTACGATGTTACCGAGCTATTAGCTAAAAATAATTACGACGAGCTAAAAATGGTTAAAGGTGCTGAAACCTTTTTTACCTCAATGGGGTTTGAGCCATTGCCAGAGACCTTTTACGAGCGTTCGTTATTTGTAAAACCAAAAGACAGAGACGTGCAGTGTCATGCCTCTGCTTGGAATATAGATAGCAAAGACGACTTACGCATTAAAATGTGTATTCAACGCACCGGCGAAGAATTTTCTGTTATTCACCATGAGTTAGGCCACAACTTTTATCAGCGCGCTTATAATAAACAGCCTTTATTTTATCAAGAAAGTGCCAACGATGGTTTTCACGAAGCCATTGGCGACACCATTGCTTTATCGGTTACACCCGGTTACTTAAAAGAAATTGGTTTACTTGAGCAAGTACCTGATGAGTCAAAAGACATTGGCTTACTAATGAAAATGGCGTTAGATAAAGTCGCCTTTGTGCCCTTTAGCTTAATGGTTGATCAATGGCGCTGGCAGGTATTTTCGGGCCAAGTAAAGCCACAAGATTATAATAAAGCGTGGTGGGAGCTACGTGAAAAATACCAAGGTGTGAAAGCGCCTATTGCACGTAGCGAAGATGACTTTGATCCAGGTGCTAAATACCACGTACCAGGCAACACTCCTTATACACGTTACTTTTTAGCACATATTTTACAGTTTGAATTTCACCGTAGCTTATGTGAAATAGCCGGTAACGATAAAGCTATTCACCGCTGCTCTATTTATAATTCAAAAGAAGCAGGAGATAAGCTAAACGCAATGCTGGAAATGGGCTCTTCTCGTCCATGGCAAGAAGCCCTTGAAACCATTACTGGCAAGCCGCAAATGGATGCAACCGCTATGCTTGATTACTTTGCACCGCTGCGACGCTATTTAGATGAGCAGAACAAAGACCGTAATTGCGGCTGGTAAAACTTTTACCACGGTTAATTTAAGTTAAAAGCATAAAAAGCCCGCTACAGTAGCGGGCTTTTTGTTCAGTAACTAACTTTTGGTTAATTTAGAACTGTAAGCTTACATTTGCAAAGTAAGCATCGTAATCAGAATCATCCCAGTTATTACCGTAACCTGCTTCTAAACCAACATTGTTATTGAAAAAGTGTTGAGCACCAAAAGCGTAGTCATCGTTCTTGTTAACTGTAACAAACACCGATGTTGCTTTACTGAAATAGTAGTTAGATGCTAATTCCCAGCTACTAGAACCGCCATCAACATCTTCAAATTTACCTTCAACAGTTAAGTAGTTACCTTGCTGTAAATCAACAAAGTACTTAGCTGCTACTGCACGGTAATCAAACTCGTCATCTGCTGTTACAGTAAAGCCGATATAATCAGTGCTGTTTAATTCGTGGTTATATGCTAGGTCAAACACAAACTGATTGTCAGCATCTTCAACATCTACAAACGTTGCTTTTAATACAAGGTTTGGATTAAAGAAGTAACCAGCTGAAAGTTCAATTACATCCGTGCTTGAGCCAAAATCACTATCGAAGTTATTGTACTGTGCACCTAATACGAAATCTTGTACAAAATACTCACCGCCAATGCTAGTAACGTCTAAAAAATCATTATCACTGTATGCACCATAAACATTTGTTTGCTTATTGATGTACTCAAATTGATCATAAGGACCTAACGTCGCTTTTGGAGAAAAGTAATAAGTTGAGTCAACACTTACCGTGTCATCTCCATCAATGTCCATGTATCCTACGTGGCTGATAGATTGGTAAGTATCTGCTGCCATTGCAGTGGTTGCAGCGCTTGATAATAAAATACTCGAAATGATAACGGCTAATTTTTTCATTTTAAATTCCCTATAAATATTACTTTTTATGCCTCAGCTGTCTAGCCAAAGTCGGGGCGCATCCTAACAGTAAAAAATGAACAAAAACTGAATTGAAGAACAAATTAAAAGCAAAAACAACCATTTAAATTGTTAATTACTACGCTCAAATGTAAACATTAAGAAAACTTTAAATCTACAGAATAATAATATGCCATTATATAAACTTAAAAAGTAACAAATAAGGTACAAAATGTCGTTAAATTGATACAACTAAACTATTCGATAAACCTCACCAATGTGGTTTACTACAATTATATTTTTCTCATTTTTCAAAAGTTTTTTACTTTTTAATTTTAAGAAAGCTACTTAGATGAGCAGAACAAAGACCGTAACTGCGGCTGCTAAAACATTTATCACGGTTAATCTGAGTTGAAAACAACAAAGCCCGTTAATTAAGCGGGCTTTTTAATACTCTTGTTTTAACTAAATCAGGGATTTAATTAAAATTGAAAACGCATGTTAGCAAAGTATGCATCGTTATCAGAGTCATCTGCATTGTTCTCGTAACCTACTTTAAGACCAATGTTTTTATTGATGAAGTGCTGAGCACCAAAGCTGTATGTATCTTGCTTGTTGTAGTTAGCAAATACCGAGGTTGCTTTTGAGAAGTAGTAGTTAGTTTCTGCTACCCACTGGTTTTCTGCATCTTCAATGCTCTCGTATTTACCTTCAAACGTTAAAAAGTTACCTTGCTGTAAGTCAATAAAGTACTTAGCTGCAACAGCGCGGTAATCAAAGTCGTCATCAGATGTAAGTGTTACACCTACGTAGTCTGTGCTATTTAGCATGTGGTTGTATGCTAAATCAAACAAAGCAAAGTCATCGCCGTCTTTGTTTTCAACAAGCGTTACTTTTGCTAATAAATCAGGGTTAAAGAAGTAGCCACCAGTTAGCTTGTAAAGCTCACCGTTAGAGCCCGAATCTGGGTCAAGGTTTTCGTAAGATGCGCCAACAACAAATTCATTAATAAAGTATTCGCCACCAATGTTAGTAACATCGCCAAAGTCGTCATCAGCATAACCGCCGTAAACGTTAGTTTGTTTATTAATGTACTCAAACTGATCGTACGGACCTAATGTTTTTTTAGGAGATAGGTAATAAATAGAGTCTACAGCAACGGTGTCGTTGTTATCGCTATCTTTGTAGCTTAAATTACTGATTGAATTGTAGCTGTCTGCAGCAGCCGCAGTGCTAGATAATAAAATGCTTGAAATAATAACTGCTAATTTTTTCATTGTAAGACTTCCCTTTGTGCATTGCTTTTTATGCTTTAGCTCATTGACTAAAGTGGGGACATGCTAACGCTGAGAAACTGAATGAAAACTTAACTAAGCAGTTGTATTTATTAAGTTAATTGTAAGTAGGTGTAAGAAACTGTAAATTTAAAGTAGTTGCAACATATAGTCAACAACTACTTAAAACATGTTCAGCAAACTAAAGCGCATGCTGACTTATTACACGATAAACTTCGTTAATATTATCGCCCGATTTAAACTCTTTACTAATAGGCGTTGGGTCTGAACCAATCCAAATTTTAAGCTCGGCATCTAAATCAAAGTGCCCTGCACTTTCTTTACTGAACTTAGTAATTTTAGAATAAGCAATACTCACCATTTCCATTTTAGAGCCGGTCATACCTTGCTTATCAATTAAAATTAAACGCTTATTAGTAAAAATAAACATATCGCGAATCACCTTATAGGCTTTTTCTACTTGTTCGCCATCTATTAGGGTATTGGCAAGTACTTTTTCTAAATCAGAATCATCTACTTCGCTTGCATTTCCCATTAAACCACTGAGTAGTCCCATTATGCTTTCTCCTGTGTAAATATTTGATTTTCTAAGGTGTGACCATTTACTAACTGCCTATATTGCCAGTTTTGTTGATGGCAAAAGTTTAATAAAGCAATATCAAGTGGCTCACCGGTTGGCTGGTACTCAATCACGTATTCTTTATGTTGGCTCATATACACACGGCTTACACCTGCTAACGCCTGCAGTTGCTGCTCCACATTTTGATACGCCTCGTTGAGCATTAAGGTATAAAAGTGAGTATGCGTATTGTTGTCTTTTGTTTGGTGCTCGCTCAAAATGCCCTTATCTAGGTGAAGCACTTGGGAGCATAATCGCTCAAGTTCGGTTAAATCGTGCGAACTTAAAATAAAGGTGGCTTCATCGCTTAAGCTCGATACCAGCTCTCGCACCTCCCTGGCATGAATAGGGTCAAGCCCTGCTGTGGCTTCATCAAGCATCACTATTTTCGGCGAGCCAATCAGCGCTTGCGCTATCGTAACCCGTTTGCGCATACCGTGAGATAAATCGCCTGCACGCTGTTTAGCGACTTCTTTTAAGCCAACCAAATTAAGTACGCGCAGCGCTTCATTGTGGCTTTGTTTAGCGCCCATGCCTTGAAGCTTGCCATAAAACGCCAGTTGCTTATCTATATTAAAACGCGGATCTAACTGCGCATCTTGCGGTAATGCACTTACTTGGTTGAACAACGCGGCACTACCAGGCTTATGTCCTAAAATACTGAGCTCACCGTGGCTTGGGTTAATATAGCCGCACAATAAACTAAATAATGTGGTTTTACCGGCGCCATTTGGGCCCACTAACGCCACAGGTGCGCCTTTTTGAATTTCAAAGCTTACGTTGTTAAGTGCTTGCTTTGCGCCATACGATTTACTCAAGCCGCTGGCTTTTATTAATACGCTCATAGCGAACTCCTTGTAAATATTCGATGCGCAATTGCTATAAATACAGCGCTTTGAATAAGCGGCACACCTAAGGCACTCAATAAAGGTAGGTTTTGCCCAGCTAAAAGCTCAGAATTAACCCCAGGGAAAAGGTAATCGAGCGCATTTAGAGCCGGTACTTGCCACGCCAATATACCCACAATAATGCCGCCACCAGCAAAATATAAAATGGCTAATACAATTGCTAAACGCGACGAGCGAGCAAACGTGTTAATCAAACTCATTAATGCCACAAACGGGCTAAGTACCACCACCATTATTATAAATATAGAAACCGCACGGCTTAACCCCCCCATTAATAGGCTAGGCTCTCTGTAACCAAGTACGCCAAGGGTTGCCACTAGGGTAATAGCTAATAAACACGCTAACACGCCAAGCTGACCTAAAAAACGGCCAAATAAAATTTCAAACCGTGTAGAGCGCAATGATAAAAACCGTAATGTGCCGCGCTCTCTATCGCCAACGGTTTGATCGCTTGATATAAAAATAGCAAACAGCGGAAAGCTGTACAAAGCGATTAGCCAGTACATAGCAAATTCGGCCTCAGGCCAATCAAGCAACTTACTTAAACCAATACTGCCTGAAATATCGCGTGCCATTTGTTCAAAATTGGGCGCACTAATAACGCTGACGGCTTGGCCTATCGGGTAGCGTAAAATAAGTAACCAAACAAGGGCAAAGGCGGCCATTGCAATTAAGCCGCGCTTGGTTAAAAACATACGTACTAGCTCAAAACCCGCTATTTGGGTTAATCGCCCTATGTTCACTGATGATGTTGCCATTGGCTTTCCTTAATGACGTTGCTCATGCTTTAAAATAAAGCGTAATGTAACAACAGTAAGTGTAAACACCTTGAATTACCAGCAAAAAAAAAGCTCACCATAAGTGAGCTTTGTAACAAACCGTTTAAATGTAACAGGCCAAACTTTGTTTATTTAGCCTATTTTTATAAATGCTGTTGGTATACCTCAAGCGCTTGGCTTAAGTCATTAATTAAATCATCAATGTCTTCAAGGCCAATATGCAAGCGAATAACAGGGCCTAAATCCCAACCGGTGTTCGAACGTAAACCTTTCATGGTCAAATTGGCGGTGACTAAACTTTCAAAGCCGCCCCACGAAAAACCCATTTTAATGTGCTCAAGGCTATCTAAAAACGCATCAATAGCTTTTTGGTTACCGGTTTTCATTACAAATGAAAACAACCCATTGCTGCCATCAAAGTCGCGCTTAAAAAATTCATGTCCAGGGCAGCTTGCAAATGCAGGATGGCGAATATGATCAACTAACTCATGTTGCTCAAGCCATTTTGCCACCTCTATAGCCGCCTTTTCGTGCTGATTTAAACGCACTGCCATAGTGCGTAAGCCTCTAAGCGCTAAATAGGCATCATCTGCGCTGGTGCATTGCCCTAATAAGTACGATTGCTCACGCAGGGTTGGCCAGTACTTTTTATTTGCCACTGCTACACCCATCATTACATCAGAGTGGCCAACAATGTACTTAGTTGCTGCTTGAATACTAATATCTACACCGTGTTCAAGTGGGCGGTAATGCAAGCCATTGCCGTAGGTGTTATCAAGCATGGTCATAATATTATGCTCATTGGCTACTTTTACCATGGCAGGTACATCTTGTATTTCCATGGTTATAGAGCCAGGCGATTCTAAAAACAGCACTTTTGTGTTTGGCTGAATATACGCCTCAATACCTGCGCCAATTGTAGGTGGGTAATAAGTGGTGGTAACACCTAGCCCCGCTAAAATTTTATCGCAAAAATCACGCGTAGGTTCATACACGTTATCAACCATTAAAATATGATCGCCTGCCTTTACAAACGACAATAACGCTTGGCTTATTGCCGCAGCGCCGCATGGGTAAAGTGCGCAGCCTTCGCCGCCTTCAAGCTCGGTTATTGCCTCTTGCAGTGCAAAATGTGTAGTTGTGCCGCGGCGGCCATAAAATAATGTTTTATCACCGCGGGTTTTAGCGGCTTCTTTTAATTCGGCCACGCTGTCAAATACAATTGTAGAAGCACGCTGTACTACGGGGTTTACCACACCATGGGTGTAGGCTTTTTTACGCCCCGTTGATACTAACTGGGTATTTTTATTTTTGCTTGTCGACATTACCAACCCTTAAACCTTATTAGAAAGCCATTGTTCAATTAAAAAACGCGAAATTGAATCGACCCGAGGGAGTTTATAATGATCGCCTTCATCGCCCATATTGCCAAACGCCTTAACTTCTTCGCGCGTAAACCATTTGGCATCGTCTAATTCGTCTTTATCTACGTTTATTTGCTCAGTTTTAGCCTGAGCAATAAAACCCAACATAATAGAAGAAGGAAATGGCCAAGGTTGCGAGGCAATATAACGTACATTATCAACGTCAATGCCTGCTTCTTCTTTAACTTCGCGCGCTACAGCTTGCTCTAGTGTTTCACCTGGGTCTACAAAGCCCGCCAATGACGAATACATGCCTTGTTGCCATATTGCTTGGCGGCCCAATAAACAACGCTCTATTCCATCTTCAAATACTTTAGTAACCACCATAATTACCGCAGGGTCAGTGCGTGGAAATGTAGGGTGCTTGCAGTGCTCGTTTTCACATAGGCGTGAATGCCCTGCCTCTACTAATGTATTTTTACTGCCACAACGCCCACAAAAACTATGCGTTGCATGCCAATAACATAAGCCACGTGCAAGTGCGGCGATAGAGCCATCTTTTATATCAACGTGAGGGCCATATTGGCGTATATCAAAAAACTGTGCGTCGCCTATAACGCGCTTGAGTTCGTCATCGTGTATGGCTGAAACATCTAACGCAAACACACCCTGTTGCTCGGTATTTGAGCCTAAATAAATAGCGTTTGATAAATCTAAATGGGCAATTTGCTGATACGTTAAGTAGCACACTTGAGCTGCGTCTTTATAAAACAAAGTGTGGTTATTATTCACCAAAAGCCACTTACTTTGTGCCGACATTTGCGCGTTTAACCACGCCGCGTTTTTACGAAAATTAGACCCGCGGTCTAATGGCATGTCGCTGTAATAAAGCATGTGAGTCCTCAATAACATGGTATGGCGTAAAATTACCATAACCGCTGAGTAAACCCAATTTATTACCGCAATAAAAAAAGCCTATATTAGCTATATAGGCTCTTTATTAAAAACTCTCATGTTGCAGGCACTTAGCCGCTATATTTTATGCTTTAGAGTAGCAAGCTATCATCAATTAAATGAAACTGTTCTGCACTTTGCTTAAGCACCTCAGCGGTTAACTTATCGGCGCCGTAGACATCGCACGGTACATTGTATTGATTTTTTAAATGCCCTAGCAATAACGCAAAGTCGCCATCACCAGAGAGCAAAATAACTTTATCGAGGTTTTTGCCTTGCTCTAGCATATCTATCGTTATGCCTACATCCCAATCCCCTTTTGCGCTGCCGTCACGGCGCTGAATAAACGGCTTTAGTTTTACCTCAAAGCCAATAGCACGCAAAATATTTTGAAACTGGTTTTGTTTTTCATCACCGCGGTGAATGGCATACGCAAATGCACAATCTATAGAATACTGTTGCTTCATGTGCGCCCAAAATGCATTGTAGTCAAAGTTTTTACGGTAACTTTCGCGGCACGTGTAATAAATGTTTTGTACATCAACAAAAATACCGACACGTGGCTTACTGATTTGCTGATCGTTTTGTAAAGTCATTTGTTTCCTTAAGTGCTCACAGCTCAGCGCAGCTGAAATAAAACGCCATTAACGAGTGAACCTTGCAATTTTGTTTTAAGTAACCTAAATTGGTTACTTAATTAAATGTAACCAAATTTGGTTACCTGATTCTATGTAACTGCATTAAGTTACTTTTTGGATTTCTATGATTGGTGTGATCAGCGGCGATATAATTAAATCGCAAAAAATACCTAAGCAGCAATACGATGCCATGCTTTATCAGCTAGAGCAAAGTTTGCGTGCAATTAGTGATAAAGCATCCCTGTGGACCATATACCGAGGTGATGCTTTTCAGTTACAAATAAATCAAAGCGAGCAGTTAATTAAAACCGCTATTATCATTTATTTGCATTTAAAGTCGGCAGGTTACGAGCTGCGCCAAAGTATGGCCTTAGGTGAGGTAGACAACCCACGCAGCGATATAAAAACAGCTACCGGCTCGGCCTTTGTGCTCTCAGGGCAAGGCCTTGATAAAATAGCCAATCAGCGCTTTACCTTACAGATAGCAAAGCACACCCTAGATGAAGGCTTTAGTCTTAACCTTGCCTTTGTTGATACCTTGCTTAGCAAAATAACGCAAAAACAAGCCAATGCGCTTTACGTGTATTTAACCCAAGCCGATAACAGCCATGCAGCACTGGCAAAAGAGCTTAACACCAGTCGCGAAAATGTCACTAAATTGCTTAACTTAGCAAATTATCAGCTAATAGAGCGATTTATAGTACACGCTAAACAGGTCATAACAACGATTGTAAAAGGAAGTGAGTAATGGGATTTTCGTTATTATTAGCGGCATTAATTATAGGCCACCTAGTCAGTGACTTTTTTTTACAACCAATGAGCTGGGTAAACGATAGAAACACCCACCACTTTAAAGCTAAAAAGCTCTACCTGCATGTATTAGTACACGGTGTGGTTAGCGCCGTTATTTTAGCGCTTTGGGAATATAGCTATGGCTGGCAACAACTAAGCACCGTGTTACTTTCAACAGCTGCAATTATGCTTAGCCACTACCTAATAGATATTGCTAAGTCGTATTCTAACAAAGGGGTTGTGCCCTTTTTACTCGACCAAATAGCGCATATAGCCGTAATAACAGCGCTGTGTATTTATATAACTGATAACCAAAGTTTAATCGCGTACGTAAGCGCACTTGTCACAAATCCTAAAATACTGTGGGTTGTATGCGGATATTTAATTATATTAAGCCCAAGTGCCGTATTTATAAGAATGATGCTTGAAAGGCTTACCGCTAACTTTTCAAGTGAGGGCAGCTTACCGTTGGCCGGACAAAGCATTGGCATGATAGAGCGAGTACTTATGCTGAGCTTTATATTACTTGATCAATTTGCTGGGCTTGGCTTTTTGCTAGCTGCCAAGTCGGTATTTAGGTTTGGCGATTTAAGTGCCAGTAAAGATAAAAAGCTCACCGAGTACGTTATGCTAGGCACCTTACTAAGCGTTAGCGTTACCTTGTTTGTAGGTTTAGGCGTTAATTCGTTGATCAAGTAAGTATAAATTACAGATAATAAAAAACGCGCTACTTCTATTAAAAAGGTAGCGCGTTTTTTTGTATTGGCGTTTAATTAAAGGCCAATACAATCTTTAATAATCATTAATCGTTATTTGGGCGACGACGGCGCTGGCCATTACCACCTACCGATTGGCGTTTTGCCCATGGGCTTTGTGCGTTGTCATCAGTTTTCGCTGCTGGTTTTTTAGAACCACCACGACGAGGGCCGGTACCGCTTCCCCCATTGTTTGGTTTTTTGCTGTTCGGCTTATCAGACTTAGGCTTGTTAAACGGCTGCTTTGCTTTTTTAGGCTTTTTAGGTTTAATTGGGCGAGCATCTAATGCGCGCTCAGGTACTGGGCTAGTTGGTTCAAATCCAGGCTCTTCAGCGCGAGGGATTAGCTCACCAATAAAACGTTCAATACCGTATAAATCAGCGGCGTCATCGGCTGTTACAAACGAAATAGCATGCCCTGATGCACCAGCACGACCGGTACGGCCAATACGGTGAACGTAATCTTCGTATACGTTTGGTAAGTCGTAGTTAACCACATGCGGAAGCTCAACAATATCAAGACCACGTGCCACAATATCAGTGGCTACAAGTACGCGTACTTCACCACTTTTAAAGCCATCAAGCGCTTTAACACGAGCGCCTTGTGATTTATTACCATGAATAGCGGCGCCTACTATGTCGTCGCGCTCAAGCTGTTTAACTAAACGGTTTGCTCCGTGCTTGGTACGGCTAAACACTAATACTTGTTGCCAATCGTTGCTACGAATTAAATGGCTAAGTAATGCGGTTTTACGCGATTTATCAACAGCGTAAACGCTTTGCGTTACGCTTTTAGCAGTGGTGTTTTTTGCCGCAACTGAAATTTCAACAGGGTCGTTAATTAACCCTTTTGCCAATGCTCGTATATCATCTGAAAACGTTGCCGAAAACATTAAGTTTTGGCGTTTAGGCGGCATTTTAGCAATCAGGCGTTTAATGTCGTGAATAAAGCCCATATCAAGCATGCGGTCGGCTTCATCAAGTACCAGCACTTCAACATTATCAAACTTAACCGCGTTTTGATTATGTAAATCGATTAAACGCCCAGGCGTGGCCACTAAAATATCAACTCCTTTACGAAGGCGCTGCATTTGTGGGTTTATTTTTACGCCGCCGTACACTACAAACGAACTTACAGCAGAGTGCTTAGCGTATTCTTCAACGTTTTCGCTTACCTGCAAAGCCAGCTCACGCGTAGGCGCTAAAATAAGGGCACGTACGTGGTTACTTTTTGCTTTACTGCCTTTAGATAACAGCTCAATTAGCGGTAACGTAAAACCAGCGGTTTTACCTGTGCCTGTTTGTGCAGCCGCCATCACATCGCGACGTTCAATAATTGCAGGAATTGCTTGAGCCTGAATAGGCGTTGGCGTTTCATAGCCCTTTTCTAAAACCGCGTTAACTAAAGACTGTGATAAACCTAAACCATCAAAACTCATAAAATCTCTCAATAAAATAAAGGCCAAACCGGCCAAGGGCGCATTATACGCAACTAACTTAGAAATGCATGGAAATATTCACTTAGCAAATTAAGTGCTAACCTTAGAGTAGCTAATAACAATACAAATCAACGCTATGACATTAAAAACTAAAGCAAACCAAATAACACTTAAGCAATGCCTAGAAAGTATAGATTCAAAGCGTATTGAAGACACACAAACCTTACTAACCCTGTTTGAAAAAGTCACAGGGGCAAAGCCTGTTGTATGGGGTAAAGATATTATAGGGTTTGACCAATACAGCTATAGGTACGACTCCGGCCGCACAGGTGAATGGCCAATCACAGGGTTTTCACCACGCAAAACTAAGCTTTCTATTTATATTATGCCTGGCTTTGATCACCCCAAAATAGCGGCATTATTAAATAAGCTTGGTAAACATAGCCTAGGTAAAAGCTGTTTGTACGTGACAAAATTGGAAAATATCGATTTAGCTATACTTGAGCAAATAATTGCTGAGTCGGCTTTAATAATGAAACAAACTTACCCAAAAAATTAATACCAATCCGCTTAATTAAGTGATCTATTTTGAGAATAGATAAACGTGTTGATAGCTAGACAATAAATTCGTTATTTAGTTGTTCTCGGCAATTGCTCCTGCATTGCTCTACCTTCTGCATCCATATAGTCATAAATGAGAATTTTTTAACGCAGATAGCGACACGTTTAGCCCCTAAAAATGATTCAACATTATTGCGGATTGGTATAACCTTGCTTAAAAACAACAAAAGCGGCTAAAGCCGCTTTTGGTTTATATTTAACTCAATAAATATAACGTTATTTAACACCTAGCTCGCGTAATCGCTCTTGTAGGTAGCTGTCTGCTGTGTAACGCTCAGAAAGCACAACATCAGGACGTGGGTGTAAAAACAGCGGTAAAGAAATACGCGACTTAGTCGACGCTTTACCCGTTGGGTTAATTACACGGTGAATAGTCGATGGGAAGTACCCGCCCGACGCTTCTTGTAACATGTCACCAATATTAATAATTAAGCTACCAAAGTCACATGGCACATCTAACCAACCGCCATCAGTTTTTTGAACTTGCAGGCCCGGCTCATTCGATGCAGGTAACACAGTTAATAAGTTAATGTCACCATGTGCTGCAGCGCGAATTGCACCTGGCTCTTCATCACCTGTCATTGGCGGGTAATGTAAAATACGTAACAATGTTTGCTCAGAATCAGCAATCATGTCTTTTAAATCGATAGAAAACTTAGCACG
This sequence comes from Pseudoalteromonas sp. Angola-7, assembly GCF_028599255.1. NCBI lineage: Bacteria > Pseudomonadati > Pseudomonadota > Gammaproteobacteria > Alteromonadales > Pseudoalteromonadaceae > Pseudoalteromonas > Pseudoalteromonas sp. Angola-7. Next base: position 27,762 of record NZ_JAQREL010000002.1, read on the forward strand.
TACATCGGCTGGTGCCTCTGCTTGAACCCAGCTTAAAAGCGTTGCTGCAAATTCGTTAGCTAAGCGGTAGTACTCACGCACGTCGGCTTCAAGCTCTGCAGGCACGCGACCTTTAGGGTAAACATGAAAGTACTCTTTAATGTCTTTTACTGTAAAGCCTTTAGCTACCTCAGATACAGAAGGCGGGAAATAACCGTCTTGCGTTTCTTTAGAAAATAAAAAGTCGTGCTTTTGCTCTGAATTAAAAAAGTCTTGCCATTTTTCGTAAATAGACTCAACTAAAGATTGCGGGATTGGGTGATTTTTTAATACACCAAAACCGGTGTTTCTTAACGATTCAACAAAGTGAGCAGCCGCATCGGGAGCTTTATAATCAACAGTAGGTAATTGCATTGTACGTTCCAGTGAATAGGTTGTTAGAAGTGAGCTGCTTTAAAATATAGCTAATTAGCCAATATAAAGTAGCAAAACCTTCATTATAGCGCTGTGCGAGGATAGACAAACCACCCAAAAAACATAAGGACAAATGTCCTCACGATGAAATAGTAAACAGTTTACTTGATCAAGATCAAAGCATAATAAACATTGAAATTACACTAGTTAGTGCTTATATCTTATCTATTATTGTAACGTATTTTAATGAAACACTAAGGCTCTTCTATGCGACAAAAAGTATCTTTTAAAAGCGGCGATTTAGAACTTGCAGGCCAGCTTGAACGCCCAGCCGGCGATGTAAAGTTTTATGCTTTATTTGCACACTGCTTTACCTGTGGTAAAGATATTGCTGCCGCTACGCGCATAAGCCGCGCCCTTACCCAACAGGGTATTGCCGTACTGCGCTTTGACTTTACCGGCCTTGGCAATAGCGACGGCGACTTTGCAAACAGTAACTTCTCATCAAATATTCAAGATTTAGTGGCCGCAGCCGATCACCTGCGTACGCACTTTGATGCGCCGCAGTTATTAATTGGCCACAGCTTAGGCGGCGCTGCCGTACTGGCTGCTGCAGAGCATATTCCTGAGGTATCGGCTATTACAACAATTGGCGCTCCTTCAGATGCGCAACACGTTGCACATAACTTTGAAGCCCATTTAGACGAAATAAACGCCGCAGGTGAAGCTAAAGTTAGCTTAGCTGGGCGCGAATTTACCATAAAAAAACAATTTGTAGAGGACATAGCAAAGTACGACCGTAGCCATATAGGTAAATTAAAACGCGCACTTTTAGTTATGCACTCCCCTGTTGATGCCACGGTTAATATTTCAGAAGCCGAGAAAATTTATGCATCAGCCAAACACCCAAAAAGCTTTATTAGCCTCGATAACGCCGACCACTTACTAAGTAATAAAAACGATGCCGAGTACGCTGCTACGCTTATTGCTAATTGGGCAAACCGCTACGTTAAATATGAGCAAAGCAACTACAGCGCAAAATTAGAAAACGGCAAAGTACTGGTTGAAGAAAAAGATCATATATTTACTCAGCACGTAAGTACTAAAGATCATACATGGCTTGCCGATGAGCCATTAAAAGTAGGTGGCAGTAATTTAGGCCCCGATCCTTACGACCATATACTCGCAGGCCTAGGCGCGTGTACCTCAATGACACTGCGTATGTATGCAACCTTAAAAAAGCTGCCGCTTGATCATATAAAAGTAGAGCTTGAACACACCCGCGACTATTACAAAGATTGCGACAACGGCGAATGTACCCAAAACCTAGAGGCCATTACCCGTAAAATTACCCTACGCGGCGACTTAACCGAAGCACAGCGCCAGCGTCTGCTAGAAATAGCCGACAAATGCCCAGTGCATAAAACCCTACATAACAGCCCAATTGTAGTAAGTGAATTAGTTGAGTAACTAAAACAAAAATAGCGCAGCTGTGGCTGCGCTATTTTAGATGTTCAATAAAGCAATCTCACAATCTGAGATAAAATATAGAGGTTGAATAATAGGTACAGTTCTAATAGTTTGTTAGTTAAATTATACAAACAAAACAGGTATCGAGTTAACTTTATCTGAGCTAAAACAAATTGAATTGGCTATGCTAATTATCCCAAAAGCATTAACAACTTTTATTAATATATTGCACAACCCTGCTAACTTAGATAAAAAGAAAAAAGAAAAATTCGAATCAATTATGAAACAATATGGTTTTGTTAATTCAATTAATTTTGAAGCAACACGAACATTTTTAATCCGCCAAGCGCGTAAAGTAATAAACCTTATCGGCTCCATGCTTTTAAATCCTCATAAGCTTTATAAATGCGCAGGGTTTGGCGATGCTACTTATTATGACAGATATGGAATTATAGGGTTTGGTAAGAGCTTTTTTTAGCGTAGGTACTGATAGAAAAGTAGATACTATTGTTCATGAGTTTAGTCACGCAGTTTGGACTTCTGAAGATACAGCATATAACGCGAGAACTGCTATAAAGGATCTTAATTTCATCGCTCAAAAGGCACAGATTTATCAAACTAATGAAGACAGAGATATATTGCTATATTCGGCATATCTTTTTGAAAATGCAGTGCGAACAGCCCAATGAAAACTTTGATCAATATTATATTTCTTTTAATTAGTTACTCTACTTTTGCCAACTCTGAAGAAGTTATCGAAGGTCCTATTGCTGCATCTTCTTATACATTTTGTCATATAGATACTAAATGTATAACTAGTATAAGGTTGGCAAATACTTCGCCTTATCAAGTTAAATTAAGCTCTCTTGCTTTCAATGAACAAGGTATCGACTTAAACTCAATGTTCATATATGAAGTGGATGAATACTTCTCAATAAGAGCAGAAAACCCCAATGCAAAGGTCCCTGAACAACCTATACAAGGGCGCCGGCGTGCACACAAAAAATTATCCTCGATAGAGTTCGAACCGCTTGAAGTAAAGTTTATTGAGCTAAAAGGCATGGAAGAGAGGTTTGCTTTAAACCCCGAAAAAAAATACTTAGTGAGTACAATTACACCGTTCGTCAACTTGTACATTAACGGTAAGTTTGTTGATATCATTACCATAAGAACGAAATATTCACTCCTAGCTATTCCTACAAAAGATATGGAAATAAAGGAACGGCCAATAAAACAGTTTGCTACGCCGCAAGGGTAACCTGCAATAATATACATACTTTGTTTAATGCCACTCAAAATTCTGCGTCAGCTTAAACCTTTATATATCAAGCCAGCTTAAAGTTGGCTTGATTATATATCTTGGCTAATTATCTAAAAACGCCCCTACTTCTTTACTCATTCTCTGTACCAGCCATTTTGGCCCGCCGTCGTGCATATCGTTGTGGCGCGATTTTTCAATCATTACTTGGCTAACAGGGAAGCTTTTTAGCTCTGTTTCATTTAATAAAACATTCGCATCGGCTGGGTAATCACTACCACGCAGTGTAAGCACGCGTATGTTTTTATTACGTGGGATCAACATGCGGCGGTGATCGAGGGTAATTATTTGGCTTACTTCATTCGGGTAAATTGAAGCATATAAAGCAGATATATCGCCGCCGTTAGAGTGGCCAAATAACGTGAGCTGAGAAAAGTTATACTCAGGGTATTGAGCACTTAGCTGATTAACTAAAAATTTAAGGGTAACCACACCGCGATGCCAGTTTTCCATGCGGGTGGTTAAATAAGGCTGTATGCGATTAAGCGCAGGGTCGGTTTTTAGCTCATGTGCGACTGCAATGCTTAAATAACCCTGTGCATTAAATAGCTTACTCGCAAACGTGTAGTCATTGTGGCTAATGCCGTAGCCTGCATTTATAAATGCTACAGGGCACTTTGCGTGTACGCTGCATTGATGACTCTCATTGGGGTATGTGATATTTATAGGGATGGTGCGATTGCGGATTTGATCCACTATTACATCATCAGCAAAGCTTATTGGTGATATTAAACTCGCGGTTAGGCTAAATGCACTTAATGTTAGTAACTTTTTTATTGTTTTATGCATGTTTTAACTTATATAAATTATTGTTTTTAAATAAAAATAACTTTTACTATAAAGGTTAGCGCGCGCCATTGCTAATGTATGCGATAATACGGGTATTATTTTTAGTTAATTTAGAAAAGTACCCCATGAAATCATACAGCACTATTGAACAACGTATCGACATTTTGCAAAGTCGAATAGAAGCCTATAAAGAAGAAATTGCCGTGTTACAGGCCGAGCCAAAAAGTAACAACGAGCGTATTATTTTTAAATTTATTGAAACAGGCAGCACAGGTAAAACAAAAGACTTTGTCCGCGAACTTGGTATTAAGTCGCCGCGCGATAGCTTATATTCATCAGGCGATGTAACCAAATTAATCAAAGACGGCGCTGATGACATCACCCCTGCACTGCTTGAAATTGCCCGCACATTGGCAAACGCACGTAATAAAAATGGCCCTAGCTGTTAATACCAAGCTACAGGCCACTGTTTAATCTTATTAAAGGTTATTCATTGTTTAGAGGCTTGCAATATGCAGCTTCTAAACGCTCCTCACATATTAATCGCAAAGCTCAATGTTAAGGCTTGTCAGTAAATTAAGGGCTTCAAAGCGCTCAAACTTAGCCCCCGCTAACGTATTACTGTTTAAATCTATATTAAATTCTGTAGCCCCTACAAAGTCACACTCAGTTAAAGTGGTTTGAAAAAACTCACTATCGCGAAAATTACTTCCTGTAAATGTACTTTGCTTTAAATTGGCATGTCTAAAATCAACATTTTTTGCAAAGCAGTGAATTAATTTTAGTGATTTTAAAGTTAATTCATAAAAAGAGCTGTTACTAAGCTCACAGCTATTAAAGCTCACCGGCGCATCAATACTTAGCGCTCCCCAATCAGCATTGCTCCATTGCACGCTGTTTAACTTACAATGGCTAAAGCTTACATTTTCAAGCGAGCTGTATCCCCAATCAATGCTCGATAAATTGCAATGCTCAAAGCTGCACTCTATAAATCGACACGTTTTAAATTGCCCCTGAGATAAGTCGCAATCTATAAACGTACATGCTTCAAACTCTGTGTTTTCGAGTGTGTGCTTTGCTAGCTGTAAGGCACTAAATTGCTGATCGCAATAATAGCTATTATTAGAAATTGGCACTGTGACTACGTGTCCGTATTTAGGGTTGTTTAATGGGCATAAGGGCTTGTTTTTGGCAAGTCTTGTTTAAGTGCTAATAAGGCGATAAAAATTAAGCCAAAGAGCGGAAATACCGCTAAGCACCCGCCTACAAAAGCTAAAACGCCCGGCATGGTGCTTTTGCGTTTACCTATTTTGTAGCTAATAAGCGCAAAAATTGGAATGCAAAACAAAATAAAAAAAGCTAAAAATTCACCAAATAATGTGAGATTAAACGACATAAGAACTCCCTCTCTATTGAAAAATATTTGATACCAAGCAACTTAAATATTTAACTATTCTAGCGTGCTAAATAGACTAATAACTTAACACGATTGGTATGAGCTGATTTAAATTTAACCATAAAAAAACCCCTAGGCATACTCCTAAGGGTTTTTAAATCTAGCTAAGTGCATTTGTTGCGCGCGGTATTACTCTTCGCTAGGAATTGCTTTTTCTACCACACTGATTGCAAGCTCAGTTAACGAGTCGCTATTAGCTTTGCTAGGTGCATCGGTTAATAAGCACGATGCTTGAGTGGTTTTAGGGAACGCAATAACGTCACGAATGTTATCGGTACCACATAAAAGCATAACTAAACGGTCAAGACCAAAGGCTAAACCAGCATGTGGTGGTGTGCCGTATTTAAGGGCATCAAGTAAGAAGCCAAACTTGTCTTGTTGCTCTTGCGCATCAATACCTAAAATTCTAAATGCTGCTTCTTGCATATCAGCATTATGAATACGTACCGAACCGCCACCTACTTCGTAGCCGTTTAATACCATGTCATAGGCATCTGAAATAGCCGCGGCAGGGTTTGCTTCAAGCTCTTCTGCGCTAATATCTTTTGGTGCGGTGAATGGATGATGCACAGCATGTAACGTGCCTTCGTCATCTTCTTCAAACATTGGGAAGTCAACAACCCAAAGTGGCGCCCAGCTATCAAGGTTAGTGATTTCTAAATCAACACCAATCTTCAAGCGAAGCGCGCCCATTGCTTCGTTTACAACGTTGCGTTTATCGGCACCGAATAAAATAATGTCGCCCGTTTGTGCATTAGTACGCTCAAGTAACTGGGTAATTACCTCTTCGTTTAAAAACTTAGCAACTGGAGATTGAACGCCTTCAGCGCCTGCATCGCGGTCGTTTACTTTCATCCACGCCATACCTTTAGCGCCGTAAATGCCAATAAACTTAGTGTAATCGTCAAGCTGCTTACGCGAAAGCTTAGCGCCACCCGGTACTGTTAATACAGCAACGCGGCCTTTTTCGTCGTTAGCTGGGCCTGAAAATACGTTAAACTCTACGTCTTTTACTAAATCAGCTACATCAACAAGCTTCATTGGGTTACGTAAATCTGGTTTATCAGAACCGTAAAGGCTCATTGCTTCGCTGTAAGGCATAATTGGGAAATCGCCTAAATCAACGTTTAGTAATGATTGCCACATTTCACGGATCATTTTTTCAGTCATACCACGTACTTGATCAGAGCTCATGAACGAGGTTTCTAAATCTATTTGGGTAAATTCAGGTTGGCGATCGGCACGTAAATCTTCATCACGGAAACATTTAACAATTTGGTAGTAACGGTCAAAACCCGACATCATCAACAATTGCTTAAACAACTGTGGCGACTGTGGTAATGCGTAAAAGCTACCTTTATGAACACGGCTTGGTACTAAGTAATCGCGTGCACCTTCTGGTGTTGCTTTTGTAAGTACAGGTGTTTCAATGTCTAAAAAGCCATTGTCATCTAAAAAGCGACGAACAAAGCTGCTTGCTTTAGCGCGCAGTTTAATACGGTCGCTCATTTCAAGGCGGCGTAAATCTAAGTAGCGGTACTTTAAGCGGCGCTCTTCAGAATTGGTTTGATTAAAATCAAGCGGTAGCGGCTCAGAGCGATTAATAATAGTTAGCTCAGTACCTAAAATTTCCACTTCGCCTGTTGCCATGTCTTTATTTACTTGGCTTTCTGGGCGCGCACGTACAACCCCTTTTAACTGCACACAAAACTCTTGGCGAAGTTTGTTAGCGTTATCCATTAATCCTTCATCTTCTGGATCGAATACAACTTGTACTAACCCTTCTCTATCGCGTAAATCGACAAAGATAAGTCCACCAAGGTCACGTCGTTTGTTGATCCAGCCACATAGTTCAACTTCTTGATCTACGTGAGTTTTATTTAGCTGTCCGCAATATATAGAGCGCATAGTTTTCCTGTCAGATAAAAGGCTTAAACGGTTATATTTATTTGTTTTAAGGCGTGTGATTTAAAAAACTGGTCACCACAATACAAATAAAGCCGCTAGCAATCTAAAAATAATCAAATTAAGCCCTGCATTATACCCAAGTAGTATCAAGATGCTAGGGCGTGTGTTTAGCTTTGTAATGTTAATTTGCAGCAGTATGTTTGGCTTTTAGGCAAGGCAGAGTCTATGTAGTGTGGTTATTCCCCATAAAAAGGCGATAACGCAGCATAAATGCCAAACATGCGCTGCCCTTTGGGTTCTTTCTAGGGACGATTAACTCTTTGTTGCCTACATGGATGTAGGTAAGGCGCGTGAGCAGGACGCGGAAGCTTTGCTCGATTTTTACTTAGCCCACTAGGTTACAAACCTCGCGCCGCGATTTAATCGCCCCTAGATTGAACAAATTTCAATCTACAAAGATCAACACGCCCTAGAGCGTGTGTTTAGCTTTGTAATGTTAATTTGCAGCAAGCACCGTATGTATTTGGTACACTTACGCCACGAAGTCATTAAGCCACCCTTTTTATGTTATATATTGGATGCCCTCAGTGGTCGAGCAGCGCCTGGAAAGGCAACTTATTTACCCGCCAATGTAAAAATGCCGATATGCTAAGCCAATATGCCCAGCATTTTAATTCAGTTGAAGGCAATACCAGCTTTTACGCAGACCCAGCGCCAAGCACTGTTTTACGCTGGGCTCAAAGCGTACCCGAGGACTTTAAATTTACGTTTAAGTTTCATCGTCGCTTTAGCCACGAGCTTGCGCTTAGTAATGTTCAAACAGAACTTAATGACTGGCTTACGTTATTTGCCCCAATACTTGAAAAAACAGGGCAAATAATGCTGCAATTACCCAAAGCGTTTGGTCCAAGCGATTTACCTAAATTAACGCAATTTATTAGCTTGCTCCCCAAAGAGCTAAATTACGGCGTAGAAGTACGCCATAGTGGTTTTTTTAAAAAAGGTGAGGCCGAAATTGCCCTTAATCAGCTATTAATGGCAAATAATATAAACCGTATTTCTATGGATACCCGTGCGCTTTTTGCAGTAAAGCCCACCACCGAGGCTATAATAGATGCACAACAAAAAAAGCCCCACTTACCGGTACATGCAATAGCTACTGGCTCGCAGCCGATGGCACGCTTTGTAATAGCCGATTTACAAAACGACTATAAACCCTTTTATAAACCGTGGCTCAATAAAGTAAAACAATGGCTTGATGAGGGAAAAACCCCGTATGTTTTTTTTCATACTGCCGATAACCGTGAATCTCCACTACTCGCTAGGCAGTTTTGTGAAGACCTAGGGTATAATCACCCAGTATTAAATCCATTCAGCGGCGAAAAAGAAGCCCACCAGCCAACGCTTTTTTAAATAGAGAATACAAATGAGTGAATACGCACGTTACTTTACCGGCTACCCAGCTAACATTGTTGAGCAAGTATTAAGCCTTATAAATAACAATAAGGTATGTGACTACTTACTTAAAAAGTACCCGCAACCGCATACTATAACCACCGATAAACTACTTTATAGCTACGCCACTGATTTAAAAAAACAGTATTTAAAAAACGCCCCACCGTTTGGCCGCGCTGCATTTAAAAAACAAGGTGATATGGTTACCAACGCACTCGGTACTCACACCTACCGCATGCAAGGTAAAACCCGTAAGCACGATTTAGCCATAAACAGCGATTTACTGCGCGCACCCGAGCCACTATTAAAAGCGCTAGTCGTACACGAACTCGCCCACTTTAAAGAAAAAGACCACAACAAGAGCTTTTATAAATTGTGCTGCCACATGGAGCCCCAATACCATCAGTTAGAGTTAGATTTACGGATTTTTTGTGTGGTGGTAGCGATGGGAGAGAATCCTTATTCATGAACGGTCAGCGGTCAGCGGTCAGCGGTCAGCGGTCAGCGGTCAGCGGTCAGCGAAAAATAAATACAACCTAACTCGTAATCAAAGTTCTCAATAAAAAACGCGATTTAAAATCGCGTTCTCTTTGGTAACTTTTCTACTGACCGCTGATAGCTTAAAACTGACAGCTCAAAAGCACGTTGGGTTTCGCTTCGCTCAACCCAACCTACATTACAGCCCTAGCTCAGCCATAAAGTCATCATCGGCATCATCTTGTTCTGCTTCTTTTGACTTAGCTTTTGCTTTTTCAGCCTTTTGCTTAGCTTCGTTTTCGATAATGTCATCAGGGTCTATGGCTTCTACAATGTCGAAGTCGTGTAGTTTAATAAACTCTGTTTTATCCATTGCCAGCTCTAGGTAAAAAATATTTTGGTTGCGCGTAGTAAAGGTTACGCGGCGTGCTTGTGGACGATCCATAGTGGTATCAACCGATATTTGCACTTGTTTATTAATCGCCATCATTTTTGGCTGGTTTTGCGTAATAGAGGTATGTAACTGCTCACGCACTTTAGAAGTGAAGTCACCAACAATTTGGTTCATCAGCTCGCCCATTACATTTGAAACGTCATCTGATAAATGACTGTGGGCAATTTCTTCTTCAGGCATGCCCATATTGCGCATGTAATCGCCGTAAATTTCCATTGCCGCTTGCGCTGTAAAATTAGTGACTACCAGCCCTGTAAAGCCACCATCAAATAATACAAAACAGCCAATGTCTGGACGCATACAGGTGCGCGTTATTTTTTGCACCATAGCCGAGTAGCTAATTTCGTTACCACTGGCTGATGACAGAACACCCGTCACTGAATGACATAGGGTTGCTAATATATCGTCTGTGCTAATTACCTTACTTTTGCTCATTTAACGTTCTCTTTTATACTTATTATTCATAATTCTAGCCAAGCTACTGAATTTATCACTGACTATCCAGTATAAAATGTTAAAATAGTGCCATTATTTTTAAAGAGACTGCCTTAGTGAGTATAAAAGACAGTATTTACGCCTCTGAGCAACAAGTAAAAGATTTTAGCTTTGACCAAAATGTGGTTGAGGTTTTTCCGGATATGATCCAGCGCTCTGTGCCTGGGTATGCCACCATTGTAAGCACTATGGGTAAATTGGCCGGTGAATATGCGCAAAGTAATTCAAACCTTTACGATTTAGGCTGCTCGCTTGGTGCGGTTACCCTAAGCATGCGCCGTAATATTCGCACCGATAACTGCCACATTATAGCTGTAGATAACTCACAAGCTATGGTTGAGCGTTGTAAGGTACATTTACAAGGCTTTAAGTCAGACGTGCCTGTTACAGTAACTTTAGGCGATATTAACGAGCTTGAGATTCAAAATGCGTCGGTAGTGGCCATGAATTTTACCTTGCAATTTATTCCGCCATTACAGCGCCAAGCCGTGCTTGAAAAAATTTACGCTAACTTAAAACCCGGTGGCGTCCTGCTCCTTAGCGAAAAAATTAAAGCCGAAAACGAGCAGTGCGATAATTTATTAATTGATTTGCACCACGACTTTAAACGCCACAATGGCTACTCAGAGCTTGAAATAAGCCAAAAACGTACTGCCATTGAAAACGTGATGCGCCCCGATACGCTAAGCACTCACTTTAATCGTTTAAGCGACATTGGTTTTAGCCAAACGCAGGTGTGGTATCAATGTTTTAATTTTTGCTCAATGGTAGCAATTAAATAAAGAGAGTGACTTATGTCTCAATGGTTTAACCAATTTTACGCAGCAATTGCACAAAGCCCGCTTAGCCACTGGCTAGAAACCCTGCCCGCTCAATTAAAGCATTGGCAAAACGAGGCAAGCCATGGCGATTTACCAAAATGGCAAAAAGTACTTAAAAATTTGCCAGAAGTAAAAACAACCCACGTTGATATCGCCACTAAAGTAGAAATTGGCGCACCGGGGGAGATGAGCGAAGGCGAGCAAAAACAAGCCACGCATTTATTAAAACGCATGATGCCATGGCGCAAAGGCCCCTTTACTGTACACGGTATTGAAATAAACACTGAGTGGCGCAGCGATTGGAAGTGGGACCGCCTGCTTCCCCATATTGAGCCATTAAAAGGCCGTACAGTATTAGATATAGGCTGTGGCTCTGGCTACCACTTATGGCGTATGCGTGGTGAAGGCGCTGAATTTGTAGTGGGTATTGACCCTTCTGATTTATTTTTGTGTCAATTTCAGGCCATTAAACATTACAACCCAGACGAAAACGTGCATTTATTACCATTAGGTGTAGAAGCACTACCCGAGCTTAAAGCGTTTGATACGGTGTTTTCTATGGGGGTGCTGTATCACCGCCGCTCGCCTATCGATTTTTTAGCGCAGTTAAAAGCGCAGCTTCGCCCAGGTGGCGAACTCGTACTAGAAACGTTAGTAATTGAAGGCGATGAAAACACAGTACTGGTACCTACCGACCGCTACGCAAAAATGCGCAACGTTTGGTTTATTCCAAGTACTGCTGCACTAAAACTGTGGATGGAACGCGTTGGCTTTAAAGATGTGCAAATAAAAGATTGCGCAATTACCACGCTTGATGAGCAACGCAGAACCGACTGGATGGAAAACGAATCGTTAGTTGATTTTTTAGACCCAAACGATACCAGTAAAACCATTGAAGGTTACCCTGCTCCACTTAGAGCAATACTAACTGCCAAAGCATAAATAACTAAAAAGCACCCAGGGGTGCTTTTTTTGTGCAATTAACAAACTAATAGCGGACAAGTGTCCTTGTTAATTATTTCAAAACTATATTTGAGCTAGCCGCGCAGTTGCAATTGTTGTAAAATACGCGCGTTTCTAAGCTATCGAAAAGCAACCCCAAGCAATTATTTGAGGAAAACCTGTGAGCGAACAAAAACAGTCATTAAGCTATAAAGACGCGGGCGTAGATATCGACGCTGGTAATGCACTTGTTGAGCGTATTAAAGGCGTAGTTAAAAAAACGCGTCGTCCAGAAGTAATGGGCGGAATTGGTGGTTTTGGCGCTCTTTGCGAAATTCCAGAAGGTTACAAACAGCCAGTACTAGTAGCAGGTACTGACGGTGTAGGTACTAAACTACGTTTAGCTATCGACTTAAAAAAACACGACACTGTAGGTATTGATTTAGTTGCAATGTGTGTAAACGATTTAATAGTACAAGGCGCTGAACCCCTGTTTTTTCTAGATTACTATGCAACAGGTAAACTAGATGTAGACACAGCGGCCGATGTAGTAACCGGTATTGGTAAAGGCTGTGAGATTTCTGGCTGTGCCCTGATTGGCGGCGAAACAGCTGAAATGCCAGGTATGTACGATGGTGAAGACTACGACATGGCCGGTTTTTGTACCGGTGTAGTAGAAAAATCTAAAATTATTGATGGCACAAAAGTAGCAGCCGGCGATCAACTTATTGCCCTTGCCTCTAGCGGTCCGCACTCAAACGGCTTTTCTTTAATTCGTAAAGTGCTTGAAGTATCAAACGCCGATACGAACCAAGTTATTGACGGCAAAACACTAGGCGAGCACTTACTAGAGCCAACCCGTATTTACGTTAAACCTTTACTTGAATTATTTAAGCAAGTAGACGTGCATGCCCTATCGCATATTACTGGCGGCGGCTTTTGGGAAAACATTCCGCGTGTATTACCTGATTATGCAAAAGCAGTAGTTAAAGGCGATAGCTGGCAGTGGCCAACCGTTTTTAACTGGTTACAAGAAAACGGCAATATTACTACGCACGAAATGTACCGTACATTTAACTGTGGTGTAGGCATGGTATTAGTAGTACCAGGCGACGCGCTAGAGCAAAGCTTAAGCATTTTAAAAGAGCTTGGCGAAAACGCATGGCACCTTGGTGAAATTCAAGATGCTGTTGCCGGCGAAGAGCAAGTAGAAATTGTAGGTGGTGCTAAGTAATGGCACCCATTCGCTTAGTGGTATTAATATCGGGTAGTGGTTCTAATTTACAAGCCATTATTGATGCCTGCGAACGCGGCGAAATAAACGGACACATAGCGGCTGTTATAAGTAACAAAGCAGACGCTTACGGCCTTGAGCGTGCAAAACAAGCAGGTATTGCTACAAAAGTGCTCAGTCACAAAGATTTTGACTCGCGCGAGGCCTATGATGCGCAATTAATGAACGTTATTGACTCTTTTATGCCAAATCTAGTTGTATTAGCTGGGTTTATGCGTATTCTTACTCCTAGCTTAGTGCAAAAATATGTTGGAAAAATGTTGAACATTCATCCATCTTTGTTGCCTAAGTATCAGGGGCTGAATACCCACCAAAGAGCAATTGATGCAAAAGACGATGTTCATGGCGTAAGTGTTCATTTTGTAACTGAAGAGTTAGACGGCGGTCCCGTTATTCTTCAAGCGCAAATACCTGTACTCAAGGATGATACAGCAGAAACATTAGCTAAACGCGTGCACGAACAAGAGCATATAATTTATCCTTTGGTGGTCAAGTGGTTCAGTGAACACAGACTTACTATGGAAGCAGATTATGCAGTTCTTGACGAAAAACAACTTCCTGCACACGGCGCGCACTACCCACAATAAAAAAATAAGTGCCCTGCTGTTATGTGTGGGCGCTTTACTTCCTACTAGCCTAATTGCAGGCGAACTAACAGAGTATCAAGCCAGCTACGATATTTTACGCAAAGGTAAAAATCATGGCGAGGCAGTACGCGAACTTAAAAAAGTTGGCGAGCAAACATATCAACTTACTTATCACAGCAATATTGAGTGGATGATTTTCTCTGACAAGCGAGAAGAAACCTCAGTATTTACTTTTTTAGATAACAAAGTCACTCCTCATCATTACAATATGGTGCGTACCGGCACCGGCCCAGATAAAGATTATAAAATAGACTTTGATACACAAAATAAAGTGGTCACCAGCAGCACTAGCGAATACCCGCTAAAGTGCGAATGGACTGACCAATTTCAAGATGCTATTTCGTATCAAGTACAAGTACGCGAAGGCTTAAAAAAAGGCGAAACTTATTTTTCGTTTCCGCTTATTGATAAAAAAGGCAATCGCCGCGACTACAACTTTGAAGTGGTTGGCAAAGAAATGATTTCGCTGCCAATTGGTAACGTAGAAGCTATAAAAGTAAAACGTTTATACGATAACGATAAACGCCAAGCCCTTGCCTGGTTTGCACCCGAAATGGACTACATGCTAGTACGTATGTGGAAAGGAGAAAAAGGCATGGAGCAGTTTGAAGTACAAATGAATTCATTTACCGTTACCCAGCCTGTTTCTACTCCAGTAAGCGAGAGCAGCGAAGTAAGATCAGAAGCGCCGTAAACACGGTGATAGCAAACACAAAAAAACGCGATTTTATATCGCGTTTTTTTGTGTTTGCTTTTAGGCTATTTAACTAAATTAATTCGCCCATTTTAAATAACGCAAACTCCCCTGGCTGCATTTTTTGCCAGCGTTCGTCGTTGGTTAATGGCCGTGTAGCTATTACTGTTACTACATCGTTTGGGGTGGTTTCTTCGTTAAAATCAACCACCATATCGGCATCAATTAACGTTGCTTTACCAAATGGCGCACGGCGCGTTATGTAGTGTAAGTTATTAGTGCAATACGCCAATACAAATACGCCATCGGTCAATAACATATTAAATACGCCCTTTTCACGTAACGTATGTGAAAGCTTAGCCGCATATCTAAATACAGAGGCCATATTAGAGGGGCGTTTTGGGTATTTTTCACGAATTTTATCTAGCAACCAACAAAACGCCAGCTCACTGTCGGTGTTACCCACAGGGCGATAATATTGTGGTTTCAAATCGTGATAGTTAGATAACTGGCCATTATGTGCATAGGTAATTTCGCGTCCCCAAAGCTCACGGGTAAACGGATGGGTATTTTCAAGGCACACTCGGCCACGGTTGCCTTGGCGAATATGGCTAATTACCGACACACTTTTAATGGGGTAGGCTTTTACTAGCTTGGCGATTTCTGATTGATAGCTTGGCTCAGGATCTTTAAAGGTTCTACACCCTTTACCCTCGTAAAACGTGATACCCCAGCCATCTTTATGCGGGCCAGTATTACCACCGCGCTCTAATAAACCTGAAAAACTAAAACAAATATCCGTAGGTACGTTGGCTGACATGCCAAGTAATTCACACATTAATAAACTAACCCTTAAAAAATACGTATAAATAGCGCTGTACTTTACTGTGCGCTACAACAGACATACTTACTTAAAAAAACTTTTTTGGCTAGCTGATTTACTGATTTTTAGTGCTTAAATAATTGCTGTGATTGAATTAAACACAGCAGTGGTGCATGCTTGTTCCTTATAAAGGGAATAATGATAAGCATAATGGCTAGTTTGTCGTTAATTTAACGCTGTAATGTACTTGAAACTTACGCTCACTAGCGCTACTCTAACTGAGGTGGTCTGACCTCTATTAAGGAATAAGCAATGACACTCATATTTACACTCGGTTTAATCGCACTGCTCAGCATCGCGGTTTACCACAGAGCGAGTTGGAACACAGCACTTGGTGTTTCTGCCGCAACATTACTAATTGGTACCTTTGCAGGTGCTTTTGGTTTAATTAGCTGGTTGATCTTTTTGATCATCGCAGTTCCTCTTTCTGTTACTGGCATTCGTCAGCAATATATTATCAAGCCGATTTTTACTACCTTTAAAAAAGTAACGCCAAGCATGTCTGACACTGAAAAGTCAGCAATCGATGCCGGTACTACGTGGTGGGAAGCTGATTTGTTTTGTGGTAACCCAGATTGGAAAAAGCTACACCAATACCCAGTACCAAAGCTGACTATTGAAGAGCAAGCCTTTATTGATGGCCCTGTAGAAGTAGTATGTAGCATGCTAGATGATTGGGAAGCAACACACGAGCTTACCGATTTACCGCAAGATGTATGGCAATATCTAAAAGATAATAAATTCTTTGCCATGATCATCAAAAAAGAATACGGCGGTTTAGAGTTTTCTGCGTTTGCACAATCTTGTGTTCTGCAAAAGTTAACCAGTAAATCGACCTTACTATCGTCAATTGTAGGTGTACCTAACTCGTTAGGCCCTGGTGAATTACTACAGCACTACGGTACAGAAGATCAAAAAAATCATTATTTACCGCGCTTAGCCCAAGGCCAAGAAATTCCATGTTTTGCATTAACCTCGCCAGAAGCAGGCTCTGACGCGAGCTCAATTCCTGATTACGGTGTTGTGTGTAAAGGGCAATGGAACGGTGAAGAAGTAGTAGGTATTAGCCTTACTTGGAACAAGCGTTACATTACTCTTGCACCAGTGGCTACAGTACTTGGTCTTGCCTTTAAACTACAAGATCCAGATGGTTTACTAAGCGACAACAAAGAGCCAGGCATTACCTGTGCACTTATTCCAACTAACACGCCAGGTGTTGAAATTGGTCGTCGCCACTTCCCGCTTAACGTACCATTTCAAAATGGCCCGACTCGCGGTAAAGATATTTTTGTACCCCTTGATTACATTATTGGTGGCCCAGAAATGGCTGGCCAAGGCTGGCGCATGCTGGTTGAATGTTTATCGGTTGGCCGTGCAATTACATTGCCATCAAACTCTGCCGGTGGCATTAAAACAATTGCCGTAGCAACAGGGGCATACAGCCGTATTCGTCGTCAGTTCCGTTTACCTATTGGTAAAATGGAAGGTGTTGAGGAGTCACTGGCTAAACTTGCAGGTTACGCTTACAGCTCAGATGCAGCAGTTAGTATGTCAACGGGTGCGGTAGATTTAGGTGAAAAGCCATCGGTTGTTTCAGCTATTATTAAATACCACCTTACCGAGCAAATGCGCGAGTCGACCATTCATGCAATGGACGTACTTGGCGGTAAAGGGATTATGCTTGGGCCAAATAACTATTTAGGTCGTGGCTATCAAGGTGCCCCTATTGCTATAACAGTAGAAGGTGCCAACATCTTGACCCGTAATATGATTATTTATGGTCAAGGTGCAATTCGCTGTCATCCATTTGTACTAACCGAGCTTGGTGCTTGTGAAATTGAAGACCGCGAAGAAGCGCTTAACGTATTTGATAAAGCGCTAATGGGCCACATTGGCTTTACAATGTCGAACCTTGTACGTACTAAGTGGCTTGCGCTTAGTGGTGCACGTTTTACTAGCGTACCGTACAAAGACGACACCGCAGAGTTTTACCGTATAGCATCACGCTTTAGTGCATCGCTTGCGCTTATGTCTGACATTAGCATGGCGGTATTTGGTGGCTCGCTTAAACGTAAAGAACGTATTTCAGCACGTTTAGGTGACTTACTAAGTTACTTATATTTAGTGTCTGCAACACTTAAACGTTATAACGACGAAGGCCGTAAACAAGAAGATTTAGCCCTAGTAAAATGGAGCTGTCAGGATCATCTTTACCACTGCCAACGTGCCCTTGCTGATTTAATCAATAACATGCCCTCTGCCCCATTACGTGGCGTATTAAAAGTATTGTTATTCCCGTTTGGTCGCCCGGTTCGTAAACCTACCGACAAACTTGAGCATAAACTAGCACAACTACTTCAAGTACCTAGCGAAACGCGTAACCGTTTAGCGAGCTATGTTTACTTAAAAGATGAGCCACTAAACCTAGTTGGCCGTCAAGAGCAAACACTTAAAGATGTACTGGCTGTAGAACCGTTATTTGAACGAGTATGTAAAGAAAAAGGCCTTAAACTGCCATTCTTCCAACTTGATAAAGTAGCGCAAATGGGTCTTGAAGCTGGCATATTAAGCCAAGCAGAAGCTGATAAATTAGCCGCTGTTGAAAAAGCCCGCTTAGACGTAATTAACGTTGATGACTTTGACCCAGCTGATTTATTAGCAGGCAAAGCCGCACGTAAAAGTGAAGACAGCAAAGCAGATGCAGCTTAACCCGTTAGGTTAACGCAGCCAACAGTCCGCCTGTTGTGATCATCCAAACCAGCGCGTAATGCGCTGGTTTTTTTTGCACGATAGCTTGTTGGAGTGTGCACCAAATAATGCCAGTTAATAGCAACAAGCCACTTGCTTGGTTGAATAAAGCAAAAAAACCAATAAGCGAAAGTAAGAGCACAATTAAACTAGGAACAAATTGGCCAATAAAAAATGCTGTTTGCTTATTCTGCATTTTAAAAAACACACTATATTGTTGATGTAGATGACTACAATCAAATTGTAATGAACTATTAAGCAACACCACAAAAGCTAGTGACAAAATACTAAATATATCAGCTAAATTAGCGCGCTCTTGTAGTAGTACCTCAAACGCCATAAATACGCACAACAATAAAGCACCTCGCCAAATCAAAGTCCAGCTGTTGTGTATAAAAAACATTAGCCAAAAGCCTGTAAGTGAGCTTAGCTCTAACTTAGCTGCAAAATTAAAAGGTACCATTAAGGTGCTTAAGGTAAATAACAGCACAAAGCCACACTGATAAGTCAGTGGACTTACATCAAACGGTAACATTAGCCACATTGCAGATAACAAAAATCCATAAACAAGCGCTATTGGCTTGTATAAGCATAAAATGCCGAGCGTAAATTGTAATAGTAAAAACACCAAAAAATGCGGCACCCTAAGCCACTGGTTTATGCTCAGGTCAATCGTAATAACAAGGCTTGCAATCAACCAGCCATTACTTAACAGCAAAAGCTTTATATCCATCAAACCAAGCCAATACCGCTTTACCAATGTCTGTTGAAACGCTCGTTGGGCTGAGTTTTTTATTGCAGTCTTCATTGCGCTTAACATTACACTTTGTAGCAGCAAATACAGCCAAGCCATTTGCGCACCATATTGAGGTGCATCACTACTATCAATAATTTTTCCAAGCCCTAAAAAAAGTAGCAATATCAAACCCAACACTGACGAGCCCAACACCACTAAAAATAACACCCCAAAGCTTTTCAGTTGTAATAATAATTGTGTAAGTTCAGTCTTGTATGCCAGAAAACGATAATCCATAAAAGAGCGGTATTGGCCAATTGATTGTTTTAAATTTGCAATCATAAAGGCATACACTCAAAGCCATGCAGTAAAAAAGGCTCGGGCTCGTGACAAGTGATAATTATTTGACCTTGTGGCTTATTTACTAAATATTCATCAAGTAAAATTAATAAATACTCAATACTCGCTTGATCAAGCGCTGCACTGGGTTCATCTAACAGTAAATACGGTGCATCACGCATAAGTGCTAAAATTAACTGGCACTTCTTTTGGTTACCTGATGATAGAGCGTCAAAGCGTGTATTTAGAAATTCATTAAAATTAAACCCATCGACTATAGCTGTTAGCCAACAACAGCCAAATGTATTTGAGGTTAAGTTAATTATTTGCTTTGCTGTTAAAAAGTCGGGTAAAGCAATACTGTCAGAGGCTATAGCAACTTGCTTATGTGGTTCGGTTAACGCGTTTCCAGAAAACAAAAACTCACCACTTTCGTAAGTTTCAAGCCCCGCTAACATCATCAATAGAGTTGTTTTCCCTTGGCCATTAGGTGCTTCGATGCATATTTTTTGGCTGCTAAACACTTTATTGTAATCACGATAAACCACGTTGGTAACAAACTGCTTATTTAAGCCAATCACTTCAATCATAAAATATCCCTATAAGTAAGCGTGATATTATAGGTAAACTTTTATGAGAAACAAAACCCATCACCACAGCTTTAAAACAACACTAACGGGAAAGTAACGTCGCTTTCTAATAGCGATAAATCTTTTAGCAAAGTGCAACAGTATCAGAAGCCCTGAAAAAGCCTGTGTCATCAACAGCGTCCCTCTCTAACACTTCACTATAAAGATAAGCTTTTTACATCTGCGGCGCTATGACTTATCCTCAAGCCATATAAACTACTTTAAAGGACAATTTGAATTCTGATAACACGTAAAGCTATGAACTAAACTAAAAATTAAGCTATGAGTTTTTAATTCAAATCTACTACGGTTTACGTGTAAATTATGACTGATAGCTGATAGCTGATAGCTGATAGCTGATAGCTGATAGCTGATAGCTGATAGCTGATAGCTGATAGCTGATAGCTGATAGCCAAAGGGTAATTTATAAAATTATTTAACCAAGGATTTTATAAGCTTGCTATTGAGGAAATAACAAGTGGCGGAGTGGACGGGACTCGAACCCGCGACCCCCGGCGTGACAGGCCGGTATTCTAACCAACTGAACTACCACTCCGCAGTGGTATGTGCATGGGGTAATGCACTTACTAATTTTGTTACGATATCAAATGGCGGAGTGGACGGGACTCGAACCCGCGACCCCCGGCGTGACAGGCCGGTATTCTAACCAACTGAACTACCACTCCGCAGAGATATCATATTACTTGTCATTACTAAATTTGTTGGCGGAGTGGACGGGACTCGAACCCGCGACCCCCGGCGTGACAGGCCGGTATTCTAACCAACTGAACTACCACTCCAGCATACAAATTTTGTAACATAACAGTGTTTAAATAGTGGCGGAGTGGACGGGACTCGAACCCGCGACCCCCGGCGTGACAGGCCGGTATTCTAACCAACTGAACTACCACTCCAGCGCATATTTAAACTGTTATTTTTTCTTATTGGCGGAGTGGACGGGACTCGAACCCGCGACCCCCGGCGTGACAGGCCGGTATTCTAACCAACTGAACTACCACTCCATAATAAGAATATGTTTTACAACCATATGTTGTGTAAGTGTTGGCGGAGTGGACGGGACTCGAACCCGCGACCCCCGGCGTGACAGGCCGGTATTCTAACCAACTGAACTACCACTCCAGCGTCTACTTACAAATTGTCGAAAATTGGCGGAGTGGACGGGACTCGAACCCGCGACCCCCGGCGTGACAGGCCGGTATTCTAACCAACTGAACTACCACTCCGCATTTTCGTTTCTGCTTAGGTCTCCCTTTGCAGCGGCGTGAATAATACGAATCAGCCCCTACTTCGTCAAGGGCTTTTTTGTTTTTTTACAGGTTTTTTAGTCATCTGACATCGAAAGGTTTAAAATTTCACCTGATTTGTCACTTTTTGAGCCATTTTTGCCGACTTGATTTTTTTCTGCATCGGCGTTGCTCTCATCGTTTACTTTCTTTTTGTTTAAAAAAGGCAGTTTAAAGTTAAATTTGATTGGCTTTTTCTGTACAAAAATACGAATTGCTAACCACCCTAACAATAAAATGAGCAAATTACAGCCCACGATTAAAGTCACTAATGTAGAAGTGGCCATTTTTTCTTCAACGGGCTCAGCTTCCAAGGCCAGGTTTTGATCAATAAGCGTAGCAGGGTCTATTTCTGGTACTGCTTCTATTGGCCTTTCTATCTCAAATTTGTATGTTGGTATTGTGGCCATAAACTCACGACCGTTTATATTAGTGCCAAAAACAGACAGTTCAACGCTGTATCTTCCCCAATCATAGTTTTTAATTGCTAGTTGGCGTGTATCACCCGCTTGCGCGTCAATAGTGAACATTTGCTCTTCATTGTTAGGGTAATAAATTTTTCCCTGCACAATAACAGTTTCGGGTTTAACTATGTTGCTATCTATATTAATAGATAGCTGGTGATCGTCAGTATCAAGCTCTGCCAGTGCGACCTCAGATTTAAATGGCGGTTCATGCACAATGATAGGGTCTTGCACAATCCGTCGCTGTAATAAGGGGGTCGCTATATAGAGTTCTGGTGTCCACTGCCCTGCTGGAAAGTCTAATTTAAATTCGCCAGTAAACACTCCATCGTTAGGGCGTTCATCAAAGCCGCGGCCATCGTCTTTAAATTCGGCAACTTCTTGAGTGCCTGCACCAAAGTTTGCATAGCTTTCATCGTTGGTACTTACAAAGTCAACGTTTAGGCTAACTACATCTGTGAATAAGTTAGCATCGATAGGCTCATCATCATTTAAAATTTCGCCCGTTATTTTTATTGTCTCGCCTCTAAATAACATAGGAGGTAATGGCTGTGCTTTTAAAGACACTTCCCCTAACACCACAATGCGGCTGTCGGGCAAAATGCGGCCAATAACTTGCCATGGGCCAGCCATCGGTTTTTTTATGGTGATTAAGTCGTAACTAAGCTCATCAAACCAATCGAGGTTGGGATCTTTAACGGCGTTAGTGGCAAAGTACTTGCTGCCATCGGGCCTGACTAAAATAACCGCGGGCGAACCTGGCTTTCTAAAAAATAGTAAGGTTATTTCGTCTAATTGGCTGTCTATACGAAAACGGTTATCTAGCAGCGGTATTTCATTTTGTTCGCCGTCGCGTTTAAGCAGCTCTACTTGCTTAACGGCAAACGCACTGGCGCTAAACAGTGAGGTGGCGCACAGTACAGTTATAAAATACATCGTTTTCATAGTTGGCCTTATTCAGCGCGCCATAAACAGTGGCCGCCTTCTTTGTCTATAAGATCGAGTCGTGCTTCGTGTGCGCTTTGCTCAGCGTCGTTTGCGCGCAATACAACTAAAGGTGCTCGGTCACTACTTAAGCGTCTTATGCCACCAGTCTGTTGCTCGCTGCCGTCATCTTTATTTTGGTTTAAGTTTAGCTTGGTTTGCCCGCCAGTCATGGCAAGGTAAACATCGGCTAAAATTTCAGAATCCAGTAATGCGCCGTGTAATGTTCGTTTTGCGTTGTCTATATCGTAACGGCGGCACAAAGCATCTAGGTTGTTCTTTTGACCAGGATGCAAGTCACGCGCCATTTTAAGGGTGTCGAGAACTTGGCAGTACTCGTGCGTATTTGGGTAGCCTTGGTTAAGCAGCGCAAACTCGTTATCCATATGGCTCACATCGAACGGGGCGTTATGTATTACAAGCTCTGCACCTTTAATGTAGTCAAAAAACTCTTGCGCTATATCGCGATAAAGTGGTTTATCACGTAAAAACTCGTTGGTAATACCGTGAACATCTATTGCTTCTTCTTCAATGCTGCGTTGTGGGTTAATGTAAACATGAAAATTATTACCGGTTAAACGTCGGTTTATTAATTCTACACACCCAATTTCTATAATCCGGTGCCCCTGTTTGGGGTCGATGCCGGTGGTTTCTGTATCTAAAACTATTTGTCTACGTGCCATATCGAATTTAGCCTGACTCTGGTATCTTTCTATAATCACTTTATTGTACATAATATCAAGGTAAAACAGTGCAAAAAACCGTAGAGATTTACACCGATGGCTCATGTTTAGGTAATCCGGGCCCTGGTGGTTATGGTATTTTTATGATTTATAACGGCCACGAAAAAAAATTAAGCCAAGGGTATAAGCTAACCACAAACAACCGTATGGAAATGCTCGCTGCCATTGTTGCCCTTGAATCACTCACCCGCCCTTGCACCGTTAACCTCACCACAGATAGCCAGTATGTTAAGCAGGGTATTGAGTCGTGGATTGCAAATTGGAAAAAACGGGGCTGGCAAACATCGGCAAAAAAGCCGGTTAAAAATGTTGATTTATGGAAGCGACTTGATAGCGCTTGTAGCGAGCACACGGTTACATGGAAATGGGTAAAGGGACATAGCGGGCATAAATATAACGAAATAGTTGACGATTTGGCCCGTGACGCTGCAGGCAGTAGCAACCTACTTGATGATGTAGGGTATCAACCTTAACCCGTTAAAGCTTTTGCACTTTTTAGTGCCATGAGTGTAAGGCTCATGGCTGGGTTAAAAAGTGCCTACTTACATTTTTTAACTATTATTATTTTTTTGCTCACACTGTTTAAAGTGCTGCTTTGATGTTTGTCTAAGCCCTGCCCCCTTTACAGGTGAAAACTGCGGCCTTGCATGCCACTTAGGTTTTATAGGCGTAAGCGGAGCCACGCGTTTTCGCGCCACCAGCATATACACACTCCCCATAGGTTTTAAATACTGTTTGGCAAAGCTGCGCCAAAATGCAAACCGCGAAAGCCTGTTACCACGCGCAAGAGATGAGTAAATAAAGCGCTCATCGCTAATAATTTCAAACCCCAATAAATTAAGCCAATCTTTTACCCGCGCAGGCGTAAAAAAACGCCCCGTCCACGGCAGCTTTTGGCCGCTAAAGGGCAACATTTGCGCCAATCCACATAAACTAAACGGATTAAATCCGGTAATAACAATGTAACCACCGGGTATAAGTGTACGATGCGCCTCGCGTAATATGTGATGTGGGTCTGAGTGATACTCTAAGCAGTGGCTTAAAATACACGCATCAACACTGTGCTCATAAAAAGGCAGTTCGTCTATATCGGCTATTACACCTGTGTAAGGCCCCTCTTCGGCAACACATACTTGGTGTTTTATAGTGCTTATGCTGGTATTAAGCTCGCCACTTAAATTACCTAATTTAAGCATATGGTAACCAAACATACGCGGCAGCCATTGATCCATTTTTTGTTCAATGTCAGCACGTAAATAATCCCCATGAGGGAACTGCTGCCATGACAGCGGTTTGGGTCCTTCTTGAAAACTAAGGGCTGGTTTCATTTTTATAGCTCGTTATACTAGGTGTTACCCGTCACTTTATAGAGCAAATTAATATGGTGCAAGTTAAAGCAATTAAAGCATTTTCTGACAATTATATTTGGTGTTTAACTACCCATAATAGCGACCTAGCGTGGGTGGTTGACCCAGGCGACGCACAGCCCGTTATGGCGCATTTAGCAGAGCATAACTTACAACTTGGTGGCATTTTAATTACCCATCATCATAGCGATCATACCGGTGGCGTAGCCGAGCTTGTAAAACAGTTTTCTAACATTGCAGTGTACGGTCCTATTAACAGTCCGTTTGCGGGGATCACTAATACACTGGTTGATGGCGATAGCATTGCGGTATTGGGTACGCGTTTTAACATTATTACCACCCCTGGCCATACGCTTGATCACATTTGTTATATTCATGAAGAGTTGGCTTTTACCGGCGATACGCTTTTTAGTGGGGGCTGCGGGCGATTATTTGAAGGGACGCCTGAGCAAATGTGGGAGTCGTTTAATAAGCTACGTGAGCTATCTAAAACCTGTAAAGTGTATTGCACGCATGAATATACACAAGCTAATTTAGCATTTGCAAAAGCCGTTGAGCCGCGTAACCCTGAGCTACTCCAATACAGCGACAAAGTAGATGCACAGCGTGCTAAGGGCGAAATTACACTGCCAAGTACAATAGGCCAAGAGCTTAAAGTTAATCCATTTATGCGCAGCGACCTACCTACTATTACAGAGTTAATTCCAAAAGAATTTGTGTTGGTTACAAAAAACAATGAACCATGGGAAAACTTTGCAAGTCTGAGACGATTCAAAGACAACTTTTAGTTAAGATATGTTGACCTGTTGTAATTAATTTTGCAGCATCGTGGTTAGGTATATCCTAGGTAAAACCATTGGTTTAAAAATAGCGAATGGTTTTATCAACATGTTAAAGTTGGTCGTTAAGTGGCAATGTTGACTCATAACGGGTAGTATTCGCCGAGTTTTTTTACCTGATGTATTGGTATATATGAATAAATCTCCTCTATTAATTGCCTTGGCGCTTGCGCTAAGTGGTTGTCAAACATTAACAACCGTAGATTCAGACGCACAAGCTGCTACCCAAGCAAATAAGCGCTTAGAAGGCGCAAGCCCTAACGATATTAACAATGCATTGATGGTAAACGCCCAATATCAACACGTTGAGCAGAGCGAAGACGCCCCCGTTTTTGACGATGTGTGGGAGCGCATTCGCTACCAACTGTCTATTGATGTACCGCAAAACCGCCCTGTTGTTACCGAGCGTAATTACTATGCGCGTCATCAAGCTTATTTAGACCGCATTTCAAAACGCGCAGAACCTTATTTACACTTTATTGTTGAAGAAGTAGAAAAGCGCGAAATGCCTATCGAAATCGCCCTTTTACCTATTGTAGAAAGCGCATTTGACCCATTTGGCTACTCTAATCGCAGTGCTTCGGGTATTTGGCAATTTATGCCAGCCACTGGCGAGCGTTTTGATTTAAAACAAAACTGGTGGTACGACGGCCGACGCGACATAGTGCAATCTACGCGTGCTGCCCTTGATTACTTATCGTATTTACACAAAACCCTTGAAGGCGATTGGTTAAACGCCATTGCGGCTTATAATTCAGGCGAAGGGCGTTTAATGCGTGCGATTAAGAAAAATCGTAAAAAGCATTTACCAACAGACTTTTGGTCTCTCGACTTACCAAGCGAAACCACCGCGTATGTACCAAAGCTTTTAGCCCTTGCCGATTTATTAAAACGCGCTGATGAGTTTAATGTAAAGTGGAAACCGGTTATCAACGCGCAAGTTGTAGAAGTGGTTGATGTAGGCACACAGATTGACTTAGCACTGGCCGCAGATATGGCCGATATGACTCTTACTGAGCTATACAGGTTAAACCCAGGCTTTAACCGCTGGGCGACCGACCCTAACGGTCCGCATTTTTTACTATTACCCACCGATAAAGCGGAACAATTCAGCCAAAAGCTGGCGCAAACCGATGTTAAAGACCGCTTACGCTGGCAGCAATACACTGTGGCGCGCGGAGATAGCCTATCGGTTATTGCTAAAAAGTTTACCACCAGCACCAGTGCTATTCGCTCGCTTAATAAATTAAAGTCAAACACCATACGTATTGGCCAACAGTTATTAGTACCCTTAACCGATGGCGCAATTAATAGTGAACATTTACCTAAGCAAATGCGTTTAGCTGCTAATAAAGCCACCCGTACTAAGCTGTCGCACACGGTTAAAAGTGGCGACACCCTGTGGGACATTAGTCGCGAATACGATGTCACCATGGATGAGTTGGCCTCGTGGAATAAACTGAAGAAAAACTCAGTATTGCGCTTAAATCAAAAGCTCACTGTTTATAAATCAGCGAGTAAACCACAAGCAACTGCAAGTACTAATCGCACCATTACGTACAAAGTACGCCGTGGTGACTCGCTTGCTCGTATTGCGTCTAAATTTAATTTAACCGTAAACGAAATTATTAAGTGGAATAACTTAGCCGGCCAAAAGTATTTACAGCCTGGCCAAAAGTTAAAGCTTAAGGTTGATGTAAGAAGTAGTTAACCAACGGTTTAATAATTAAAAAAGGAGCGCATGCGCTCCTTTTTTTGTACATATAAGCAGTTTAATACCAATTCGCTTAATTAAGTGCTCTATTTTGAGGACGGAAAAACGTGTTAATAGCTAGGCAATAAATTCGCTATTTAGTTGTTCTCGGCAATTGCTCCTGCATGGCTCTGCCTTCTGCATCCATGCGGTCGTAAATGAGCATTTTTTAACGCAGCTAGCGACACGTTTAACCCCGCAAAATGATTAAGCATTATTGCGCATTGGTGTTACTAAGCTGGTAATTTTTCAAGCCATGCTTTTAACCACGGCTCTGCTACAGGCCATGGCTCAAAGTCTTCGCAGGCATCTATTTCTAAACGGTTTCCTACCGGCTTAGCTTGCAAGTCACGTAGTAGCTCATCAAAGCTGCGCCCTGCACCGCAAAACGTATCGCCGTAGCATCTATCGCCCATGGCTATAACACCAAATGGCTTATCAGTTAGCATCGGAAATGTGCTGTTCATAGCAAAGTAGAGCCCAGCTAAATTGTTAGGTACATCGCCTTGCCCTGTGGTAGAGGTAACAACTAATATATGTGAGGCGTTTTTAATATCATCAAGTGAGGCCTCACTAATAACGCTCGCAGTGTGCCCCGCTTTTTCAATTGTATTTGCAACGTCGTAGCTTAAACGTTCTGCACCGCCGTTAACGCTGCCTACAAAAATACTAATATGTGCCATTAATAATCCTTTTCTTGCTGTGGCCAACCTAGTTGCTTACATATACTAAGCATGTCTTCACCTAGTGGCGCTTTAATTACGATGGGTTTATGCGTGTAAGGGTGCACAAAACTAAGCTGCGTTGCAAATAGCATTAACCGCCGCAGTGCAAAATGTTCCCTAAAAAATTGATTATGCTGATTATCACCATGATTTACATCACCAATTATAGGTATTGATAAATGATTAAGGTGGCGCCTAATTTGATGCTTTCGCCCTGTTTTTGGAAAACACTCTACGAGCGAGTAACGCACCGTGGGGTATTTACCAATAGGAATTGGTAGCGTGGCTTGATGCAGACAATTAAATTGCGTTTGCGCCGCTTGTGGCGCTTTATTTTGCGAGGCAAATTTGTCAGCTATTTTATCAAGCTCTTCTTTTAACGGTTTATCTAAAAACACCGATTCAGGCGCAAAACCACGTACAAGCGCTAAATAACGTTTTGTAATAGTGCCTTCAATAAATAGCTTGTTCATGTCTCGGGCAGATTCTGAACTTAAAGCAAATAGCAGCACACCTGATGTTGGTCTATCTAGCCTGTGCACCGGAAATACATGTTGCCCTAATTGGTCGCGCAGCATTTGCATTGCAAACTGGGTTTCATATTTATCTAAAAAAGAGCGATGAACCAATAAGCCTGCGGGCTTATCTATGGCAACAAAGTATTCGTCTTGGTAAAGAATATTAAGCTCGCCGTACTCTACAGGTTCACCCTTTTCAGTCATTGGGTTTACCTAAAAAAGCATCAAGTTCACTAAGTAGCGTTATAATTTCGCCGCTGCCGGTTTTATCCACTAACGCCATTTCAGCCATAGGCGCAATGGCAAAATTTTGCGGCAATGGTTGGTTAAGCGTTATTAACTGCTGCATTTTTTCAATAAATACAAACTGTAACCATTGCTCAAATGCCATGGTATCGTGACAAAAAGGCACTTGAGATTGTAATTTATGCGCCTCTATTGGCGTGCTTTGCCACAGCTTATGTTTTTTTAAAAGTGTGCTTAATTGGTTTAAATAAGCCTGAGTTTGCTGATACATAACCACTCTTCTTTTTACGTTATAGGGCAATTATACCCTGTTCCCTCAATGCCTGCTATGGCGTATAATTGAGGCAATTTTGCAGTAAAAACAATTGAGATAACGATGAGCGAACACATAGCGACACTTGGCCAACTTTTAGATGGCGCCGGTACACAATGGCGTGCTTTTGATATTGGCAGGCATATTACTAAGCTTGATAAAAAACAGTTTTTAGCTATTGAGCAAGCACAAGTTCCTTATCCTTATCCGCTTGCGGGGCATGCATGGCTGGCTATTCAATTTTGGGATAGCAAAGCAAGTAAAGAACCTTATGTATGGTTTTTAAAGTTTCCACTTGATGAGCAAAGTAAATTAGTGAGCGCGAGCCGCGATCATTTCGCTAATATGGTAATTGAAGCCCTAGGCAGCGAAATAACCGGCGAGCAAGCCGATGGTAAGCTAGATAATAACCCTTATGTGTTTACCCCTAATGCAAATAAATTAGCGGCTTTTAACGCCCAACTTAAAGTATTGTTAAAGCAACCAGCCTCTAAATATTACGAGCACACCCAGCTGTACTTTAGTGGCACTTTAGGTTTTGATGATTGGCAAAGCGTTGCGCTACAAGGTATTGCCGATTTTGCACTGCGCTTAAATAACGACAACAACTTAGCAAACTTGCAAAAAGCTTGGCCGCATTTACCACTAGAGGTATTGCAGCCTTTGAGCGCCATGCTTGAACATGTAGAAATACCGCCATCACTCAGTGAGCTTTTAGTCGCCTATGGCCACACTGCCATTGAAAATAACGATACAATTGCACTAACTGCCGCACTGCGCTCGCTTTCAAAAGGCCAAGCCCAAGGGCTGTGTACACAACTAGTAGATGCTGCATTAAGCTCATCTGTTGGCACTGATTCAGATGTACTTTTAACGATTGCAGGGCGATGCTTTTCTCAACTAGAAGAGCCTGAGCGCTTACATATTTTTATGGATAATTGTGCGCACCACCAGCAAATTGCCGAGCTATTTCCCAGTATCTTTGCTGATTTAGTTGCAATACCCACTATACGCCCACATTTATTAGGCTTATTACGTAAAGAAAACCGCAGCGAAACGCTCGCTCGCGCAATTGGAAGGTTGTTCTCTTAATGGCTACTTTGTGGACGTTTATCGCCATTGGCGCTGTAATTTACTTATTTTGGCTAAACCGAAAAGTAGCAGAAGCTGCTAACAGTCATGCCGCGCGCCAAGCTGAGCAATTACAGGTTCAGTTAATGAGCGTAGCGTGCACAAAACGCCGCTTTGGCATTTTAAAAAATGGCAAACCGGGGATCAAAAGCGAATTTATGTTTGAGTTTTCAAGTGATGGCGAAAATGCCTATCAAGGTATTTTAATTATGGAAAATGAAATGCTAAAAAGCGTTGTTGTGCCGCCACACAAAATTTAACTCTAATCGTTAAAACCGGTGGGGTTAAAATGAAACCACTAAAATAAGTTAATACATAAAACTAAGGCGTAACAAAAGTTACGCCCCACTCTTACAGCATCCTGCTTGTTATCCTTGACCCAAAATCCGTATTATCATCCCCTGAACGAGTAAACAACCCTATTTACCCTCAACATTGCATCCTGCAAAATCCATAACCATCCTGGCTAACCCACGTAAACTAACGCTTGGCTACTTGCTGTAGCATCATCCTTGGTCATCCTTTTAAGTAGCTCCTGCCACTTTAAATGCATCCTGCATTTTCCACTTGCCGCCTTGGCCATCCTGCGTAAACTAACGCTCCTGCTACTTCCTGTAGCCTCATCCGTAAATATCCTTAAGTAGTTCCAACTACTAAGCGCTTCATGCACTTCCTAGTTCGTCCTTGCGTCCTTTTTAACTTGTCCTTTATGCTTCCTGCTAGCATCTGCTATGTTGCCTATTCCGTATCCTTGGCAGTAGCTTAGTCATTAAGCTATGTCGTCTTGACAAGTTAAATACTACGCGAGTTTGGGTTTCATCCTACTAGGTAAACAAAATTAATTTTTCGTAATATATATGAAAAAATATAAAACCCTATACTAAACAGCATCTTACCCCATTAAAGCCGCATTTATGAACGACCGTAACTGATAATGCGCACGCCAATGTAAGATATATCTCACGGGCATATGTCCGTAATGGCGCTTATCGCTTACAGACTTACTTTGCATATGGTTTAAAAAGAAGCTCTCCGGATACTT
This sequence comes from Pseudoalteromonas sp. Angola-7, assembly GCF_028599255.1. Classification (NCBI taxonomy): domain Bacteria; kingdom Pseudomonadati; phylum Pseudomonadota; class Gammaproteobacteria; order Alteromonadales; family Pseudoalteromonadaceae; genus Pseudoalteromonas; species Pseudoalteromonas sp. Angola-7. The sequence continues at coordinate 59,139 of NZ_JAQREL010000002.1, forward strand.
TATTAAAGGCAAGTGCTTTAAAAGTGCTAAATCCTTCTGATTTAAAAAACGTATTATGCTCTTGGCGTGTAACAAAAACGGCAAGCCCTTTAGCCCCTGTGTTTTTAGTTGCTAAATCATCTAAGCCTCGTAACAGGTATCGCCCAAGCCCGTGGCCTTGCACGTGCGGGTCTACCGCAATAAACGCTAAATAGTAGTAATCGCCAATCTCATTAAGCGCAGTGCGTATTGTTTGCTCTTTTTCTATTAGTTGGTTGGTTTGCAAATACCCTGCGCTCAGCATTAACTTTAAGCGCCAATGCCAATAACGCTCTGGTTGTAATTGGCTGCTCGACTCAAATACACACGCCACTGCTTTTAATTTATCATCGCGGTACAAGCCTATTAATGGCAGTTTTTCTTGCCAAAAAGCACTGAGCTCTTCGCGTATCACTGAGCGTAATTTTTTCTCGTAGGCAGCCATATTATGTTGATCATAACCTAATAAATTTTGAAGTAGCGGATCATCATGATAGGCCTGATAGATTAAACTCCCTGCAGTGCTTATATCTTCAGGGGCAAGGTATTGTACGCTTAATGTGTACTCATTAGAGGTGACTGTCATTGTGTATCCTTTTTGCTTTACTACCCTCAACGTTGCCAAACTATTTACCGTATATAAAGTAATTGGTAATTGTATGGCGAAAATGTTTATCTATACTGCAAGTTAACTATATACCTAAAGCAAAAATACCGTCAATTCAGCGAGAGTTTAACTAGCAAAGCCTATAGTCTGGCTCTAAGCTTGGTTTAATTTAATCAGATGGAGTAATAATATGGATACGACAAAACACGATATGAAAACGTTGTTTGCACAATTGGGTTTACCTAGCTCAGAACAACAGATTGACGATTTTATTGCTTCTCACTCACTAGAAGACACAACGCTTTTACAACAAGCTCCTTTTTGGGATGAATCACAGCAGCATTTTTTAGCAGAATCGCTAGCAGAAGATGGCGCGTGGAGCGAAGTAATTGATGAACTTGATGTGAGGCTTCGCCAAGAAAGTAAGTAATACTAATTTGCTTAATTATGCGACCTATTTTGAGGTTCGATAAGCGTGTTTACAGCTAAACAAGAACTCACTATTTGCTTGTTCTAAATGAAAAATTTTTAACACAGGTAGCGACCCGTTTAGCCCCGCAAAATGATTAAGTATTATTGCGAATTGGTATAATCCCCCCTCTGCTTATACCAAGGCTTTATGCGCCTTGGTATTGTTGCTACTATAGCACCCGCGCAGCAAACACTTGCTGCGCTTATATATTAAAGAGTTACAAATCTAATGAATGCAGTTGTATTTGATGCAATTAAAGTCCTTCTTGATGAAGGCAAAACCCCTACTGTTGCCCTAACTAAAAGCCGTTTAGCACAACCTGTGCCTATGCCGGTTATTATTGCCGCAGTAAGCCAATATAAAAATAATCCTGATTCAATTCATAATTTAATGAAAAACCCTGAGCAGAGCATCGTTGAGCCTAAAACATCTCAACTCGATCGCATTGAGAAAAAACTCGATAGGTTGCTAGCCCTGTTAGAGCAAAAATAATTTGAGACTATAAATGTTCGTTGTTGATTTAACGTTTGACTGCTACCAAGACACCACCCTAGAGCAAGCCGAGCAAGCCATTAACCGATTAGTTAATGCACTGCGTTTTAACGGCCAAATTATGGGTGAAGAATTCCCAACTGTACTAAAAGATGGCTATTTTATTACCCGTGTAATGTGCCCAACCGAAGACGCCATGCACCCATTAAATAATAGCCCTTTTGTAAAACACAGTATTGAGAAGCTGCACAGTGCAGGTTTACTTGCTCCTAAAATAAAAGTTATTGGCCAAGACATTCACTCAAACGGTGCCGATACCTGTAAATCGCCTTCAAGCTATATTTTATACACAACCTATGTGCATACCTGTAGCCCACTGTATTGTGGTGATGACTTTTTACCTGTGCCATTGTTTACTATTCCGGCCATTGCTAATGGGGATTATAAAACACTCATAAAATGGCAAGAAGATTGGCAAGCCTGCGATCAAATACAAATTAACGGCGCTACTCGGTGCGAATTTCCAGCGCTTGAAGAAATATCAAGCACACAAAGTGACTTATACCGCCGCGGTAAAGACATTGCTAAACGTATCCGCTTTTTAACTCAAAAACCGGTTTATTATTATTTATACCGTGTAGGCGGTGTAGATAAAGCCTCAGAACTTGAGCGGAAATGCCCTAGCTGCAATAGTGAGTGGAAATTGCCAGAGCCGTGGTTTGGGTTATTTGATTTTAGGTGTGAGCCATGTGGGTTGGTATCTAATGTTTCGTGGGATTTTCAGTAACTAAAAGCCTGCACTTTGCAAAATAAAGTTACACACCTTATACAAAATCAGCTTAATGCATTGCACTAAGCTGATTTTTTAACGCTCAATTAAATTAAGTAAAAGCGGCAAGTAAGGCTACAATATCGCTGTTTTCGCTGTAATAACTAAGCAACCTTTAACGCGTCTTGCACAGGGCTTATCCTGCACAATAATTAACGATTACTGCACATTGGTTTAATTAACCTAAACCTCAAGCGCTTTTAAAAAAGATTCTATACTGGGTGCAAGTACATGATGCGGCTTTTTACCTACGTACTCTAAACATACCTCACCGGTATTTACCTGCACGGTAACCAGTAAGTCATCTTGCTCAGTTAAACCAATGAATAGGGTTTCTGGCTGCTTTAATTTTCGTTTCATTAATACATGACCGGTAATATTTTGTTGCAGCAGGTCAAAATCATCTTTATTCCAAGCTTGTAATAACTCCACACGGTGACCATCTATACTAGCTAAAATGCTACCGCCATACATGTGCCCATAAAACTCATCAACCCCAGCTGGGAAGCTCAGCTCAAGCGCGTTAGCTAAATCTGATAACGAACCTGCGGGGGTTTGCAAAGCACTTTTCCATTGAATATTGCCTTGTACGTCTACCTCGCCAAACTCGCAAGGGCTAGGCCATTGTTCATCGTGTGCCATAAGCGGATATTTAGCGGTGTTTTTAACGGTTTTTTCACAAAATTGCGTGTGAAGTTGGGCCATTTGCATTGCAACAGACATACTGCGAAACTCATTTAAATTAGATATAATGTCCCTATTGTAACTATTTAAGAGCAAACATGACAGATTACAGCAACTCTCCAGACCTTAAAGGTAGTGTGTTAGGACAATCTACTGAATACGTAGATGTATATTCGCCTAGCTTGCTTTTTCCTATTGCCCGCAAGTTAAATCGTGATGCTTTAAATATTGACGAAGCCGAGTTACCCTTTAAAGGCCAAGATATTTGGACAGGTTATGAGCTTTCGTGGTTAAACGCTAAAGGTAAACCGCAGGTTGCCGTGGCGCTGTTTACTTTTGCGTGCCAAAGCAGCCATATTATTGAGTCTAAGTCGTTTAAACTTTACTTAAATAGCTTTAATCAAACCCGCTTTGAAAGTACTGAGGTGGTAAGACAGCATTTAATTGAAGACTTATCAAATGCGGTAAATAGCGATGTAGCGGTAACGTTATACGCACCTGATGACTATAACTGCTTACCTTGCACGCCATTACCTGGGCAATGTATTGACGATTTAGATATTGAAATAGATAACTACGATATTGACGCCTACTCACTTAAATCAAAAAGTGACACCCTAGTTACTGAGACCCTGCACAGCCATTTGCTTAAATCTAACTGCTTAATTACCTCACAACCAGATTGGGCCAGTATAATTATTCGTTACACTGGCGAGCAAATATGCCATGAGGCACTTTTGCGTTATTTAATTTCATTTAGAACCCACAATGAGTTTCATGAGCAATGTGTAGAGCGTATTTATAGTGATTTGACCACGCAGCTAAACATTAAAGAGCTTGAAGTTTATGCGCGTTATACGCGCCGCGGTGGGCTGGATATAAATCCGTATCGTTCAACGCACTATAACGATACGCCTTTTGCGGTAAAAATTAATCGCCAGTAATACCAATCGACTTAAATATCACCATAAAAAAGGAGCTTAAGCTCCTTTTTTATACCCGTTATAAGCTAGTCAATGCGCTTAGTCGGAATAGGCATTGCGCACACATCAACATAATTATGGGCGTATACAAACCAAGGTTCGGTACGATTTTTTCGCGCCTCAATCAATTCTCTAAATGATTGCGAGTCTGTTTTCATAACATTAAAGGTGCTTTTATCACGCTTAATATCGGCCAATACCTCAATGTTTGTAATTGGGTTAAATGGCGTATTAGGAACAGGCTTACGCTGTAAACGATTAAAGTGCTCCATACCTTCAAGCACTCTTCCAAATACGGTAATATTTTTATCAAGGTAGCGCGGACCTTGGCCAATGGTGACAAAAAATTCAGTACTTGCACTGTTTATCTCATTGCCACGCGCCATGGCAAACACACCGTGGCAATGTACCTGCCAAGTTTGTGTATTAGAGGCGTTTTGTGCGACAGCAAAACCGTTTAAAAACCCCGTTACAGGCGCGTAACCATCGCCTTGTAGCTCTGTAATTTTAAGCGGCTGTGCGGTGCTATGGTAAAACTCTGCAGGCACAGTTTTATTAGCCGTTTTAATTGCTTTATTGCCTGAGCTGTCGCCACCTTGTGCTACAAACCCTTCAACAAAACGATAAACACGGGTATTTTTATAAAAGCCTTCTCGTGCAAGTTGTTTTATGTGCGCAGTATGTTTAGCTGCAAGCTGTGGGTTAAGCTCAACATAAGCCGCCCCTGTAGGCAGCGTAATTTTTAAAATATTTTGCCTATCTACATTTCGCCATTCGTGCGCTTTAGCGTGCTTTATTACCTCGCTTGCGCTACGGGTTGGGGTTTGTTGAGTGCCCGCGTGTTGCTCTGTGTATTGGGCGCAGCCAGTTAATCCTGTTATTAGTGCTGCTAAATATAATCCTTTCATATAATCCTTATACTGCCTATTTAGTCCCAATCAAACTTATAGAGTAAATCAACATTTTGATTTAAACCACTGGTGATCTCTACATAAAACTGCGAAAGCAGCTGATAGCGAATAGCGACCTCGCTGAGCGAGTCAAATACCCCTACGCTGTATTTAACTTGTAAGCTAGGCGCTACATAGCCCGATATTTCAAGCTTAGTGTTATCGCCAGAGCCCGTTGAACTTAAGCTTACATCAGATAAACCAATGGTTTCGCCAACTTTAGATACAACGCCTTCACTGCGGCTCACCCCTTGTGAGAGCAATAACTGAGTAAGCATGGCATCGCTTGAACTGTCGCCCTCGCCTAGCGGCTGCCCATTGAGTAAATAGGCCAGCGCTTGTGCTTGATCCATTGCCGGCTCAGAAAACACTTTTAAGGTAGGTTGTTCAACGTTACCAGTAAGCGTAACACCTGCCACAACATCGTTTGCTGTGGTGTCTGGATTACGTATGGCTTTAATATTTAAAAACGGTTGCTCAATCGAGCCACTAAACCCTATTTGCCCAGTACTAATAATTAAATCTTGGCCAAAAGCTAAATACGTACCATCGATTAAATTTAGCTCGCCGGTGGCAATTATAGGGGCGCCCTGGCTCATTTTGATGGCTAGATCACCCGCTATTTTCGACTCAAGACCAAACGATTCTATTTTTACATCGTTTTTAACAATCACTTTTAAATTTACATCGTAATCAAACGGCACGTTTTCTGCTGTTTCAGTTTGTTGATCAACAATAATCTCATCGTCGCTCACTTGAACGGCGCCCTCTGGCAGCTCTTCAATCATTACCCTGCCATAAGGCACAACCACTTCGCCAGACAGCTTTAATGCATTATTTGCAAGTCCAATGGTTAAATCAGGCGATACTTTAAACGTCACGCCTTGCTGCGCACGTACAAAAAACTGCTCGCCGTTAACGCTTACATTTACCTCAGGCTGGGCGCCTTGCCAATCTACGTCGCCGGTTAGGTTGATTTTACCGCCTTGGGTGTCGTTTAAATTACCTTTAATTGTGGCGGTGGTTTTATCAAATAAAATATTTACGTTAGATTTTTGCAATACCACCGGCAATTGCTCACCTTCTAAATTAATATCACTGACATTTAGTTCACCATTTAATAGAGGGTCTTGCAAAGTGCCGGCTACTGCCACGTTTCCTGTTATATCGCCTTTTAATTGCTCAAGGGTTTCGAGAAAGGGATGTAAGTCTGATAGCAATATTTTATCTATATTAAGGTGACCGTTTAATGTTTGCTGATTTTGAATATCATCAATATTAATTTCGGTGGCTATTTTACCTAGCACACTTGAGCGTAAATCGGCCTCTAGCTTACCCGTTTGAGAATCAGTGTAAGCACTGACTTTTAGCGTTTCGATGGGTAACCTAAACCGGTCTTCCTCTGAGGTAAGAACAGCAACAAGGTCATCCGCATTTAAATTAGCGCGAAGTGTTTTTAATGCGCCCTCGTTCCAATTTGCAGCAAAGTCGCCGCTTATATCGCCCCGCGTACGCATGTTATCTGGTAAAAAGTGTTTAAGCTCTTCAAGCGCTAAATTGCTCAACGTAGCATTAAATTGGCCCAAGTTTTTAGTTTGCGCAAGGGTGTTAATACATAGCTCACTTTTGTTTGAGCGCCAGCAATGCGCACTCACATCAAAATCGCTGGTTTGGATATTAAACATCACCGCAATTTTTTTACTATTACTAAAGCTGAGCTTTTTGTCACTTAGCGTTATATTACTGAGCGAGCCATTCCACACGTCATTATTGAGCTTACCGGTTACTTCAAGCTCAGCAGCGCCTTGCTCTGCATCTATGGCGGCAACCAGCTGATGGTCGGTTTTATCGCCAGTGGCAGTTAGCTCAACACTATTAATTACCTGATCAGCAACCATTGCTGAGCCTACGTTTAAGCTCACATCGGTTTGCCAATCTGCGGCTGTATCGAGCTGGCCTTTAAGGGTGAGTTTATTCACGTTTATGTCGTTATACATAAAGTTATCGAGTAATAACGATAAATCAACGGCGGGGGTTAAACGGGGTCCTCTTATTTTTAAATCGGCCTTACCGTTTGCAACGAGTGGCAGATTAGTTTGCTCATTTCCGGTAAGTGTTACTTTTCCGTCAACCTGCCAGGTGTCGTCAACTTGCCCGCTCAAGGTTAATTTATTGGCACCGCTACTTAAATACAGGCTGTCTATGTTGGCTTTTAGCGTATTGTTAAGTGTAAAGTTTGAGGCAAATTCAAGCGGTGTTTGGTTCAGTGTACCTGCAAGTTGTGTATTATCCATTTGCAAGTGCCAGTTTTGCCCTTCGCTGTTAAAGCGCCCTTCTAGCTGGCCAGAAATATTACTTGTAAGCGCATCTGTTAAGTATTGTGCTTTTAAGCTATTTAACGAACCGGTGAAATCGGCTTGTATGCCCTTTTGCCAATTAACATTACCTTTAAATATTGCACTACTGTCGTTTGCTTTTAGGCTTAAGGTACTTAACTGCGCTTGGCTAAGCGAGCCGTTTAATTGCGTGTTTAATACTACAGCTGGATAGGCACCTAATTGGCTATGCGCCTTTAAACTTAGCGTGTAATCATCCGCATTACCCGAGGCTGATAAATCAACATTATTTACTTTTAGCTCGTTACTTTGAGCGTCAATCAACCATTGCTCAACTTTACCAGTAAGTTCAAACGGATAATTTTTTTGTTTTAAATTAGCCGTTGCCGTTAAATTTAATGGGTACTGACCAGTCGTGTGTAAATTTATATTTAAATCAGATAGGTCACCACTTAACGCTAAATTCGCTTGGTGCAAGTCGCTGCTTAGCGCTACTTTAGCGTTTAAAGGTAAATTACCTTCAAGCTCACTAGTTAACTCTGTATTTAGTTGCCATTGTTGGTACTGCGCGCTAAGCGTTTGTAAGTTAACTTTTTCATCTTCTACATTTAATACAAGCGCTATATTTTCGATTGTGTGAGTTTGCTCACCTTGCTCAATATCCACCTTTTTAACGTCAAACTGCTCTACCCGTAAATTAAGGGGCGATGTAAATTCTATATCTGGTAACGCAGGCAGCGCTGTTAGCGCCTGGCCTTGACTAGCCGCTGCTTGATTAGATGAGGCCGGTCGCTCTTTAAGCTTTACCAATACATCACTAATAGTTAGGCTTTTTAGTGCTAAGGTTGCATCTTCGGCTTTCGCCGCAAGGGTAAAGTTATTTACGGTTACATCAGCACTGGAATGATTTAATACAAATTCGTTTATTGCTACATTTTTAACGGCAATATTAAAGGGAAACGTAATTTTAGCTAATGGCTCTGAGGTGCTCTGTTGTGTGGCTTCAGGTGCATTGCCAAGGGCAAGTTTGATTGACCGCGCACTTACATTTTCAATACATAGGCCATCGCACTGCCACCAAAATAAATCAATTTTAAGCTGCTGCGCTTTAAAATCTGTACTTTGGTTTTTAAAGCTCACATTAAACGGGTTGTTATATAAAAAACGCCCTTTTTTAATCTCGATATGTAAGCCGTTCACCATTTTATTGGCACTATAAGCAATAAATTGATTACCGGGCGCAGTAAATAACAAGCAAAAAATAATAACGGCAAGCGTGATTAAAACGCCGATGACGGCGGCGGATATTTTTTTAAATACTGACATTAAATTTCTGGCCCTATGGTAATGCTTAAACGTGTGCTTTTACTTTCTTTAGTAAGCCCCCATGCATGGTCTACTTTTACGGGGCCAATGGGTGTTAAATAACGAAAGCCAAAGCCTGCGCCCACTTCAAAGTCGTCCGAAAAGTCATTTGTGGCAGTACCGCCATCAACAAATAAAGCTGCGCGCCAATTTTGTGCAAATTGGTAATTGTATTCAATAGTACTGGTTAGTAAGTATTTACCACCGATTAAATCACCGTCTTCATCTTCAGGAGAAATAGACTGATAAGCAAAACCACGTACACTTTGGTCACCACCGGCATAAAAGCGCAGCGAGTAAGGTACGTTTTCAATATTATCGACCAGCATGGCGCCCACGTTTGCTTTTAAAAAAACTAAATGTTTATCTAAATAGGTTCGCAGCCACGCATGCTGCAGCTGCACACGCACTAAATTTGTGGTTGAAAGTACATCATCTAAACCAAACTCAGCCGAAATTAGCCACTGCTCACCCCAATAAGGCGTTGTGCCTCCTTTTGACTTTTTACGGGCATAGCTAATACCGGGCATAAGCATTTCGGTGCTTTCTTCTGGTTCATCACCAATGCGGTATGTTTCTTGGTCTCGACGTAAAAAGGCCGTGCGTACCCATTTATCTTCAGTTAACCATTGGCGCTGCAGTTGACCGGTCAGTATTTCACTGTAAATGTCATCGGCAAGTTCATCTTCTAACTTGTAACCCACTGATAAACGCCATAAATCGTCGTTAGGGTCATCTACCGGAATGGTGTACGCCATAGAAATATCTTGCTGTTTCTCAGCTACATTTAAATTGCTTTCCAGATAATGCCCATCTTCTGTGATCCAGGGTTTACTCCATTTAAAACGCACTTTCGGGCCCAGCTCGGTATTAAAGCCACCGCCTACTTCGTAGCTATTAGCAGGTTTGTGTAGCACATCAATATTTATAGGCACTTGTCCGTTAGCTCTTGCTGGTATATCGGCATAAATACGCACGCTTGCAAAATACGGTGTGCTTGAGAGCTCAAGGTTATAATCGGCAATTTGTGTGGCTTTATAAGCTTGCCCTTGGGTAAAAGGTGCCAGTGAACGAATATATTTTTCTGCGGGGGTTTCGCTGGCAATGATTATATTGCCATACGTGTAGCGCACGCCGGTATCTATATTAAATGTAATAACGGCACTGTTTTTTTGCACTGATACCGCAAGCTTTCGGGCTGGCCATTTAGCATCAAAATAGCCTAGCTCTAATAGCATTGACTCTATTTTTTTATGCGCTGAGTCGTACCTGCCATGATTAAGAACATCGCCCTGGGTTAAATTTAAATTTTTAATAACGTTTTGTAATTGCGAGTCGTTTTTACCCTCACCATTAAGCGTTATATTAATAGCTTCTATGCGCGTTGCAGGGCCGCGCTCTACTTTAACGATAAGCTCTTTGTCGTCTTTATCAAACTCAATGTCTACCGTTGGGTTGTAATACCCCAGCGCTTTAATACTGCTTTGCACTTGCTTTTTGGCATAGCGACGCAAGGTTCTGGTGGGTTTTTCACCAACCAGTTGTTTTAAATAGAGCTCAACGTTACTTTCTAACTCGCCACTAATCCCTTTAATTTCGTAATCTTCAATTACCCTTTGCTCAGCGCTGGCTTGAGTGCTTATAAAAAAAGCTAAAAAAAACACAAAACGTAATAACTGTTTGAACAAGTAAATATCCTTACTTTTTATTCTTTAAAATTTAACCACCAATGAGTTGCATACTACCATAGCCATAATGAGCAACACATTAACTTAATGGTAATCTTGCACCAAATTTCACTCCCTTTTAAAGCCTATAAAGTTAAAATTAATACGCTTTAAAGCAATATTTTGGTTACAATAGTGGCTACGAATACAAAATTAATTTTAAATGAGTTTTTAATGCAATTCCCTGATGATGATAACGGCCAACTTTTAGCCGAAATAGCCGCTGCTGGCGTTGATTTAAGCAAAATGCACCAAATCGATTTTTTCATTTTATTTGAACAACAAGCTGATGCTGAAAAATTTGCCAAAGAAATAATCTCTGATGCATTAGTACAAAGCGCAAACGTTGAAAAATGTAAAGACACAGGCGTGTGGGAAGTGATTACTCATGTACAAATGGTGCCAGAGCACACATTGCTTGGCCAAGCAGAGCAATACCTTGAAAGTATTGCTAATAGTTACAATGGCTATGGCGATGGCTGGGGTTTAATGGACGAAGACGCCGCTTAACAAAAATCAGTTAAGCTTAGCCGCTTAACTGATTAGCTTTTCTAAAGCTGCCAGTGTAATCAAATAATTTATCAGATACCTTCCAGCCATACTTTTTACTTTTACGCGCGATAACAAAATCGGGGTGCACTAAATCATACTGTGCCTTAATTACCTGCTCAGCACTTTTAAATTCGACAGGCGCTTGCCCCTGTCCTAAGCGTTTACCAAACTGTTTATTAAAAATATACTGCCCGCCTTTACTGGCAAGGTTATAGACCTCATCGCAACTTGCACCATCTTCATCAAAGTAGGTTATTTTAATTAAGTCATCTTTAAGTTTGATCACTGATAAGCCACTACAGCGCAGTACTAACGCATCTTTTAAATTAAGGGCGTTACGTAGCTTGTCGTCGGGGTCAGCCATTACTGCGCCGCAATCATGGCATTTACGAGCTGCTATATCGTTTTGAGCGCCACATTGTTCGCACTCTTTAAACCTAAACCGATAATCGCATTGCTCTTTATGGCCTTCGTCATCTTCTAATAAACCTTGGCAGCGCCTGCCAAAATGCTCAACTACTTTGCCATCAGCATCGGTTTTTCCCCAAAAAATATTTGCAAACCCACACCCAGGGCAAAGCACTTGAACGGGCTCATTATCGCTATCACCTTTTTTATCGCCCACCTCAGGATGAAATAAATCAAAGCCGTTGCCTGCGTAATCTATAACTAAGCAGTCTGTTTTTCCTTCATTTAGCCTAAGCCCACGGCCAACAATTTGCTGGTATAAGCTAACCGATTCGGTGGGGCGTAAAATAGCGATAAAATCGACATGCGGCGCATCAAATCCGGTAGTTAAAACAGAAATATTAACGAGGTATTTTATGTTTTTTTGTTTAAATTGATTAATTAATTTATCGCGTTCTGCATTGGGGGTATCGCCAGTTATAAGGGCACTTTGCTCTGCGGGTAAATAAGTTAAAATTTCTTGCGCGTGCATCACCGTTGCCGCAAATATCATCACGCCTTGGCGGGTTTCACTGTATTGTATTACCTGCTTCAGTATAGCTTGCGTTGCGCGCTCGCTATTTTTTAAAAGCGCATTCATGTCATCAGTCGTATATTGACCAAACGCATTAGTAGCCAAGGACGAAAAATCATAATGACTAATTGCCGCGTCCACTTCATTTGGCGGCGTTAAGTAATTATGTTTGATCATATACCTGAGCGGTAATTCAAATATACAGTTTTTAAATGGACTTTCTTTATTACCTTTTACAAAACCATGGTAATGATGATGGTATATCCACCCCATTCCTAATCTATAAGGTGTGGCTGTTAAACCCAATACTTTTAACTGAGGATTATATTCTTTGAGCGTATTTATAACCTTTCCATATTGGCTTTTTTTATCACCATTTACTCTGTGGCACTCATCAATAATAAGCAAAGAATAATGCTCATTTAATTTATTTAAATTACGCGATAAAGACTGAACACTGGCAAAGGTAACTTGGTGGCTGAGTGATTTTTCTTTTAACCCTGCTGAAAATATACTCGCTTCTAAACCAAAACTTTTATATTTATGTGCGTTTTGTTCTACCAACTCTTTAACATGTGCAAGCACCAAAATTTTTTGCTTAGCAATTCGCGCAAGCTCTGCAATAACAAGGCTTTTTCCCGCACCGGTAGGCAGTACAATCACGGCAGGATCATTTGTTTTTCGAAAATGTAAAACGGTGCGCTCTACGGCCTCTTGCTGATACGGCCTTAATTTATAGCTCATGAAAATAGTAAATAGAATAACCAGAAATGCAGTTTAACAAATACTAAGCGACTGCGGGGAGTTTAAGGTAAGTTTTGGCCAATTAAATCTCGCGTACAAAGCGTAAGCCTAAGTTTAGTTATTAAATTATACGCCATTAAAAAGAGAAGCCGTAGCTTCTCTGTTACTTTATTAAGCTAGGTGCTTTTGTAAATCAACACCTTCAAACGCTTTAGGGCGACGGCCACGACCGGTCCATTCAATCACTTCGCCATCTACTTCAATACGATACTTAGCTTTTACTTTAGTACGTTTATCTGCAGTACCGTCTTGTAAATCTTCTAACGTAAGTCCTTTTTCTTTTAAAAGATCCAACACTTCCTGTTTAGCTTGTAGCTGCTCAGTATATTTTGCAATCGCATCAGTGATTAATTGTTGTGCTTTTTCTAGCTCAGTTAATGATGCTGTTTTAATAAAAGATCGAACTTCTTTCATTTATATCTCGCTCAATTATAGGGTTAGATTTTAATTCCTTTTTAGTATAAGCCTAAAATAGTAAATAGGCTACGAGAAGAAAGTATTAGCTATTTACTACCTAGAAAATTGCAACTAATAACTACTTTTAGCAAATATTAGATGAAAAAGTATTCTAACCTATGCAAAGAAATACAACTATAGAGGCCAAAAATAGTATTCGTAAGTGCTATGAATTGGGTTGGGAATGAAAGACGAAAAATGTGTTTAAGGGATTGGATGCGACCATCAATAATCGTCAGTATTAATGCTGTATAATTCATCATTAAGGTAGAGGATGTTAGTACTGCTCACAGGCATACCAAATAAAGATTACGACCAAAAGTACGAGCTGGGCGCATTAATGGCATGTTGAAGCAATTGTCCTAACTCTAGAAATCCCAAAACCTAAAATAGCTAAGGAGAATTAGTATTAATATAAACCGAATATGAGTTTAGAAAGGCAAACACCAAACCAAGCCTATAAAAAGGCCAGTAGCAAAAACTACTGGCCCTAGATTAAAACCGTCAATGTATTTCAGAACGGTCATAAAAATAGCGGTATCTGGGATTAGAACTTACTTCTAAAGCCGATATAAAAAGACTGTCCGATAGGATCATATGTTCCAGCATCTGTTTCTGTACCAGTACTAGAACCATCTACACCTGATAATATGCGCGGAGGCTCTTTATCGAATAAATTGTTCGCTCCTGCATATAACTCCATTGTGTCATTAAAGTGATAGCTTGCTTGGACATCATGATAAGTCACAGAACCAATTCCTACACCGCCAGGTGCAATACCGAAACCACTTAAAAATTGATCATCAAAGTCAGCTGCGCCAATATAGTTTAAGCTCCAGTTAAAATCAAAATCATTAAATTTATAACCTAAATTCCAATTAGCTTTGTGCTCTGATGCACCAATTTCACCAGCAAATTCATCTTTATCAGCGCCTGGTAGCGGAATCGTATAACCATCTATCAAATAAGTGTATGCCAAACGAGTTTTAAATGAACCAGGACCAATATCAGATGAGTAAGTTAATGTTAAATCAACTCCTTCAGTGCCTAAGCCCCCACTATTAGATACACCGCTATCGATGAACTCTAGAGAGCCGGCGCTGTTATTACCTGATGCTGCACTACGGCGAGTAACAAAGTCACAGAAGCTAGTATCTCCACCACCATAACATTGATCTAAGATAAATTGACGTGGAGTTGATACAATCGCATCAGTAATTTCTATGTCAAAATAATCCAAAGTGATATCTAAACCTGAAACAAGCTCTTCTGGGGTAAATACAATCCCAACAGTTACTGAATCACCCACTTCTTCTTTTAAATCAGGATTGCCACGGTTAAAGCCACTGATGCCTTGTAAATCAGATTGGTTAAGCGTGAACTCACCATTTGACGCAATATTGTTTGCAACACCCACATCAGCTCGACAAGCATCACCTGCAGCGCCACCGCCACTATTAGTAATACCTAAGCAAGGATCATTTAATCCACTTGGGAATGTTTGTGAAGGTGGAGAGAATAATTCATCAATATTTGGAGCTCGAGTAGAGCGAGCACGTGTTGCACGTAAACGCAGGCTGTCCATTACTTCCCAATCAACACCTATGTTCCAACTTTCAGTATTACCAACTGTAGAATAATCTGATAAGCGAACTGCAGCATTCATTGTTACTGAGTCAAAAACAGGGATGTTTGCTTCAACATAATATTCAGTTACATCAAATGAACCTTCTGTAGCAGGGATTGCATTGCCTGCATTTAAGCCAGCTTGTTGCAATGCATCAAATTCGCTACGAGAAAACTCTTCGCGGTACTCGAACCCGGCTGCTATACCAATCATTCCAGCCGGTAACTCGAACAAATCACCCGATACATTACCACCGATAATCTCTTGCTCAACTGATGTAGAAAGTGAGCTAGGCGCACTAACAAAATCAATGGCGCTTTGTGACAATGAATTATAACCGTAAATATTAACTGGAGCACAATTGAAGCCACGTGCAGTAGCATCTATACAAATTGCCTCATCAGTTATACCATCACCATCTAAATCTTGACTATCAATTACAGATTCAAGCCCTTGGCGAAAACTCTGTACATTTACTAAACCACCAGATACTTGCTGCTCTTTTGTTTTGCCGTACACATAGTAAGTATCATAAAACCAGCTATCGTTAATTTCACCCTGAAACCCAACAGCTAAGCGGAAAGTATCACGTTCGGCACGTGCACCACGATTACCAATATCGCTTAGGCGCTTTGCAAAGAAAATATCCTTTAAGCCATCTCCATCTGTATCAGTGGCTGAATTAAAAATATCATCTGGTACATATGCACTACGAAGTACTTCACCATTTACATTAAATTCAATTGGCACTTGACCATTGGCATAAATATCGTCTGAGGCAAAAGGGAATGGCTCTAACTCAGATACTGTTGTTGTAGCGGCATATGTACCTTCAAAAAAGAAGCTATGCTTATCATTTAACTCGTAGCTTCCGTTTGAGGCAAACAAATAGCGCTCTGTTGGTATAGCGATAGTTCTTACGCCACTGCGATTGAAGCCATTAGCCTCAACTCCATCACCACCATTTGTACTAAACGAATCTTGTAGATTATTCGCGTTATCGTATGTGAATGTATTATCCCCTGCACTAAAGCGGCCTTGTGGAGGAAATGATGATAAAAATGGACTTACTGCATCGAATATCGAACCAGGGTTCGCTGCAGGATCGTCTTCAAAATAAATACCTGAAAATTGGTCAACAGCCGAACGTTCACGGTCTCTAGAAAACACAGCGCCTTGATCTGAATAACCAAGATGAAACATTGCTTGCCCTTTCCCATCTGAGCTAGACAAACCCGAGGTAAAGTTAAACTGTCGTGACTGGTCATCACCTTCACTAGACTCACCGTATTGTCCTTCAAACTCAACACCTTCAAAGTCATCTTTAAGTACAAAGTTAACAACACCTGCAACTGCATCCGAGCCATATACGGATGAAGCACCACCAGTCATAATTTCTACGCGCTCAATAAACTGGCTAGGAATGGTGTTTAAATCAACTGCAGAGCTGCCCGGCACACCAGATACATAACGACGACCATTAACAAGAACTAGAGTACGGTTTGAGCCTAAATTACGTAAATCAACAGTGGCAACACCAGCACTAGCTGTAGAAAAGTTTGAATTTGTTCTGCTAATAGCTGGGGAGCCAAATGCAGGGTTTTCAAGTAATAGGTTTTGGATATTTAAAGAACCAGAGGCATCAATAGCCTCACCACTAACTACTTGTATTGGCGCAGAAGACATAGCTTCAGCTGAGCGAATACGCGAGCCAGTTACCTGAACGCGCTCGATTTTTTCAAGTTCATCATCTTCAGCAGCAAATGAATTTGCTGAAAACGCAGCTGCAGATGCTGCACCAAAAGCAATCGCTAAGCGCACTGCCTTTGAAACTTTATTATTTAACATGTGATTCTCCCTGAATACTTCTAATAGTTTATTTTTATACACCTAGCTAATACTTAAAATTAACCAGTTCGCAAATATTAATATCATTTCAAGCACAAGGTCAACAAAGCGATAACCAAAAATACCTTTTATTTACAAAAGCTTGCGTTTTCATTTCGTTTACATGTACCGATTTTATCACTGTTGCGAAATATACATTATTGTTGAATTCAGGCTTCTCGCATAGACTTAAAAAACACTACGGCAAACCAACAAAAACCAACGATAAAAACCAACCTTAGTTAACAATTAGTTTCACCTTGTTTGCATTAAGTGTATAAAATGTATTTAGAGTGAAATTTGTACTTTGAATAATTAATCTAATTAGAAAGGAAAATAAAAATGTATAAATGGCTATTACTACTTTGCCTTACCACTAGCGGTTTTGCTTTTGCAGGTGTTGAAGGCTTACCTAAGGAGTTTGCTGATTTTAGTATCAATAATGATATTACCGTCTCTTACGACGATTTGGACCAACTTCTAAAATTGACCGTTTTAGATACTGGCCGTTCGGATAGAAAAAAAGCGTCTAAATCGCAAGCGTTGATTGGCACAAAAATGCGTTCGTCAAGAAAGAAAAATACAAAAAACGAAGCTAACAGGTTTTTCTTTGAAGAAGTTAGTAAGTCTGAAATAAGTGAAGGATTTAATAAAATACGTATAAGCCTAGAAAGCTTACCCAATGAGATAGCTTTAAATGACTTATCACTAAATGAACAGTTGGCTTATTGGCTAAACCTTTACAACACCGCAGTAGTTGAACAACTACTCAAACACTACCCCGTTAGAGACACTGAAAAGTTACTCTTTGGTAAAAATAGCATTTTAGAAGAAAAGTTTTTATCTGTCTCAGGACATGCATTGTCTCTAAATGATATTCAAAAAATAGTTTTTAAAAAATTCACTAATAAGCCTATTGTTATTTATGGCTTTTACCAGGGTAATATTGGCAGTCCTAATTTAAGAGCCGAAGCATACTCCGGCAAAAAGGTATTTCATCAGCTTGAAGATAATGGTGACGAATTTGTTAATTCCAATAGAGGTTTATACATTGGGAAAAAAAATAGACTTTACGTTTCAAAATATTTCGAGCAAACAAAACCTTTATTTGAAAATTTCGAGACTGATCTGCATTACCACCTAGAAAAATATGTAGATACTAGTATGCGATACGACGTAAAAAATGCTAAGTCGATTAGGTTTAAAATTGAAGATTGGAGCATTACAGATATATTTGGAACTGAGAGAGTTATTGGTGGCTCTTCAGCCACTAATAACGCAGCTATGCTTAATGCGGTAGTAAGTAACTCTGCTTATCCAAAGGGCGCTGAAGGAAGTGGTTCAGGAGTTGGAGCTGTAAACCTAAACTTTATTTCTGACTCAATCACTAATAAAACAATGGATTTTGGTCGGTTTTCTGCTGATCAAATTGAGAAATTAAAAGCATTAAAACTAAAAAATGAGCAGAATTCGGGTACAGTCAATATTAAGGACTTATCAACTGATAAAAACGAAAATTAAAATTCAAATATTTTTTACATCCTGTTAATATAAAAATAAACAGGGTGTAATTTATATGCAGAAATTTAAAGCTGCTCTTACTGCGTACAATACAAAAAACTTCCAAAAATCTCTTGATATAATTGATGAGTTTAAGCTTTCACATCTAGACGCCCATTTACTAAAAGCAGCTAGTTTAACTGCTTTGGATAAAAATGATAAAGCCATTGAAATATACCAATGCGCACTAAAAAACAACCCTACAAATATTTCATTACTAGAAAACTATACCGGACTACTTTGTAAGTTGGGCGATTTTATGGGTTGTTTAAATCTACTAAACACAACAGTGACAACTGTTTCAGCTAAGCTCTCCTTAAATAAACTAGAAGCATTAATAAAATTAAATCACTTACTTGAAGCTAAAAGATTAGTGAAATTAATAAGTACACCAACTAATTTAGAGTTTAGGTTTATATGGTTGAAAATAGAGCTACATGAGGCGTTAGGTGAGTTAGATATAATTGAGAATATTATTAATATGCTACCTGAAGCACAACAAAATAACTTTTATATAAGCTATAAAAGAGCCTGTAATTTAAGGAGTATGGGACGCTTTAATGAGGCTTTAGGTTTACTAATAAATATAGAAAAAAAGGAAAGTACCACACCAGAAATATTATTTTTAATAGGCTGTATTTATAAAGATTTAAATAATACCCAACAGTGTGAGCGCTATTTAAATAAATGCTTAGCAATTGCGCCTTATTATGTTCCTGCACATGAAAGCCTTAATAGGCTTTATCACTCAACGAAAAATAAAAAGTTGTTTTTAAATAGCTATGAATTAGTAAAGCAGAAATACGAACCTCACCCTGTAATTGAACATTCTTTTATATCGCAGCTTATAAAGTCAAATAACTATGGGTCGGCCTTGGATGTTTCAACTAATGCATTAAAACTATTTCCGAATGATCATGCAATAGTTCATGCGCATAGCGTGGTATTAGGAAAACTTAATGACCATGAAAAAGCTTTTAATTTATTGAATCAATTAGTTAAAAAAGTACCTCAAGAAAGCAGGTACCGAATAGATTTAGCACACTACCTTATATTAAATGGAGACTACATAGAAGCAATTAGACAATTAGAAAGTGCTTTAAAATACGATTACTTTAATCAAGAAGTTTGGGCTTACTTAAGCACCGCGTGGCGCTTATCAGCTAACGATAAATATTATTGGCTGACGAATTACGATCAATACGTAAAAGTTTTTGAGCTTCAAAAACCAAAAGGGTATAGCACTAGCGGACAATTTTTAGAAAATTTAACTGATCTATTACTCAATTTACACGCACACAGTACACAATTGATTGATCAAAGTGTAAGAAGTGGTACCCAAACAGAGGGGCACCTCTTATTTAGAAGTAACAAGCTAATAAGCGACTTTAAGCATTCTATGAATAATTGCATAACAAGCTATTTAGCTAATCTGCCAAAAGACCAAAAACACCCTCTGTGTTCAAGAAATAATAATGCATTTAAAGTGAATGGAAGTTGGTCAGTCAAGTTAGGTAACAAAGGGTTTCATGCAAACCATATACACCCTGCTGGCTGGTTATCGGCACCAAGTTATATTTCTCTCCCCAAGGAATTAAATGAAAATGACACTAATAAAAGTGGCTGGTTAAAACTAGGGGAAACGTGTTTAAACCTTAAAGAAAGAGAAGAGATAGCGCGAAGTATTTGCCCTAAAACAGGTCAAATGATTATATTTCCTAGCTATATATGGCACGGTACATATCCTTTAAAAAGTACACAACCACGTTTAACTGTTCCATGCGATGTTATGCCTATACTTTAGATTAAAATCCAGTATTAGCTGATGGCTTTATACTTCCAGAAGAGTTTTCGGACTTGAGCTTAAATAGGGATATAAAGGTTTATTATACTGATTTAACCAGCTCCTCGACTTAACAGTTGTAGATGGATGTCGGACAGAACGGCTTTAAAGTCAATGGAGTCTATAGGTACAAGAATAAGATCAACTAGAAATAAGCGTAAAGCATTATAAGCCACTCGCTTTTATTTTGAAGAGGTTATAGAAACAGGTCTTAAAAGTGGATTTAAAAAATTCGTTTAAGTCTAGAAAATGTCCCAGTTCAAGGCTCTCTGAACGATCTCAGCCTAGATGAACAGCGCGCCTATTGGTTAAACTTATATAATATTGCCATGATTGAAAAGCTAATTCAGTGGACTTCCCATAGTGCTGTGCAATGTGCTGGTGCTGTTAATGGGAGCTATTTAGCAAGTTTTTTTCAGAGAAAATAGAGTCTCAAACGCAATTTCCTTTGGAGGTGCTAAGTAAACTTTATAAGCTTAAAATTAATAGAGAAAAGAGCAGAGCCTCGGTGGAGATGAAAGATTTGTCAACGCAGAATTAGATTATATCAGCTCTCTACTGAGAGCTGTAAATTGTAAATAAGTATTAAAGCGACAAGTTATAAAACGCTTCAAACTCCTTTTCAGATATATTTTGCTTAATGTACTCACTAAAGTTTTTATATCTACCAGATGAAGAAGTATAGAGGGGCTTTCTAACTTGCCACACACTCGCTGTACTTACAATATTTCTTTTCTCATGGAATGTGCTGTTTTCATCTTTATATTCAATACCTAAAAAATCAAACAACGGTATAAGAACTTTTTCAGGATTTGAAACTAATTCATCATAGTTTACCGTAAAAATATCATTGGTATATATTTTTAACCAATGGCTTTTAACTTTTTGCTGCGCTGTATAGTAATGTAGTGTATGGCTAAGATTAGTAGCATAATTTAAGCTAGGCCCTAAATGTTGAAAATATGCCGACAAACTATTATCTCGAATATCACGCTCCGTCCATATAATCTTAGCGTTAGGATAAATACGTTTGATTTGGTCAATATAGAGGTAGTTTTCAGGCCTTTTATCTGTAACGAATGCCCTCTTATTAGCTCTAAGCGCTAACTCACGGTTATAGCCCTCTTTAAACTCTATTGTACTGGCTGTATTTTCGAGCTCAATTGGATTAGCAATTAAGTTAAATAAATTTTTGTGAATATAGTCAATTTCGCCACCAGCACTAATATAATCAGATGCAGCAAGTATTTGCTCAATTAAAGTAGAACCAGAGCGGAACATGCCACAAATTATGATTGGTGTTAACTCACTATTTTCATTGCTAGTGACTGGCTTCTCCTTTCGTTCTAAAGTTAATTTGGTTAGTTTTTCAATCTCATATTTATTGTATTTCGGTATATATGAACGATTAACTCTATTTGCACTAAAATAATACTCCCAAGCTTTTTTATAATCAGCAATATCATTAAATACTTTACCAAGGGCATAATATAAATCAGCCACTATCGAATTATCTTTTTCTTGCTTAATAATTTTTAGGCTCACTTTTTCATATTCTAGCGCCAAAGCAAGGTTAAATGTAACTATGTCAGCAA
Source organism: Pseudoalteromonas sp. Angola-7 (assembly GCF_028599255.1). NCBI lineage: Bacteria > Pseudomonadati > Pseudomonadota > Gammaproteobacteria > Alteromonadales > Pseudoalteromonadaceae > Pseudoalteromonas > Pseudoalteromonas sp. Angola-7. Next base: position 80,908 of record NZ_JAQREL010000002.1, read on the forward strand.
GCCTAGCATGCGCTAAGCCATGCTTAGGGTTTATAACTAGCACTTGCTGGAATAGCTCTAAGCTTTTGCTTTTATTGCCCATTTGCTCATAGATATTAGCTAAATTAAAATAAGCATTTACATTGTTTTTTTGAATTTCTATTGCTTCTTCTAAGCAATATATTGCGCTTTTATGATCATTTAACAAATCAGAATAAACTAACGCTATCTCTAATTTTACCAAATAAATATCGGGAAATTGATTTTCTTGCGCACTTAAAAGGTGCTGCTTAGCTAAAAATCCATTACCTAACTTTCGAGCTAAGCTGCCAAGCAAGAAATGAGCATGCGCGTGATTAGAGTTTTGGCTTATAAATGCTTTTAATTTGCTGATTGCAGTATCAGAATCACCACTCGACAAATACAATTGAACTAATGTATTGATGTAATCAAATTTGTTTGGAACAATCGAAACTAACCTTTCACTAATTAGCTTAGCCTCATTAAGGTTTTTTTCACTCATTGAAACCTTGAATAATAGAATAAGGGCCTGCTCTGCAGTATTTTGATTAGCAGCTAATATATTAAGTGTTGCTTTTCCTTTATTGATTTGACCACTGTTTAGCTCCTTTAAAGCTTGCGATAAGCTAACTTGCGTCATTCTTAAATTTCTCCATAAAAAAAAGCGAGCCTAAGCTCGCTTTATTTATATCACAAATAATTAGAATTTAAATGATACAGTTGTATGGAAATAACGACCCAGCGTATCGTAGTAACCAGCAATAGCGTTAGCATTTGTTGATAAACTACCGCCTAAAAGAGGTGGCTCTTTATCTAAAACGTTATTAACACCTACTAATAATGAAGTGTATTCATTAATAGTGAAGCTAGCTTTAAGGTCAAGGTAGCTTTGTGAGCTTATACCGCCTTGAGCAAGCGTATCATCACCGCTGTAATCGCTTACTTCACCGAAGTAGCGCCATTTAGCAGTTGCACGCCAGTAAGTATCCATGTCGTAGCTAAGAGTTAAAACATGTCGCCATTCAGGTTGAGCAAAACAGCTGTTATCAAGAGTACCTACACAGTCATATGCTTCACTTACACCTGGAATATTATCGTACTCTTTACTAAGCATGTAAGTACCAATTAGGTTAGCTTTTAACATGCCACCGGCTACTTCAAAGTCATAGTTTGCACTTAAATCGACACCTTCCCAATGTAATTTACCAAGGTTAACGTTAGTTGCTACAACTTGGCCATCACCAATCCATAAGCTACCGCTACCAGATGTTCTTTGTACGTTATCACAGAAAACAGCATCACCAGTAAGTGCACAGTTAGTTACAATCTCTTCAGGATTGATAGCACCAATCGCATCTTCAAGTTCAATATCCCAGTAATCAATTGAGAAGTTGAACCCTTCAAATGGGTTAGCAACAATACCAAACGTTATTGTATCTGCAATTTCAGGGTCTAAGTCAGGGTTACCACCGAAGAAACCATTGTACTGAGATGCTGGGCTCGCAGAAACATTACCGTACTGAGATGCAGAAACACCTGTATTAGCACACTGTGCAGCAGATAATGAAGGAGTATCAGTAGCACAAGGATCTGTACCGCCCCATAAGCCTGTGCTTTGGTTAGCAAATAATTCACCATTATTTGCGGCACGAACTGCGCGGTTATAGCTTGTACGGATTTTCCAATCGTCCGTTACATTCCAATCAAGCGCTAGTTTATAAGTAGGCTCAGCACCAGAAGTACTGTAATCAGACCAGCGGTAACCTAAATCAACAGCAATGCTCTTAGCAAAAGGTGCATCTTCAAGAATAGGTAAGCTAACTTCTGTGTAGAACTCAGTTAGGTCGTATTCACCATTTAAGCTTTTAGTAGTACCACCTTGGCCTAGTAATAAACCTTGTGCGTATACTTCATCAGCTGTACGGCTAAATGTTTCCTCACGGTACTCTGTACCAAATACTGCTGCAATTGGGTAATCTGAACTAGGAAGGCCAAAGTCAAATTCACCAGTTACATAACCACCAACAATAAATTGCTCTGTTACACCGTTAAGAATAGCTGTACCTGTTAAAGAACCGGCCGCTTCTGATGTAATACCTTCAAACTCAAATACTTCATAAGGTATACAACCATCGCTAGTTGCACAATCTTCACCATTTGCAGATAGAGCTGTGGCTATACGCGGACCAAAGAAGTCATTAATGTAAGCTGAAGAAGAAGACGTTGAACCATATTGAACAAATGCATCATATGACCACATATCGTTGATCTCGCCTTCTGTACCAAGTACTAAGCGGAACGAGTTATGTTCTAATTGGTCTGCACGAGCACCACCTTCAACGTTACGTTTACCGATGTATGTAGCAAATTGATCACCCGACGTTAAACCAAAGCGGTCAGTTAAGTCTTGACGCTGTTGGTCAGTTAAAAGTGGGCTGTCGAAGTCAATATTATAGTTTTCATTAAAGAACGTACCTGATTCAGCGATTTGTGCTGTAGTACGGTCACGCATGAACATAGCTTCTACGTATGGGTGAAAGTTATCATTAATTTCATAATCAGCAAATAAACCAAACGTATGGCGTTCATCAGGACGCATAAAGTGGTTTATTGGAGCATAGTTATATAAGTTACCTACTGAATCTTCAAAACCACCAGTACCGTCAAGCGTCCAGTAGTCGTAATCAGACCAATCAAAAGCACCATCAGCAGTTGGTGAAGATACGTAGAAATTTGGAACAACAGCATTACCTGAACCACCACATGACGTACCAGCCGCATTTAGAGCACATGATGAGTAATCACGAGCGCCTTGGCGAAGTTCGTTTTGCTTATTATAAGTAATGTAGCCTACAGCGTGACCTTTACCACCGTCGAAAGAACCACCTAAAGTAGCACTAAAATCAAAAGATGAACCATCAAGGCCAGAGCTACCCGTTGGGTAATCAAAATCTTTGTCATCCATTAGGCCTTGGATGTAGTCGTTGTCGTTATCATGTTGGTAAGCCGTAGCACCTACATCAACAGCAAAACCTTCAAATTTGTCGTCCATTACGAAGTTAACAACACCGGCTACTGCATCAGCACCGTAAGTAGATGAACCACCACCAGTTAATACTTCTACGCGCTGTATTAGAGAGGCTGGAATTTGGTTAACATCAGCCGATTGAGTGTAAATACCACCTGCTTGTGCGCGACGGCCATTGATTAAAACTAGAGTACGTTGCGACCCCATACCACGTAAGTCTAATGTTGCTGTACCTGTAGCGCCATTAGATTGGAAAGCAGTAGAAGAAGCCTCTAGTTGAGGTAAGCTGTTTAACATGTCTTCAACACGTGTAAAGCCTGAAACTGCAATTTCTTCTGCTGTTGTAATTTGTACTGGGCTAGCTGTTTCCATATCAGTACGCTTGATACGTGAACCAGTAACTTCGATTCGTTCAACTTTTTCAGCTGACTCTTCTTCTGCGGCAAATGAACTTGCAGAGAAAGCAGCAGTAGACGCTGCACCAAAAGCAAGGGCTAGGCGCACTGCTTTTGTAACTTGATTATTTAACATTTGATTCTCCCTGGGTCACCACTTGTTAGAAGCGACTTATTATTTAATTATTTATTATTGTTACAGCATGTTAACCATAACTGATACAAATACTAAACAAAAACAATTTAAAAGCCAACTAATGTTAATGATTTTTTAAAATTAAATTCCAAATGTAAACAAAGTAGGTACAAAACAGGCTTTTAAAGTAAATGTTATAACATCAAATAGATATTCAGGCTTTCTGGACAGGAATTTGGTACAATTAAATTAGAGGCAACTGACTAGGAAACAATCTTGATACTTCAATATTACAAATAAACGAAACCATCCCGATAAGCGGCATAATCTGTTTATCTAAATACATTTGATAGTCGTAGCTATGCAGCCCTTGATACAGCTCAACACCGTGGGTTGTGTAAACAAATGTAACAAATTCACCTCTTTTTAGCGTAAATTCACTATTTTGTTTCTGAAACTTTTTTACTGCTTGTACATGAGGAGGGATATTTTTTTGATAGTCGGTTAAGTTTTGACCTAAACGTTTTTTAAAAACCAGCAAATGATCAAATTCGCCGCGTAAAAGTTTACTAATGTAATCGTTTACAAGGTCATTAATTTGCTCTGGTTGCTCAAAAAGGAGAGTAAATAAATCAAATTGAAACTGTTGAGCCAGTTTAGTCCAGTCACTTCTTACGGTTTCTAAGCCTTTAAAAACCAATTTTGATTCATCCGGCTTTATTAACTGCCCCACATAGCGTTTTTTAGACCCCACGCTTTTACCTCTTATGGTGGGTAAAAAGAAGGGGCTATAAAGCGATTCAAACTCTATTTCTAAATGGCTAGTTAAATTATGTTTAGCGTGTATGTTTTGCTGCCACAATGTGTTTATGTGTTTAGCTAACTGTTTACCTATTTTATTACACGCCTCAACACTTAAATCATCCGTTAGTTTTACAAAGGTCGAATCGGTATCTCCGTAAATAACACTATAACCTTGCTCTTCAATCCACTTTTTAGTTTGCAGCATTATCTCATGACCACGCAAAGTAATAGAGCTTGAGAGTCGTGGGTCATAAAAACGACAGCCTTGTGAGCCTAATACACCATATAAACTGTTCATTATTATTTTAATCGCTTGAGATAGCATTAAATCGTGATTATCTTTTGCCCGCTGGCGCTGTAGCGCTAGGCTTTTTATAAGCGCTGGTAAATGGTGCTGCTCTCTTGAAAACAATGCGTTATTAAAACCTTCAATACTGTTTTCAGGGTTTTCAATCCCTTCTATTAGTCCAAGCGGGTCTATATAAAAGGTTTGCATAATACTGGGGTACAGGCTTTTAAAATCAAGCACGATGACATTTTTATACAGCCCCGGTACCGACTCCATAACATAACCACCTGGGCTTTCAAACGTCAGCCCATGGTCGCCCATATTAGGTGCTACATAACCGCTGCGATGTAATAAAGGCAAATACATGTTTACAAAAGCCGCCACTGAGCCGCCGCGTTTTTCCAGCTCAAGGCCTGTTAATTGTGTGCGAATAACAGCAAAATCGAGAAGTTTTAGCTTATCGAAGATTTTATTAACGAGTATGCAGTCTTGGCGATTGTAGTTAGCAAGCGCGATTTTATCTTCATTAAATTGACGAATAATTTCTTGTAAGCTGTTACTAGTTTCAATTAATTTAGACTCGCCTAAAATTTCTTTAGCTACATTAGCAAGTGAAAAAGTTTCAAAACTATAAGTGGCATTTTTTAGAGTATCAATGCCATCAATTACGCAGCGCCCTGGAATAGAAACCCGTGTAAAATGGCCTTTTCGAACATATAAAGGAAGGTTTCCTCTTCCTAGTAATAGTTTTACCCCAAGTGCCACAGAGCGCTCATAAATAACTGCAAAATCAAACTCAATAACATTCCACCCAATAATAATATCTGGGTCGCACTGCTTAATAAGTGTTACAAGTTGCTGTAATAGTGCAACCTCGTCTGCGCACCATATAATAGTATAACCAATCACTGGGTCGTGATGCTCAGGCTCTCCAATCATGATTACGCAATCTAAACCACAGCCTACCAAGCCAATAGAAAACAACACCCCACTTTCATTGCACTCTATATCAAGTGACAACTTAGAAAGCACAGGCGTATAGTCAGCGTTGGTTTTTAATTTAGCATCTAAAATTTCAGTGTAATGTGCATGATCCACATGTTTACCCGTGATCCACGCTCCGCCTTTAATAAAGCGCTCCATTAAATAGCGCTCAATGGGCCTTATATCATCTTCATAAAGTGTAATACCGCGACTTTTTAACGTTTTGCTCGCGCTATAAAAGTGTTTGAGTGAGTAAAAGTAACAGCCACACATATCTTGCTGCTGAAAGTTTTTTAATTTAAGCGGTTTTATTTCATGAAGAATAGACTCAGCAGCTAAAATAGCATTTACTGTATTTGCATCCGTACTTTTTATAAAAAAAAGAACAGGTTGCGTTGAAGAAACGCTTTTAACCGGACCATGTTTAGTACTTAACCAAATTTCATATTGCACACCTTGTGCGGTATCATTAGCCTTCGCTGATAGTAAAAAACCTGATGTTAAATACAAAATGGAACCTTTATGAGCTTTTACAGTAAGCTTTTAAAATGTAAGTTTAATCAATAAAAAATGAGTAAAAATGATAAACGAGCCGATTCTAAAAGAAGCATTAGCTTTGATCAGTACAAAAAAATATAAACTAGCCATCTCTGAGTTAGTTAAAATAACATCTCAATATCCAGAGATAGAGCAAGCTTGGCTCCACTTATCAAAATGCTATAAAGAAATTGGTGAATTAACAAAACAAACCGCAGCCTATGACCAATTTGAAATGATAGCATGGTTTAACGAGCAATTATCTTGCGCTAAGAAGGATTTGTTACTCGGAGACTTTCATAATACTCAGCTAAAAATCCAGAAATTGTTAAAATTAGTACCAAACGAAAAACGATGCCTTTTGCTGCTTAGTAAAGCAGCGTTTAAAGCAGCTGACATGCATACTTACCTTAACGTTTCTCAATACAATTACCATTGTAACCCGAGCTCACCTGCTGTTGTTAACTGTTATTTTGAAGCACTTTTTCACACCAAACATTTTAATGAATTCATAGAATTAGCTAATAAAAGAGATAAAAAAACACTCCCCAACCATATTATCAGTTTATTAGCTGCATGCCATGTAAAACAAATGAATTTTGATTTAGCATTTAATTTATACGCTGATTTAGAAAGGAAGAGTTTTCACCCCTCTACTTGCCTATTAAGAATGGGCAATATAAAAAAAATTATTGGCGAGCCAACCACTGCGGTGCAGTTATATAAAAAGGCTCTCGAAAAAGATAAAACGAATACTGAGGCATACTGGAATCTAGCAAATCTTAAAACCTATAAATTCAGTGAAAGCGAAATAAAATATTTACAAGCCTCGATTTGTAACTTAACAAACCAAAATAAAAAAGCACTGGGTCAATTTGCTTTGGGAAAAGCCCACGAGCAGCAAAACAACTTTTACACTGCTTATAAGCACTATGCTGCAGGCAATAAAATAAAAAATAACCACATCAAATATACTCAAAGTGAATTTGACTATCGCTGTATTAAGTTTTTGACTAAAGACTTAATACACAGTTTGCCCAGAGTAAAACCTTCTTCTATACAATTAGTCTTTGTCGTGGGCATGCCCAGAAGTGGCTCAACTTTAGTAGAGCAAATTCTTGCTAGCCACTCTAAAGTTGATACCAGCTATGAATTAACAGAAATAATATCTATAGCGAGCTTTTTAGAGCAACAAAACAAGTCACAAGTTCCATATGGCCTAGATAGCCTTTCACAGCAAAAGCTTTCCAAACTATCAGCCCGTTACCTAAAATTTATTGAGCCTTTGAGAACTAATAAGCCGATTTTTGTTGATAAGCTACCTGCTAACTATCAGCATATTGGGTTAATTATGTCTTTATTTCCTAACGCTAAAATAATCGACGTTAGACGCGATAATAGAGCAACAGCTTGGAGTCTTTATAAACATATATTTTCAGAAGGGCATGCATATACATATAGTTTTGAAAATTTAGCGACGTATATAAAGAAATATTACCAACTTATGGATCATTGGAAGCAGTTATATCCAAACCATATTTTAACGCTTGAATATGAACAGGTTGTCGAAGGTTTTGATTCTGCACTTAAAAAAATCACTGAATTTTGCGCTATAGAAATAGAACAAAGTTGTTATTCTTTTCACGCTACTAAACGCCCTGTCTTAACTCCGAGCTCAGAACAAGTAAGGCAGCCTATTTATACCTCCGCGTTAAAGGAGTGGGAAAATTACAGGCCTTATCTAGAGCCGCTGATGAAATTACTAAATTAATTTCATCCTTGCTTGTAGTTACACGGTTATAACTCTAAAATCCATACACTGTAATTATATACATATTTTAGGTTTATCTCCCCATGCTTTCTGACCAACTAAAAAAAACAATTAGGCAAGTACACCAGCATGTGGCTAGTAACCTTACTGATTACCGCCCACGCAGTAGCCAAAACTACCTTGTTGCCGAAATAGCAAAAACACTGGCTGGCGAATACCATAAAAAACAGCGAATATGTGTTATTGAGGCTGGCACAGGGACTGGTAAATCACTTGCTTATTGTTTGGGCGCGTTACCGCTTGCCCTTGCTCAAAAAAAGAAGCTGGTTATATCTACTGCTACCGTGGCCCTACAAGAGCAATTAATAGCAAAAGAGCTGCCTTTTTTTAAAAAACACTCAGGGCTCGACTTTAAGTTTGACCTAGTAAAAGGTAGGCAACGCTATATATGTGCCCATAAATTACATAACGCTGTTAATGGCGATAGCCAAACCCAAATGGAGTTTATGCCCACACTTACCTCGCCGCTAAGTGATATGGAAACTAAATGCTTAAAAGGCCTTTACGATGCCTATGTAAATAAAAAATGGCAAGGCGACAGGGATAGCTGGGCCGACACCATACCCGATAGAGTGTGGAACTTAATCGCATGCGATAAACACGCTTGCCAACGCCAAATGAAAGCCCATCAAACCTGCCCGTTTCAGCTTGCTCGTAATCAGCTTATGCAAATGGATGTGCTTGTTATTAACCATTCACTGCTACTGGCAGATTTGGATTTAGGGGGCGGTAAAATTTTACCCGAACCTGATAACACCATTTATGTAATAGATGAAGCGCACCACCTTGCACATATTACCCGCGACTTTTCATCGGCAGCGGCCACTATTAAAGGCACCATTGATTGGCTAGATAAGCTCACCAAATTTAGTGGCAAAATGTCTAAGGTATTAGTGGGTCAAAAGGCCATTGGTCAAAATTTCAAATTGTGCGATAGCATTAACGATGCGAATAAAGACTTAAAAGTGGTGCGTGATATTCTCGATAACGCCGACTTTGAATACTCAAAAGACGATACATATCGTTTTGAGCATGGCGAAATACCAAAATCATTGCACAACAAAGCTAAAGATATAAGTGACGCCACACTAGATGCACTGCGTTGTTTAAACAAAATGCACGATACCCTCACTCAAGATGTAAGCGATGGCGATATAAAACCCTACGTTGCCGACCCTGTTTTGGCCGAAAGCGGACACTATATAAACCGCTTAGAGCAATTAAATAAGCTGTGGTATAGCTATGCAAATAAAGGCGAAGGCACACCTCACGCAAGGTGGATCAAACGTTTAGAATATAAAAACCATCACGATCACCTATTAAGTGATTGCCCTATCGAAGTTGGCTACTACTTAAAAGACAAGCTATGGAATGAATGCGCAGGGGCGGTACTATGCTCGGCGACTTTAAGTGCTCTCGGTTCGTTTGACCACTTTGCCTATGAAAGCGGATTAGCAAAAGAAGAAGGCGTTAAATTTATTAAAGTGCCCTCTCCGTTTGATTACCCTAAACAAGCAACCTTGCGTATTCCGGTAAGTAAAATTGAGCCAACCGACAAAGCATTTAGTGACCATATAGCGCAAACTTTGCCTGAGTACTTAAATACAAAAAAAGCTAATTTGGTGTTGTTTGCCTCGTACTGGCAAATGGACCATGTGGCTAAGTTTCTTAGAACAAAAGGTTTTAACTTATTAGTGCAAGGCGAAATGTCGCGCGAGGCATTATTAAAAAAACACACCCAAAATATTGATAGCGGTAAAGGTAGTATTTTATTTGGTACGCAAAGCCTCTCAGAAGGGCTTGATTTACCTGGTAAATATTTAGAAAACTTAATAATTACAAAAATACCGTTTGCAGTACCTACATCACCAATAGAAGAAGCCCAAGCCGAATTTGTACAAAGTAAAGGCGGTAATCCATTTTTGTCTATAACGGTGCCCGATGCAGCAAAGAAATTGGTACAAAGCTGTGGTAGACTGCTGCGAAAAGAGAGCGATGAAGGCCGTATAACCATTCTCGATAGACGCTTAATTACCAAGCGCTACGGCAAAGCCATGCTCGACACCTTACCACCTTTTAAAAGACAAATAGATTATTAATGTTTGAACTTGCTTTAGATCCCACAACACTGGCAGTTTTATGTGCCGCAGCCCTTGCTGCTGGCTTTATTGATGCAATTGCCGGCGGCGGTGGCTTATTAACAGTCCCTGCACTACTCACCGCAGGCTTGCCACCGCATGTAACGCTTGGCACCAACAAGCTTGCGGCAAGCTTTGGCTCATTAACGGCCAGCTACACGTATTATAAAAAAAATCTATTTAGTCCTAAATTTTGGGCAAATTCCATTTTTGCTACAGCCATAGGCGCTGTGATTGGTACGTTAATAGTCGATCACTTAAGTATTGAATTTTTAAATAAGCTTTTGCCTATCATTATTATTATGGTGGCCTGTTATAGCTTGTTTGGTAGTTTAAGCACCACACAGGGCGATGATTTACCAAAAGTAACATCAGTACTTAAACTAAAGCAGTGGTTGCAGGGTTTAGCGTTAGGTTTTTTTGATGGCGTAGCAGGCCCAGGCGCCGGTACTTTTTGGACCGCATCTAATAGTTTATTTTATAAAATGAGCTTACTGCTTAACTGTGGTTTAGCCCGTTCAATGAACTTTGTATCTAACTTTATATCGCTTATTACCTTTGTGGCACTTGGTCATGTAAACTTTTTATTAGGCCTTATCATGGGCTTTTTTATTATGTTAGGTGCTTGGATTGGTGCTCACTCAGCCATTCGCTTTGGCGGTAAGTTTATTCGCCCTGTTTTTAACACTATGGTTATACTGCTAGCATTAAAACTGATTTACGAGGCTTATTTGTAAATGCAAACCCACGCGTTAGATAAATTACGCCAACAAGTTGCTACGCTTAAACAACAAGCTGAGCAATTTGATAAAGCTAAATTGTTTTCTAAAAACCGCTATATGCAGGCGCAGCCTAGTTTATTTGACCGCGGCGTATTTAGTACTAAAAGCATGAACCTAACTGACTACGTAACAGAAATTGAAGACGAAATTACCAGCTTACCACCCAGTGATCATCGCCATGCTTATGCTTATGCACTCGAGCGCATAGGTAATCAAGTACAAGCTGTATTTAGTGTTATTAAATCGACCCCCATCTGGGCAAAAGAAAACAAAAGCCAGTACAAACCTAGGCCAAAAAATACGGTTTATAAGCAAGCCGTAAAAAAAATAATGCAATCGTCGCACGAGCTATACGACGAGCTTAAACAAAACCATGAGTTTGAACGACGCTTAGTGTTAATGATTGAAGAGCGTAAACTACAAATGGAAAAAGCCAGCCCAGCGCAAGCACAAAAACTTAATATGGAAATTTTAACCACGCATGCGCGTTTAGGCCGCTGCCGTAAAGCTATTTCGGCCACCGAAGATAAAATTCAACAAGTCGAAAAACAACAATTACGCTAATGCAGCTTTTTTACCACCCGCTTTACAGTGCTTTAACGCTTCCTGAGCGCCACCGTTTTCCTATCCAAAAATACCAAATGCTAAAAGCAGAAATAGAACGCTTAGGCTTTGGGACTACACAGTTTAATACACCAACCAAAGCAACGCCCGAGCAGCTTGCACTGTGCCATAGCCAAGGCTACATAAATGATTTTTTAAACGCCACGCTCAGTAATAAAGCAATTAAAAAAATGGGTTTCCCGTATTCATGCGAATTAGTAGAGCGTACGCTACTTTCAGTCGGGGCCAGTATTCAAGGCAGCGAATACGCACTAAAATATGGTTTTTGCGCTAATTTAAGTGGTGGCTATCATCATGCATATAGCGATTACGGCAGTGGCTTTTGTATTTTTAACGACTTGGCTGTGGCTGGCGCGCATTTAATCAATACAAACCAAGCCGATACCGTATTAATATTTGATTGTGATGTACACCAAGGCGATGGCACGGCACAAATTACGCAACATAATAACGCTATAATTACTTGCTCTATCCATTGCGAGCAAAATTTTCCGCGCCTAAAGCAACACTCCGATTACGACTTCGCCCTACCTGCCAACACATTAGATATCGAGTACTTAACAACGCTAAAACAAGCCCTCGAATTTTGCGTGCGTATTCATAACCCCGATATTATTTTATATAACGCAGGGGCTGATATTTACGAAAAAGACGAGCTAGGGTTATTAAACGTATCGCTTGAAGGGGTTTATGCGCGCGATCATTTTATTGTTAACTACTGCAAAGCCCATAACATCCCACTTATGTGCGCTTTAGGTGGCGGTTATCAACGTAATTTAAATGCGTTAATTAATGTTCATAAACAACTATTTAAAGCTGCTATCGATTTATTTTAGTGCTTAGTATACACTCAAATAAACGGACTCTATAAAAGGCGCTAGCACGATGCGACTGCACGACGACATACATAACTTTTACGAAAAAATTGTAGTTGAAGAAATCATTAAACGTAAACTAGATAAAGTTTACAGTGAAGATGTAATGGCCGATTTTTGTTGCACGGTACTTAATCAATTGCCGCCACGTTATATTAGATACGATGTAGATATGGCCTTTTATTTACCACAAAGTGAACGTATTCACATGGAAGAGCGCGTACAAACCGCTATTGATGTTGCTATTAGCCAAATTTCAAAAAAGAAAGATTTAGATGACCAGCCCACTTGATAACGCCCCTACACATGTAAAACTGGCAGTAGATTTAATTATGCTTTTGGAGCAGCACGAGGTTGCTCCAGAGGATGTATTAAAAGCGCTCGAAATTGTAAAAAGTGACTTTGAACAAAAACAAGCCACCGCTTAGCATTACTCTTTTGTTTGCACTTCGTATTTAGTCACAGTACCCTCGTGTTTGTTACAATCAATTTTAATCTCGCCAAACGTGCGTCTTGGGGTTGTTGAGCGACGGCACGTCATTTTTTGTGCTTTACTACCATATTGGCTTATGTACAACTCAACGGTTTCGTCTATTTTAAGCTGTTGCGCCGAAGTGGCCGCGTTATAAAAAGTATTGTATTGCGCCTGCCAACTTTCAACTCCAGCCTCTTTTGCAACGCCTAGCCATCCCATACCCATGTTAGTGGATTGTGTTAAGTACTGCCCTTTTAAAAACATAAACGACAATGTGTATTGCGCGCTTTTATAGCCAAGTGCTGCAGGGTCTTTTAGGTACATAAAAGCTTGTTTATAATCACCTTTTTTATACGCTTTTATGCCATTGTACTCATGTTTTTTCATGGTTATGTCATCATATAAATTAATAGGCGTAGACCCACAGCCACTTAATAAACCCACTCCCATTATTGCTGTGATCAGTAAATATCGGCTCATTACTATTCCTTTTTTATTATTTTAATATGCGAGTACCGAATCTGGCTTACAGTTAATGCAAAGCCTGTTACTCTGTAAATTAATTTGTATAATTAAAATACTATCATGAGCTTAGCAAGTTTACTTCGGTTATTTTTTCTGGCTGCAATTTGGGGCGCGTCATTTTTATTTATGCGAATGGCAGCAAACAGCTTAGGCCCTGCGGTGTTAATAGAGTTTAGAGTTGGCTTTGCCGCACTCACCCTCTTTATTGTGGCGCTGTACTTAAAACGCCGCTTGGCGTTTACTAAACACACAAAGCACTTTTTTATAATTGGCGCACTTAACTCCGCCCTACCCTTTTTACTGTTTGCTTATGCCGCGCAAACGATTAGCGCCTCTACTTTATCTATTTTAAATTCTACAACGCCCATATGGGGCGCGGTGGTGGGCATTATTTGGAGCAAAACCAAACCGACTAAAAGCATGGTGTTAGGTTTGCTGTTGGGTTTAATAGGCGTGGCAATTTTAGTTGGGCAAAATCATTTTGTATTGAATAGTCAGTCAGTTATTGCTATTGCAGCAGCGCTAAGCGCCTCCCTGTGTTATGCCATTGCATCCCATTATACAAAAAATGCCCCAAAGCTTGCTCCGTTCGATAACGCACACGGCTCTATGTGGGCAGCCAGTTTTATAGTACTGCCCCTTATACTTTTTATGCCAATACGCGAAGTACCTAGTACCAACGTTATGCTTGGCGTATTAGCACTTGGCGTGGTGTGTACCGCACTTGCTTATATTTTATTTTTTAAACTTATTGACGATATAGGCCCAACCTCAGCTTTAACGGTCACGTTTTTAATTCCGCTATTTGGCATTTTTTGGGGGCATTTAATTTTAGATGAGCAAATAGGGCCAAATACGTTACTCGGCGCATTATTTGTAATTGTGGGCACTATGCTGGTTACTGGTTTTTTACCACGAAAAAAGCACTTAGCTAAAGCAAGCTAAGTGCCTAAAATTTTATATAGCATTAAAGTTTAAACAAATTGTGGGTCTTTTGGCGCGTCGTGGCGGCGCGTTATATAAAGCACACAGTCAGTTTGGCTATTATTGCTATAGGCTCTTACGTGCTCAATAGGCACTGAAAAAGTATCACCTTGGTTAAGCGTTAATACTTCATCACCTAAGTCTATTGTTACGCTTCCTTGATGAACAAATATAACCTCTTCTTCAAAGCGAATATGAGGCGCAACCTGTGCACCAGGTTGTAACTTTAACGCAGAAATATTAAAGCCATGAGGCCAATTTAGCTGTGTTTGAATACATGTTTTGGCGTTTAAATTACCGACTAATGGCGCTTCATATACGCCATCAAACTGGCTAAGGTACGAGCGTTTATTCCAATTAAAGTTGCTGGCTTTAACCACAGTTTGTGCCAGCTCTTCATCGGTTATTACTCTGTGCTGCGCTATTTGCTCTTGGCTGGTCACGGCCATTGGCTTTACACCATCGGGGATGGTTTCATTTAGCGTGGTATCTACTAAGCTGCCATTTTCTAGCAAAATTAGTCCGTATTCTTTTGCCATGTCAAATACTTGCGGAGCCCAAAGTACTCTACCGGGGTTATCACTTCCAAGTACCGCATATAAATAGCCTACGCCGTCGCCAACATTTTCAAACCCTCTGAATATATCCATCGGGATCGAAATAATATCGCCTTCATTTAAAATTACTTTGGCATCTTTACCGTCAACACCAGTGTAAAAAGCCCACGTACCACTGTGTACTACAAAAATTTCTTCAGTTAAATGGCTATGCTGCGAATTTAAACACCCTGCAGGTTGGCGCGCACCACCAATATTAAACCCATGAGGAATAGAAATATGCACATGTTGATTTGGGTTTTCGGCAACGCCTGGGCCAATAATTGTAAAGTTTTCTTTTTGATCGCTCCCCGGCGAGCGTGTATCAATAAAGGCATTTTTACACGCAATTAAATCGTCGTATCGTACTAACCTATCTGCAAATACACTCATTGCTCTCTCCTAAATTGGTTACTGTGCGGTCCAACCGCCATCAATTTTAATACTTGTACCAGTGATCATTGCCGAAAGGCCGCTTAGTAAAAACACACAAGCATTGGCAATATCATCAGTTTGGGCAATTTTTTTCAGTGGGATCATGTCGTAAACAAACTGCTTAAACGTCGCATCTTCTAGCATGGGTTTGGTCATTGGGGTTTCTACAAAGGTGGGGGCTACGGTGTTCACGCGCACATTTTTATCGGCAAGTTCAACCGCCATTGCTTTGCTCAACCCCTCTACCGCATGTTTGCTCATGCAATACAAAGTACGTTTAGGTGAACCTACAAACCCCATTTGCGACGACATATTAACCACCGCCCCAGCGCCAGAATTTATTAGCGCTGGCAGTGCCGCTTGGCTAATTTTGTAAACGCTGCGAATATTCATCGCAATTACGTCATCAATATTTTCATCTGTTTGCTCAAGCATTGGCGCAACCCGATTTATACCGGCGTTATTTAACAGCCCATCGAGTGTTTTTAGCGCCTTTAAACGCTCAAAAAAAGCATTGCTATTTATATCTAGCGGCCAAATTTCTATTTGCTCAGGCGCGTATTGCTGCAGTGTTTGTAAATCACTGAGGGTACGTGCTACTGCAATAACCTGGGCCCCTGCATCTACGCATTTTTCTACGCATGCTTTACCAATACCTTTGCCTGCACCTGTCACTAAAATGGTTTTACCCACTAAAAGCGTTTTATCAAATCCCATTTGTTCACCTAAATTCTATATTGCATTCGAAGTCATTATTAATTAGAGTGCAGTTAGATGCAAGACATTATTTAACCAATACGTCTCATCAAATGTGTATATAACAACGACTCACTAAGGACACTAGCAATGATAAAGCATTTAAAAAAGGGTCAACCAATTGACTCAAAACAAAAACAAAATCAATCAGTAAGAGATATTGTAGAGAATATTTTAGCACATGTTGAAACCGAAGGTGACGCAGCCATTCGTGAGTACTCTGAAAAGTTTGACAACTGGACTCCGGAGTCTTTCAAACTTTCAGAAGACGAAATTAAAGCCTGCTATACACAACTTGATGAGCAATTAATTAACGATATTAAGTGGGCGCAAAGCCAAGTACGTAATTTTGCACAAATACAACGTGACTCAATGAAAGACGTAGAGGTAGAAACTCTTCCGGGCGTAACCCTTGGTCATAAACATATCGCTATGGATAGCGTAGGCTGTTATGTGCCAGGTGGTAAATACCCGCTATTAGCCTCTGCGCACATGAGCGTATTAACCGCTAAAGTAGCGGGTGTTAAACGCGTTATAGCCATGGCTCCGCCATTTAATGGCAAGCCATCACCTGAAATTGTAGTCGCGATGGATATGGCCGGTGCTGATGAAATTTATTGTTTAGGCGGCGTGCAAGCAGTAGCTGCAATGGCAATTGGTACACAAACTATTGCGCCGGTAGATATGATAGTTGGACCAGGTAACGTGTTTGTGGCCGAAGCAAAACGTCAGCTATTTGGCCGTGTTGGTATTGATTTATTTGCAGGGCCTACCGAAACCCTCGTTATTGCCGATGACAGTGTAGATGGCGAGCTATGTGCGGCAGATTTACTCGGCCAAGCAGAGCACGGCCCTACTTCACCGGCTATTTTACTCACCAACTCAGAGCAACTAGCTAAAGATACAATAGCAGAGGTGCAAAGGCAGCTTACTATTTTACCTACCGCCGATATTGCAGGCGTAGCATGGGAAGATCACGGTGAAGTAATTGTATGTGACACCTACGAAGAAATGCTGCAAGTTGCCAACGACTTAGCGTTTGAACACGTGCAAGTGATGACCAGCAATACCGATTACTTTAAAGAGAACATGCAAAACTTTGGCGCTTTATTTTTAGGTCCGCAAACTAATGTTTCGTATGGTGATAAATGTATTGGTACAAATCATACACTACCCACAGGTAAAGCTGCGCGCTATACTGGCGGACTATGGGTAGGTAAATTCATAAAAACATGTACTTTTCAGCAAGTAACAGAGCAAGCCTCGGTGGTTGTTGGTGAGTATTGTTCACGATTATGTGCTGCAGAAGGGTTCGCAGGCCACAAAGAACAAGCAGACATTCGTGTAAGACGATATAGGAAGTAAATCTTGAAGCAAAAAAGAGTCACCTCATACGATGTTGCCCGTGTAGCGGGCGTATCGCAATCGGCGGTATCACGTGTTTTTAGACCTGGTTTTAGTGTGTCTAAAAAAACCCGTGAAAAAGTAATCGCAACGGCCAATGAAATGGGCTATCGCCCGAATGCTATTGCCCGTATGTTGATCACCAAACAATCGGGTATGGTTGCGGTTATATTGTCATCGCAAGCAAACCTGAATTACCCAGAGGTGCTTTCTGAGCTAAACAGAGAGCTGGCACTGCACAATAAACGTGTGCTGCTCTTTACACTTGATAACGCAGAAGAGCTAGATGAATTACTCGAAAACATATGGACCTTTCAGGTTGATGGTGTAATTGCCCTAGCTGCTCACTTTGATAGTAAAAGCTTAAACTTATTTGCTAAACACAGTACGCCTATTGTGCTTTATAACCGCCATGTGCCTGAGTCGAATGCAAACACCGTTTGCTGTAATCACGACAAAGGCATTAAACAGTTAATTGATTTATTACACGAAGCTAACCATAAATCGTATTTAATTATATCCGGCCCTACCGACTCAGATGTTGCAAACGAGCGCAGAGAAATAGCCGAAAATTATTTACAAACCCTAGGCGTTAAAGACACGCCGGTTATTTATGGTGATTATGGGTATAAATCGGCACGCGACGCACTTAAAAAATGGTTAAAAAAACACCCCAAGCCCGATGCCATAATATGCAGTAATGACGCTATGGCAATTGGCGTAATTGATGAACTAAAAGAAAACTTTTGCATTAAAGTGCCCGACGACATGTCGGTTGTAGGATTTGATGGTATTAATGCCTCTTCGTGGTACAACTATCAAATAACCACAGTACAACAGCCAATGAAGCAGCTTACTAAAGCCGCTGTTGATATTTTAATGGAGCGCATTGAAAACCCTCAAGCGGCTGCAGAAGTTCGGGTATTTACTGGTTCATTAATTGAAGGGAACTCTATTAAAAAACGTTAAATTAAGGAATTTTTGTGGCCAAAAATCCTGTTTATATTTTACCTGGTACACTGTGTAATGACCGTATGTTTGCAGCGCAAATTAACGCACTGCAAAATGCAGGTTATACACCGTGTGTAATACCCTTCACCGAGCAATCTAGCATTTTGCAAATGGTAGAACTTTGCAAAAAAATTGTACAAGAGCCGGGCCCATTTATAGGTTTTTCCATGGGCGGAATTGTTGCGCTTGCCCTGTTAAAATCAAACCCTGAGCTTGTTACCTCCTTGTGTTTAATGTCGAGCAATTATTTAGCCGATAAACCTGAGCGTCCTGCAATTAGACTCAAACAAATTGAACACGCCAAAAGCACCAGTTTAGAAGCGCTGCTTAAACGTGACTTTTTGCCGCACTACTTTTACCAACCAAGTAAAGCCCATGAAGAGACCGTACTTAGCATGGCAAACGATCTGGGTATTAACGCCTTTAGCGCCCAGCTGAGTGCACTTGCCACCCGCGAAGATACGTTAAGCGTAATAAAGCAAAGTACAAAAAAACTACTCATTATTGGGGGCGAGCATGACCCATTATGCCCGGCAAGTGTTCAGCAAAGTATGCATGAAGCAGCGCCTAATAGTGACCTTGTACTGCTTGGTCATTGCGCTCACTTTGCCCCGCTTGAGCGAAGTAATACGGTAAACGCAATTTTATTAGACTGGTTGGAGTCTTTATCATGAATTTAAAGCAAAAGTTAAATGCAAAACAGCTACTGCTAGGTACCTTTATTAAAAGCACGCATTATCATAATACAGAAGTATTGGCTCACACTAACCTTGATGTTCTGTGCCTTGATGCAGAGCATGCGCCCTTTGATAGAGGCGATTTAGATAGCTGCATAATGGCAGCACGTACTAAAAATATGCCCACGCTTATACGTGTTAGTAATACAGACCACGCCACTTTATTAAGTAGCTTAGATATAGGCGCAGATGGCCTTGTGCTGCCGCATATAAAAACCCCCGAACAAGCAAAAGCAATTATTAAAAACTGCTTTTATGGCAATAACGGCCGAGGCTATGCCGGTTCAAGCCGCTTTGCTGGTTACACAACCCATGCCCTAACCGATAATCTAGCAAGCAATAAGTCATCAACCTGTATTATTGCGCAAATAGAAGATGCCGATGCACTGGATAACATAGAGCAACTGTGCCAAATAGATGAAATAGACTGCATTTTTATAGGCCGTATGGATTTAACTATTTCCCTTGGCGAAACCAACCCAAGTGCCCCTACTGTACTTGAGGCAGTTACTAAAATAGCCAAGGCAGCGGCTAAATATAATAAATGCTGTGGCATGTTTGTAGGTAATTTGAGCGAGCTGAGCCATTGGCAATCATTAGGCGTGAGCTTTTATTTATTAGGCTCAGATCACAGCTTTTTATTAAGCGGCGCTAAGCAATTGCGAGAGCAATTTGAAACAGCAACAGGAGCCCAAAACAATGAACATTCATAATAAAAATAAAGCGTTAATACACGACTTTAGACAGGCCCTGTATAACTTTGATGTAAACGCCTTGCATACACAAATTAATACCGTGTTTAGCGATGACGCGCTCATTCAGCTGTGTTACCCGTTTGAAACACTTGCCAACCCTAATTCACTTATTGAGCAAGTTTATTTACCGCTTAGCGAGGCATTTGTAGGATTAGAGCGCCGCGATACAATCGTTATGGCAGGTAGCTCAATTAACGACTCAGACTGGGTAGGTTGTTGCGGTTATTATACCGGTTCGTTTGAAAAGCCATGGCTTGATATCCCCCCTACTGGGCACCAAGTTAGCATGCGTTTTCATGAATTTTACCGCATTAAAAATAACAAAGTGGTAGAAGTACAAGCTATTTGGGATATTCCCGAAGTAATGATGCAAGCTAAAGTATGGCCGCTTTCGGTGAGCTTAGGTAAAGAGTGGCATGTACCAGGCCCTGCAACGCAAGATGGATTAATCACAAACGCATACAATGAAGAGCACGCAGCACAAAGCTTAAAACTTGTGGGCGACATGTGTGAGCACCTTGGTTTTTATGCCAAAGGCGGTATAGAGGCCATGAAGCTTGAGCAATTTTGGCACCCGCACTGTAGCTGGTATGGGCCAAGTACCATAGGCACTGCACGAGGTATAAAAGGGTTTAGAAACTGGCATCAAATTCCGTTTTTAAATGCCCTCCCAAACCGAGTAGGTGATGCAAGTAAAGGCTATTTATTTGCCGATGAAAACTATGTTGGCTTTACCGCGTGGCCGGGTATGAGCATGACTATTAGTAATGATGGTTGGTTAGGTATTGCGCCTGCAAATCAGCAAATAACCATGCGTAGTCTCGACTTTTGGCGCGCCGAGAATAACTTAATTCGCGAAAACTGGGTATTAATAGATATACTCGATGTGTACCATCAAATTGGGGTAGATGTATTCGCACGCATGAAAGAGCTTACCAAAGCGCGCTATTTAAACTTTGCGCCCTAGGGCGTATAAACAAAAAAAGCTCTGTTAAACAGAGCTTTTTTATTACTTAAATAGACTATGCGCCAGGGTTCGCAATACTTTGCGTGCGCTTTAAAATATCTAGACCTTGTTGTTTTAACCAATAAGGAATATCAATAATGACCCAGTTTTCTACCAGTTTATCGCCCTCGCGGTGATACACATCCACCACGCGCATATCTGCTGGGGTATTAGCACCTGGTAGGCCTAAAAAGCCCCCAATGGCCGTGTTAGTTAAGTTAGGCCAGCCAAAAAAGCAGGCAAACTCATCTTCAGCAAAACGGCAAATATGGCCGTTAAATACTTTACCGGTTAACCCTTCTCTAAACGGATACATGTGCTGCTGCTGATAACGCTTAATTGTGTAAGTTGCGCCAATGCCTGCTGGGCCATACCACACCATGTTTTCATCCCAGGTTTTACCAAGCACTTCGGGCGGGCACGTATCAACACCACTTTTATTAAGCGCGGTTAGGTTATCAATCATTTGATTTACCAGCGCCATTGTTTTTTCGCTTTGCTCATCGCTACTTTTACCCAAACGAATACCATCGTGCGTACGCGGCCCGGGATACGTAAAATATTGCCCAGTAGAGAGCGGCAGCGGGTTTAAACCTACTTGCATCATAAGGCCAATAATATCGACAAAAAAACCGGTCTGAATTATTTTTCCGTCTTTAACACAGTTAAATTCGGCATAGCGCAAAGTGGCAAGCTTATGGGTTGGCGCAATACCTAGCCAATCTTTATCAAATAAGCCCATAAAATGACCCATGCTCATCACCCACTGGCCGCCGTCGGCTTCGCTTTGCCCTGCAATAAAAATATCTTCACGGCGCTGCAGCGCACTAAACGAGCTAAATAATGGCTGCCAAACTTGGGCAATTACATCATTAGCGCACTCAAGCTCATTAAACGGATGCACTCCTTTAAAGCTGTATTCACTGGCCATAAACTCATTAAATACGGCTTGTAAATCATTACCTTGTGCTTTTTCTAGTGCAGTATGAAATTGACGAACTAGTTGTTTATCTTTAAGTATATCTGCCATGATTATTCCTCATTGTTTGCGCAGTCAAATTAATGTCTTCAAACCGCCGTTAAACACACTTTAACAAAATGTATTGCATTTAAAGAGTAATTAAAAGCCTGTGAATAGTAAGTTATAAATTGCTTTAAAATAATACTAATGAGAATTGACTTCGAAGTCAAAGTGATTCATGATGATTCAAAATAAAAAATACAAATAGGCTCTCAAGCCCGTAAAACCTAATCTAACAGGATTAATTATGAATGATTTTGGATTGTTGAATTGGAGCATTCTCATCGGGTACATAATTGCCAACCTAATACTTGGGTTTGTAATTAGTAAAAAGATCAGTAGTGCTAACGACTTTTACATAGGTCGAAAAACAACACCTTGGTGGGCTATTGGTATATCGGTTGTTGCTACTTATGTAAGTGCGCTCACCTTTTTAGGTGCGCCAGCGTGGTCTTACAAAGAGGGACTCTCGGTTATTGCCATACACCTTAACTACCCACTGGTTATTGTGGCGGTGGTGTGTTTGTTTTTTCCGTTTTTTTACAACGCGGGTGTGGCCTCTATTTACGAATACCAAGAGCGACGCTTTGGTAAAAAGGCCCGCTTACTTATCTCTACTATTTGGTTAATATCGCAAACTATGGGGTCAGCCGCAGTGCTGTATGCAACCTCCTTAGTGTTGGCCTTTATTATCGATATAAATGTTATAACTGCGATATTTTTAGTTACCATAATCGCCCTTATTTATACCATGCTAGGTGGCATAACCGCCGTTATATGGACCGATGTAATTCAGTCAGCCATCTTATTTATAGGGGCCGGTATTATTATGTATGCCCTTATCACCTCTATGGATGGTTCATTTAGCTCAACACTGAGCGAGCTAAAAAGCCAAGGTAAATTAGACCCACTTAATTTCTCGCTCGACTTTACCCAAGTAACTACCGTGTGGTCTGGCGTGCTGGCTATGTCGCTGTATCACATTACGGTGTATGGCACTAACCAAATGATGGTGCAACGCACCCTTGCCGCTAAAAATATTGGCGATGCTAAAAAATCCTACTTACTAATGGGCTTTATCGCGTTCTTTATTTACTTGTTCTTTATATTTATGGGCGTGCTGTTTTATAGCTACTACGGCGGGCGCACTTTTGAAAACGACAACTTAATTATTTTACAGTTTCCAGCTGATTATGGCTTACCGGGGTTAATGGGCATTATTGCCGCAGCGGTAATGGCAGCATCTATGTCGAGCCTCGACTCAGCACTTAACTCACTTTCAACCATAAGTACTATCGATTTTTATAAAAAGTACTTTGCGCCTGAAAAAAACGACGCTCATTATTTAAATGTTACTCGCTTATTTACGCTAGGTTGGGCGGTGATCATTATTATTCCGGCCATTATGTATCACCTATACAGCGAAGGCTCAATTTTAGAAATACTCACTAAAGTAGGCTCGTACTTTGTAGGTGCTCAGCTTGGCATGTTTGCCCTTGGGTTTTTCTCTAAGCACACCACCGAAAAAGGCTTATTAATAGGTACCTTAGTATCGTTTATTACCGTTGCTGTGTGCGCACTGTTTACCGACATTGCATGGCCATGGTACTGCGCCATAGGGGCAATAACCTGCCTTGTATTTAGCATTGCGTTAAGTATTGCATTTGATGGCTATCAAGAGGATTACAACGAATACACCATTAAAGGTCAGTTAAAAGCATTTAAAGATGAAAAACGTCCAGAAAAAGAAAACGGCTGGTACTTAATTCCGGGTAAGTTTGACTCAATCAATTACTGGTTACTTGGCTTTTTTGTACTGAGCTTTGCCTCTCTCATGTTATTTGAATATTTTGTGTAAGGTGAAATAAATGAATATTTTAGAACAACTTTTTGAAAACTTCAGCGCTGCAGAATTGCCAAATCAAGCATTGCTTGCAGACTCCGTTCAATGGCAGGTAAGCCACCCTTTTGAGCCTATTAGCACAAAGCAAAATGTGATTAATGACTACTTTGGCGTACTTAAACATTCGTTACCTGACATAGAGCGCAAACCGTTTATCTCTATCCAGGGCGACTACAAAGGTGAGCAATGGGTGTGTGCAACAGGGTATTTTACCGGCACATTTACACAGCCTTTATTGGGTATTCCTGCCAGCGGCAAAAGTGTGTTTATTCGCTACAGCGAAATGGCGCAAATAGAAAACAACCAAGTGGTTAATGTTTACACATTTTTAGATTTAATTGATGTAATGAACCAAGTAGGCGTAAACCCATTACGCCCAAGCTTAGGTTACCCAGGTTTAGTTATGCCCCCCACCACACTTGATGGCGTACCAACAGGTGATAAAAACGAAACGCTTAGCAAAACCAACGAGCAACTTGTAGTTGATATGCTCACAGAGCTTGGCCGCTATGACGGTAAAGACTTATACAGCATTAATTTAGAAAAATACTGGCACCCAGATTTTATTTGGTATGGCCCAGCAGGCATTGGTACAACCCGCGGAATTAGCGGCTTTAGAGAGCACCATCAAGGGCCGTTTTTAAAAGGCTTTCCTGATCGCGGTATTAATAAAACACTGTGTTTAGTAAGTCACGATAACTTTGTTGCTACCGGCGGATGGCCTCACATGTATGGCACTCATACCGGTGAAGACTGGTTAGGTTTACCGCCTTCTGGCAATAAGCTGTTCCCGCGTGTCATGGACTTTTGGCGCTGCGAAAACGGCATATTAAAAGAAAACTGGGTCGCTATTGATATCCCTCATTTATTAAATGGAATGGGCATTGATATTTTTGAGCAAATGCAACGCAAAATAGCCGCAGCTAATTAAGAGGTGAGCATGAACAAACACAATAATATGACCCAACCTTACTGGCTACCGTTATCGAGCGTGTTAAACCCGCAAGGTAACAAACAGCAGCCTTTAATCGGTTTTGATGACGAATTTGTAGATATTGTTGATTACATTTTGCGCATAACGCACCGTATTTGGGAGCAAAAAAACATTGGCTTATGCTATCGCTATTACGCCGATGTATGCCCTGTTTTTACCCTTGGCGCCTATGGCGAAAACATAGAAGATGTTATTCAAGGCACCCTTAAAACTATTGCCGCCTTCCCCGACAGAAGCCTAATTGGCGAAAACGTGGTGTTTTCAGAAGAAGCCAACGAGCACTATTACTCATCACATTTAATTAGCAGTGTAATGACCAACACTGGTAACTCTGAGTTTGGCCCAGCAACACATAAAACAGGCCGTGTTACAACCATTGCCGACTGCGTATGCTTTGAAAACAAAATAGTTAAAGAGTGGCTAGTGCGTGACAACGGCTTTTTAGTTAAGCAGCTTGGCTTAAACATTATTAATGTAGCCAAACACATGGCAAACATTCCGAGTAAAGAAAAACACACGCAGTGGCTAAACGATGAATTTAACCGTGTAATTGCCATAGATCACCGCGTAGCAAGTACGCCCATTGTAGAGGGTGAGCTTGCGGCATTTGCCCATACTTGGTTAGACACGCTATTTAATCAAAAACAGTTTGCTAAAGTGCACGAATTTTACAGTTTAACGGCAACACAGCAATGGCCTAGCGGCAGAATGGCCACCGGACTTGCACAAATTAACGGCGTATTTATACAATTTTTTGCAACCTGCCCCGACGCCAAATTAACGATTGATCATATAGCTATTACCCCATTTGACGAAACCACGACAGATGTAGCGATACGTTGGTCGCTAGCAGGCCACTTTAACCCGCAAAATAGCGAGCTAAGTGAGCTTAAACAGCAGCCTTACTTTATTTTAGGCGCATCGCATTTGCGTATTAAAAACAAAAAAATCATCGAAGAGATCACCGTTTTTGATGAAGTAGCACTTTATGCAAACTTATTTAAAGCACATGCATTAGTCAACAAATCACAATGGGAGGAAAATGCATGATCAACGCTATTATCGATTTATACACTAAAGCCGACATTGAAGGCATAAGCAGCAAGTTGCTTCGCAGTAGCCGTTGGCAGCAGCACCACTTTACCGCCATGGGTGCTTTGCAGGCGCAGCCTTTGTGGCTTAGCTTTTTAGCTCAATATGGTGTGTCTGAGTGTGTATCGCACACTCATAGTGTAGGCGCAGAACGTGAAACCCTACAGCTGGTTTTACAGCCTAAAAAGCTTAAAAATCCAGTGCGTTTAACGTTTGTAATAAAACACAACGGGACTTTTATTAAGTCAGTAAAATGTGTGGTTGATACGTTGTCGTTAGCCAATAACGAGTATGTAAATACAACGGTAAATAACAGCTCGGTTATTCCTAAACTACCAAAAAGTGACCCGATTATTGTTAGCGATTTAGATAACCAGCTGCACCCTACTACTTTTCATGCAACCCCCAGCGCTATTTGCGAGCTGCCCTCTCACACTGCTCGTACTTTAGATAACTGGTGGCAAATTTGGCAAACTAACAACCTGGCTCAGTTTGAAACCCTTTATACTCCAAGCGCTACGGCTGTACTTGCAGGTAACACACAGCCACAACCTATTAGCGCGCTGCTTGATTGCCACTTAGATTTTACGCAATCACTAAGCAGACGCTATGCCCAGCTAGAAACCGTTGAGTATGACAGTACGCAAAACCAAGCCACCCTATGCTGGACTCTCGATGGCAGCTTTAATGCTAAAAACGTACGTGTACGTCAGCAAATAATTAGCGTTATTAGCATCAGCGATAATCAAATAACCCACGAAGTAATGCAATTCGACACGCTGGCACTTAACCAGCAGTTTGCATTATAAGGTCACCTTTTCCACTTCCCTTCAAGCGCTCACTGAGCGCTTTTTTTATAGATGGCCTTTTAGCAACCTGTAATCATACTTAAGCAGTTTTTACCCTATTTATGACTCGCTTTTATAACTCAAAATAGCTCACTTAATTAAGCGAGTGGGTATTACTTATTAAAAAAATAACGCTTTAAAATAGTTAAAGGCAATAAATAAAGTATCAGCCTCGCCTTACTAAAGCCCGAGTATGCAACTCACAGCCAAGCCCCCCATTGTAAGTTACGCACTTATGGCTTAAATACACTTATGCATTTAGCAAACTTAAATGAAGGTCAGGTAAGAAAGGTTAAGCTTACAATCTAAAGCCAATAAAAGCGCACTCAATAAATGTCAGCAAAGGTGGGGTAAATACAATAGTAAGGTTAAATAGCAGCTAACTGGAGCTAACTAACAAGCTTAAAATAAAAAAAGCCAGCTAATAAATAGCTGGCTGAAAGTAATGACCGTAGCGGCCATTTAGGAAATTCTAAAACTGATATTTTAAGCTTGCGCCCCACGTACGCGGATTGTTCCAGTTAGCTTGTACTGAGTTTGCAGGTAAGCCATCAACAATTTGTGAGTGCACTACACCACGAGTTAAAATCGCTTTATCACCAATGTTTTTAACGTACGCTTCTACTTGCACACTGTCGTTAATGTACCAGGTTAAACGTGCATCAGCCATTAAGTGCGCATCTACTTGCACCTCTGGGATGTTCGTATCAAACGCGTAGTAATCGTCTAAGTAATTTAGTTGAATGTACGGTACTAAGTACGAATCCCCCCCTAAGCTAAACTCATAACGAGCTGAAAAACCAACACTGTACTCAGGTGCCATAGCTGGGCTCCAGCCTTCAAAACTAAACTGACTAGAGCTGTCGTTTATATCTTGGCGACCTTCTAAGTTACCTAATGCTAATAATGGGCGAAGCTGCTCATTACCTACTGCATAGCCATCAGCAAATTCACTATCAAGCAGAGATAAAGTACCTGTTAGTGTTAGGTTATCAATTGGCACCCATTGAATATCGGCTTCTAGGCCCACAGTTTCTACATCGCCGCCGTTTTCGTAGTATTCAAAGGTGGTAGCAGTACCTGCTGCAACACACTCTAAAACAGTATCGCCAGTGGTCGTATCGTTACATGAGGTTGCAAATAACTGTGCTTTTACATCTTCGTATTCGTTCATAAATACCGAAAAATTTAAACGCATTGCGCCATCAAGCAAATAGCTTTTCATACCCATTTCGTAAGAGATAACATCTTCGTTATCGTAAAGTGGGTCAGCACCGCGAGCTACAACGCGCGAATCGTTTGCGCCACCGGTTCTGTAGCCTGTCGCTACACTTGCATACACCATAATATCGTTATTAATGTCGTACTCGGCAGCCGCTTTATAAAGTAGCGCAGAGTCATCCCAATCAGGAATTGTATCGCCGGTAAATGTTTTGTCGTCTTGGTTTACACGCAACCCACCTACCACGCGCAAATCTTCTGTTACTTGGTAGCGTAATTGCCCATACGCCGCAATAGATTTTGCCGTATGCGGGTCGTAATCTGGGTTACCCCACGAAGGCACTACAACAGAGTCTGATACACCATCGCCTGTGGTATCTGCATGCGATAACCAGCTCCAATCTGCTTCTTGGTCAAAGTAATAAAGACCACCAATCCACGAAAAATCACCCTCATCGTTAGATGAAAATTGCAGCTCAGATGAGAGTGTTTTTTGGTCATCCTCACGACCAAAACCACCTACAAAATCAATGCCACCGTCGCTGTAGTCGTTATCGTAATATTGCTTACCACTAAGCGTTGAGTAGTTAGTGGTCCATTTAATATCAGCAAAGTCGGTATACCATTCAAGTGCTAATGTGGTCGAAAAGCTTTCTTGCTTATCAAGTGAAAATCCATTGCGGTAAACATCATACGGGCCAAGGTCTTCGTGCTGCGCATCACTTGGCTGATAAATATGCCCCTCGGTTATTGTAGGCGTGGTGTTAAATACACCCGACCCCGGCGAGGTTTCTTCAATTTGGTAGCCCGCTATTTGTTGGTAACCCCAAATAGCTTCTGAGTTTGAGTCTTTACGCGAGTAATCAAAGCGTACTGTGGCATTAAACTTTTCGTTTGGCTCCCACTTAGTAACGTTACGCATATAAAACTGGTTTTTCTCGCGCAAGTCATCTGAAGGGCCTGGAACAACTAAATTATTGATATAACCATCGTGACGATCAGAGGCCACTACAAAACGGGTTGCCACGGTGTCGCTTACTGGAATATTTATAATTCCTTCGTAAGCGCTGCGGTTATAGCTGCCGGTTTCAACTTTTATACTCCCCAGTAAATCGTCAAAAACAGGTTGGTTAGTAATAATATTAATACTGCCCGCAAACGTGTTTCGGCCATATAACGTACCTTGCGGCCCGCGTAATACCTCAATGCGTTGAACATCCACCAGCGCGCCTAAGCCCGATGAGGTAGTCGGCACATAAATACCATCTTGAAATATACCTACAATTTGCTCAGCAATACCGGTGCCTGCTACACCTACTTCGTTGGTGCGAGCGCCACGCATAGCGGGTCTAACTTCACCACCCGACGAACCCATACGTAAGCCTGGTACCACTTGTTCAAGACCCGTAACATCAATAATACCAGCGCGGGCAATGTCCCCTTCCCCTAATGCTGTTATTGATGATGATACTTCCTGTAGGTCTTGTGAGCGACGGTTTGCCGTTACCGCTATACGCTCTATCGCGGGCTCTGCGGTTTGTTCTTGCGCTTGTGCTTGTTCTGGCTCTTGCGCAGCGTGTGCGTTCATTGTGGTTGCTGCAATAGCGGTGGTTACAGCAAAGTGAACGAGAGTCCGTGTAAATTTAGCTTTCATTATAGTTATTCTCCCCAGTATAAAACGTATTTAGTTCTCCCCAAACCTACATTTTCAATTATTACAGTAAACAAGTTGTATCAATTGAAAATGCATGGATCTAAAATAGACTTCGAAGTCAAAAAGATCAACAACTTTTTGCTCGAATAATAACCTTATCGAAATTAACCTAAATAAAACAATATATTAAAATGAAAACAAAGTGATTTCGAAACACAAAAAAAGCCAGTAATAATTTATTACTGGCTCTATGTAAGCGATTGTTTAATTTAAAATTTCAATGCTATATTTTAGCAAAATGCACAAACTTACACTTTTACTTAAACCTTAAAATACATTATTGAAAAATGCCTAAAAGTTATAGCCTACCCTTACACCATAAGTGCGAGGATTAGCATAATCGGCCGCAGCCACATTACCACCAAAGCGGACTGTCCTAAGTAGTATAAGCTCATCTCCTGCGTTTTGAACATACGCACGTACAGACCACTCATTATCTGCCGAATACCATGCAAGGCTAGCATCGTACTTTTGGTAACTTTCTTGAGTACCAAATGAAAAAGGCAAATCGTTGGTTGTATACGAATCCGATAATTGAATACTGGTAGCAGGCACAACGCGGCCTTTATCACCTAAATCAAACTCATAACTGGCCAATAGTGTAATATTGTATTTAGGGCTTAGCTGCACGTCATTACCATCTAGTTGCAGTAAGTTATCTACGCCATTAATGGTCTCTCCACCCTCTTCAAATACATTTGGCGTAACAAAATCGCCATACGTTGAGTCTGTAAACGCAGCGCGTGCCCCTAGGCGCAATGCATCACTTGCCTGCCAATCAATTTCTAACTCAAGACCTGCAGCATCAATTTCGCCGGCATTACCAAAAAACGACACCGCCGTACCACCCACGTTTTGAAAACGAGTAGAAAGTAGGTCCTCGTACTGGTTGTAATATAAAGAAGCGTTAAATCTTAATGAATTATCAAGCAGCATGCTTTTAAAGCCAAGCTCGTAAGCCGTTACTGTTTGCTCATCGTAGCTATCTTCGCCATTAAAAGCGCCCTGTGCGTTACCCGCTAAAAAGCCTGTAGAAACGGTAGCATAAAGCAGTTGAGAACTTGCTAAATCGTGCTCAAGACCTAGCTTCCACGTTACTTTACTCCAATCATCGTCTGCGTTATCAATCTCAAGTACAGAAAAATCGAGCGTGCTTAAGTTATCTGGGTTTTGGCCGTAAATATCCCACTCACGGCTGTCATTTGTATACCTAATGCCGGCTATACCGCGTGTATCATCATTAAATGTGTAATTACCTTGAAAGTAGGCTGCAGCTGATCTTGTTTCTAACTGAATTTGATTTAACCACGACGCGTACTGAAATTCTTGGGGTTGCGTTGTATCTGGCACATTATCAACCACAGCGCCATAGCTGCCATTTAAAAATGCGTTGTCTAAATCTTCTGAGAGCAAATAAATACCCGCTACCCATTCAAAGTCGCTTTCATACGTTGAGCTAACCTGCACTTCTAACGAGTTTGTTTTTGATTCAATCGCATTGCCATCAACCGTGGTTGCATAAGTCGAAAAATCACCATCAGTAAGGCGCGTTTCTTCGTAATCCATTGAGGCTGCAATCACTTTCAAATCTACCGACTCTAATGACCAGTTAAGCTCTGCACTAATGCTTACATCACTTACATCACGCGATGGTTTATAGTCAAACTGCTGAGTAAATGGGTCTGACGATACCGCCTGTGCTGTATCAAGCCCTGGTGTTGCAGCGTTATCTAAACCTGCACCAAAGCGGCCACAATTACTGCCACACACATCGTCACGACCAATTCGCTCAGTTAATGGTGCCGACAAACTTGTTTTACCCGTTGCAGGGTTTATAGGAACGCCTAAAATATGGTAGCCAAAAGCACCGCCGCCATTTGATTCATCCTGCCACGTTTCTACTTTTACATTTAAATTTATATCGTCGTTAATTTCAGTAAAAACTTGGCCACGTAAAAAATACATATCAGCATCTTTTAAGCCTGCATCTTCATTAAATGTATTTTCAACGTAGGGATCTCTTATTTCTCGAACGCCAGTAAATCGCACCGCAGTGTCATCAGTAAGCGCTGCATTAAAAAAGCCCTCACCACGTAAATGACCATAATTACCAAATGTAACGGCCATACCGCCTTCGGTAATATCTAGCTCTGGTTTTTTAGCTATAACATCAATCGCACCACCAAATGAGTTACGACCAAACAATGTACCTTGTGGCCCGCGTAATACTTCAACACGCTCTAAATCAACAAACCCAGCAAGCGCCTGCCCGTGACGAGGACGATAAACACCGTTAGAATAAAACGCGATGGCAACATCGTTAGCCTCTACTTGTTCTGTTCTAGCACCGCGCATAGCTGGGCGAGCATCACTGCCCGACACACCCGACTTTAACCCTGGCGCTAAGCTATCAAGGTTTAAGATATCAGTAACGCCATTTTCTAGTAAATCTTTAGCAGATACAGCGGTCACAGCCAACGGCACTGATTGAATACTTTTAACACGCTTAGTAGAGGTAACCGAAATAACCTCCAACTCTTTGTTAGGGTTTAACTTTGCCTCTTGCGAGTATACCGAGGCTGAGCCCAATATCGCCGTGTTTACTGCAGCAAAAATAAGTGTTTTACGTAAAATATGTGCGGCCATGAGATTAATTCTCCACCTGTTGATATAAGTTATTTTATTAAGCATTTAAGGGCTAAATAACCCGCTACCGAATTTTTAGTATTTATAATTATTAAAAGCGCGATTTAAATGCCTATTTTTTCGACTTATAAAAACTATCGCTTTTTGCATTCGAATGCAATAAAGATTATATAAAAGTTTTACATGTTCATAACAGTAAAACGAAGCAGCTTATTCAAATAAAAATAAAGCCTTTAAAATTATAAAGTTATTTTTCAGGTTTATTCTTTAAAGCACTGGTTTGATCTGTTTAATTTAACAATAACAACCAAAGAAAGAAGTATGGTAGAGGAAACACCGATTAAAAGACTTCGAAGTCCAAGGAGGGGTAATCACATTTAAAGTAGGCACCTAACCGGCTAATAATTAAGTGCCCACTGTCACTAAAGATTAAAGCGTAAGCGTATAGCTTAAATATAATCACATGCAAAATAGCGACAGCTAATAACTATTCTCATAATTAGTTTTGTGTCTTTTTGCTTAAGTTTTCAATTAAGTCTTGTGCGCTATAGCTGTTGTCGCTGGGTTTAATACCTTTGCCCATTTTAATGTCAATCAGGGTGTGTACTTCTTTTCGTTTATCATTGTTGCTCACTTGTACGCCTACGCTATTGCTCGGGCGTACGCGTGTTTCGCAGGTTAATAAACCACAGTTTCGCTCATATTGCTGGCTGTGTGATGCACTAATAGATGACGCGGGCGCTTGCGATTTAGACTCAACAAAGGTTTCTTTATTTGTTACAACAAACCAGTCGTAGCCTTGCGCTTGGGTAAGTTCAGCCGCGCGTAACAATGCATAATCACCGGCATCGGCTACGTTGTTTGACACACTTTTAAATTCGACGCGGTATTGATCGTCGCTAATTTTTTGCTCACTATAACCTTGTGAGCCATTATTAGCTGGGCGGTAGTCGGATTTAGAAGCGCAACCCGCCATAAGTAAAATACTGATAATTAAAATAGATGTTTTCATCATTCACCTCGTTTTATAAAAGCTATTATTGGTTTAACTGCCACTTTGCACTAATTGCTTGCTGCTCTTGCGCTCTATCTAGTGGTGCGCCGCTGATCATGCTATCTATAACAGCATCTAACTCACTGTTATTAGAGGCCGCTCGATATTGCGCGCCATTATCACTTTGCTGCGCGGCTGTTTGCGCTTTTATTTGCCAACCGCTTTGCGTTTTACAAGCAATGCTTGTTTGCATGGTATTGTTTGAGCTTAGCGCATACTGCCTACAAAGCTCACCTTGCTGATTTTTAAAGCTAAGCTGCGCGCTAAATACTGAGCCATCACTTTGCTTATACTCACCACTACTTAGCTGTGTATCAAGAGCAGAGGCTATGTTACTGGCTACTATATTTTGCGACTCATTGGGTTGTAAATAACTAGTCATTGCAATACCAAATACCACGGCAACGCTTGCAGCTATTGCTAAGCTTTTATTAGCCGACTGCTTAACCCTTTGCCAAGGCGTTAACGTTACTACATTGCTATTTAACGTATTTTTTGTCGTTGCTGTATCAAGCTTTGCAACCGTTTTAGCTAATGAGTCACTAAGGGGTGCGTCATCAATACTTGTTGCGTGCTCTTTTACTCGCATGTCTACTTCGCTTAGCTCTGCAAGTCGCATTACTAGTTCATCATCGGTTTCAAGGGCTTTGCGCACTTGCTCCATTTCGTGCTCGCTTAGCTCTGAGTCTAAAAAGGCGCTAAGTGTTTCGTCGTTAATGTTCATACTTGCTCCTTTTTAAAGTCGGGTTTTATTAAATTATAAAGTGTACTGCGTGCTCGCGATAATTTACTCATTACACTGCCTATAGGTATATCGAGTGTATGTGCTACTTTTTTATAGGCCATGCCCTGCACTGCCACCAGCGATACAATGGCGCGTTGCTCTTCGGGTAATTGCCCAAGTGCTGTATTTACATTTTTAAGCATTTGTTTGTTTTCGAGTGTTTGGTGCTCATTACTTGTAATTGGCTCTGGTAAAACATCGGCCTGGGCCGTATTTTGCCTTACCTTGCGTGAGCGGTATTCGTCTATCCACACATTGCGGCAAATTTTAAACGCCCATTTAGCAGGCTCAACGTCATCCGGAATGCCTTTTACTAATAGTTTTTCAATTGTTATTTGCACTACATCGTCTGCATCTGCTTTACTACCCGTTAGCGAATAGGCAAAACGCCTAAGCATGGGCAATAAGGTTTTTAATGTTTCGTTCATTGATTTTTACCCCTTTTATAAAGAAGACGATTCAAAAAAACATTTATTCCCAAATAATCAAAATAATTTGAATAATGAAATATTTCTATGTGTTAAACGTTAACTAACCAGCATGGTAAATTTAATAGAAGTAACCCACTATGAATATTAAAAACACACGCGTTAAACACATAATAGCCACTTCGCTTTGCATATTTAGCGCAACGAGCTCTGCCAATATAGTGAGAGTCGATCAAGTGCTTGGGCAACTAAACCCAATAGAGCAGCGTATTGAGCAAACAATAGAACGAGCACAGCGCCTGCCGCTTCCGGTGCCTGTACCACAAGTTTCGATTGATGAACTAAAAGCGCAAATTAGTGAGCCTATTAGCAGCTTACCCAATGTGCTTAACATTAATATAAATAGCCAAAACACCGCATTTGTTGAAGTAGAGCTAGAAAACGGCTTTAGAGCAATAGAGCGCCAATGGTTATTAATGGCAAATAGCCAACAACTTAATACCCTAAAGCAGCAAAATGTAACCATTGTATCGGTAAAAAATTACAACGCACTTAACATGAGTTTAGTGCGCTTTAACGTGCCCCAAAGTGTTAATTCTAAAAGTGAGTTATTAAAAGCACTTAACTTAGATGAGTCTGCAATACTTGACCGAAACCACATATACCAGGCGCAAACTGGCGAGCCTACCGAAAAAGTAACACCAAATAACTCTATTGCCCCCTACTGCACACAAAGCGTAAAAATTGGCATGATCGATAGCGCCATTAATACCAAACACAGTGCTTTTAAAAGCGCAAATATCACTACGCAAAGCTTTTTACCACAAGGGTTAAGCTCGCCAAATTTACACGGCACCGCCATTGCAGGGCTAATTACAGGTAAAGGCGCAAAACTTAACCCGCTTTTAGGCAGTGCCATGCTTTACAGTGCCGAGGTGTTTTATAGGCAATCTGAATATGCTCAAGGGGCTACATTATTTGCCATAGTAGAAGCACTTAACTGGCTAGTCAGTAATAAAATACCCGTAATAAATATGAGCCTAACAGGGCCAAATAACGCAGTTTTAGAAGCAAGTATTACTGCAGCAATAAAACAAAACGTGTTAATTGTAGCTGCTGCAGGTAACCAAGGGCCGGCGTCGCAGCCGTTATACCCAGGTGCGTATAAAAGCGTGATAGCGGTAAGTGCTATTGATTCACAAAACCAAATTTATAGATGGTCAAATAAAGGCGATTACATAGACTTTGCAGCCCTTGGTGTAAATGTTGTTACAAGCCAAGGTAATGGAAAATTTGGAAGGGAGTCGGGTACGTCAATGGCGGCGCCGCATGTAAGCGCGGCATTAAGTTGTTTATTGTTAAAGCATGGTAATAATAAAACCAAAGCACTTAACGAGCTTACATCGCTTGCCATCGACTTAGGCGAGCAAGGCAAAGACACCACCTTTGGTTATGGTGCCATTTACCCACCTAAAAGTGCACTTTAACTGACGCCGATAAAACCGATTGCGTATAGGTATTGCTACTAAGCTTTGATTGATAATCGCCATATTCAGCCTCGGCTATTAATGTTACGCGCTCAAATAAAGCTAGGTTATAAAACGCATTAACTACATTTCTGTGCTCATCTCGCGACGGTATTTGCTCAAAAAAATCATCCGTTGTTTGCTCATCGTAATCTTTATTTTGATAACGCCAGCCTGCGCCCACTTTATTCGCTAAATTAAAGGCCGTAAATTTGTGCGTAACTTTAGTAGTAAAACCGTAGCCGTTAAAGTCGTATTGGTTGTCGTCGGCATTTTCTTTATCAGCACTTAGCGCTGCCATTAGCATGGTTTGGCCGTTATTTATAAAATGATAAAGCGCTACATCGCCGCCTACGCCGTCGGCATTACGAGCTTTTGCAGTAGCAAAACGTTTAGCTTTGGTTTTTATGCTCATACGCAAATACGTATGCGGGTTTAAAAAATGGCCATAGTAGGCGCTGGCTTGATTAAAATGTAAAAATGTATCGCCATCTACATTTGCTTTTGCGCCATCGTAACGAACCCCTAGCTCATGGCTATTAAAGCTATAACTGCCATCTAAACCATATTGATGCAGGTCTAAATCGTATTGATCAAACTCATCGTAGTCTTGTTGTTCAAACTTATAGCTTGAGGTTAATTTAGCGCTTTTGGTTACTTGCCATTTTGCATTAACACCGGCTGCGGTTTTTATGCCGCTGTCGCTTTGCGACGAAATATCGTCGAGCTCTTGAACAGAGAGCGCCGAGTTACTTAATACCCCAACTTCTGCATCTGCATTTAGCTCAAAGCTACTTTTAAAGGGCTTATTTTGCTCAGCTGTTTTAATGTGGTTAGTTTGTGCAAGCACCGCTTGAGCACTAAAAACACACAATGTGGCGGTTATAACTGCTTTCATATTTATTCTCCAACAGGCCGAATAGGTTTCCCCATTCGGCATTTGTGCAAGTACTTGGCGTATTAAAGGCCTAGGTCTAAATCGTTAGTAATGTTGGTTACTACTTCACTTGCGGTGCTAAGTGCTACATCGTTACTAATTTGATCAGTAACCGCTGCACTCACCTGCCCGCTAACACTTTGTTGTACTGTGCTTTGTAAACTACTAACCGTACTGTCTTGCACACTGGCAATTAAAGATTGCTGAACATTGCTTACTACTTCATTACTGGTGTTAATTGCATCACCCATTTGCAGTGCAGAACTCACTGAGTTTGCAGCCGTATTAGTAATTGCTAATTGGTTTGTAAGCTCACCGGCATTAAGCGCATTATTTGCATCAGCTTGTGTAACTAAATCGGTAGCGCTGCCCACATTTGAAAGTAAAGAGGCATCGGCTGGTGTGTCGGTAGTATCTGGCTGAGCGCCTTGCTCAGAGGTAACAGAAAGTAATGACGACTGGCTCACAGCGGTTGTTAAATTACCCGCCGATGAGGTTAACTGCGTTGTTGTATCAAGCGCTGTATTGGCTGTGGTAGTGCTTGTGGTATTTAAAGACGCGGCCGATGCATTTAATGCATTATTTAAAGATGAGCTGGCAGATGCAACTAATGTATTTGCAGGCTCTGCAGCCTCACTGCTTTCTTGCGCTGGAGTTTGCGTATTATTCGCCGTTGAATCTGTGTTTTGCGAGTCATCAGCCGTGACTTGTGTATCGTTAGATACGTTTGACTCGTTGCTACCACTGGCTGTTAAACCATTTTGTGAAACCGTAATAGATGTAGATGTTTGTTGCTGCGCCGACGTTGACTGAGATAGTTCAATATCAGCGGCGTGCACTGCACCTGTAAAAGTACACACACCGCTTAACATCATTACGCTTACAATTTTATTTAATTTAGTCATTGTTTTGTCCTCTAGTTTGTCGGATTGACATAAAGAAGACGATTTACAAAAGCACTTTATTCCAAAAATAATTAAAAATTATAATAACGTTACTTAATTATTTAAGTTTCATACTCTTAAATATAAATTACTCGTTTATTGCGTTAGCGTTTCACTGTTTTGGATCAGCAATAACAGCTCGGCAGTGGCGGTAGCATCGGCCAATGCGCGGTGATGGCTGGTTAAATTTAAATTAAAATGCGCGCTAAGGTTACCAAGCGAATACGACTTTAACCCTTTAAACGCTCTGCGCGATTCAACCACGGTGCACATTTTTGGCATTTTAAAAAAGTGCCCTGCAACCTCGCATTCTTTTTTTATAAAACCGTAATCAAAGTTTACGTTATGGGCTACAAAAATACTGCCTGCAAGTTTATCTAGTAGTGGCTGTGCTATATCGGCAAATACAGGCGCGTTGTAAACCATGCCATCGCTTATGCCTGTTAGCTTAGTAATAAAGCTTGGGATATGCCGCTGCGGATTAATAAGTGTCGTCCAGGTATCAATTACTTTACCGTGCTGCACTTTAACAATGCCAATTTCGGTAATCCGGTTACCGCCTTTTAAGCCGCCCGTGGTTTCTATATCAACCACGCTGTAAATACGGTTAGGGTCTACAAACCACTTAACTGCAGCAATATGTACTGTAAAGCCTACATTTTTTAAATTATCAATAGTGGTAAGTTGGTTGCGCCTAAGCTTATCGCCTGGGGCTTTTACCTCTTCAAAATGTACTTGCCCATTATTAATAACCATTAAGTCGGGGTAGCCGTCTTTTAGCTGTAAATAGTATTTGCTCATAGCCGTTAAGTGCGCAATTAACGCTTCAAGCGGGCTGTTTAAAATAAGTGCCTCTAGTGGCTCTAATAAATTGCTGCGCCATCTAAACAAACCATTGCGCTGCTCAAAATACTGCGCGGCATGCTTACATACCAAATTAAGCAGCGCCTGATTAGTGCTACAGCTTTTTAAACGTGCGTCAATTTGCGTGCTTTGTGCTTCATAAAAATTACCAAGCTGTAAAACTTGCGGGTAAATATCAAATTCATTACACGGCGGGTAAGGCGATTCAATAAATAACTCGTGCCAAAATACTAAGCCAAACAAGCTTTGCCATAAGGTGTTTTCGGTATTAAAAACCGTTAACCCTTTTGCACTGTAATGCTCATTTACGCCTTGCTCTACATCGCCTCGGTAAATTTCGTCAATTTCAAGCACACACTGGGTGTCGGCCAGCATGGTGCTTAAGCGCGAACGCGTTTGTTTATTAAACTTACGCATTAAAAAGTCATCAGCAAAATACAGTAAATCGTCGGTGAGCGGGTTTTCTATAATTTGCTCTAGCTGCGCTTTAACCCACGCTTTATTACCTAGGCGGTATTGCTCTCTTATTTGAATTTCTTGTGCTTCGGCGTAATCGGTGCAGCCTTCAAGTAGGCTAAAGGCAAGTTCGCTATCGGTATTTTTAAGTTGTTTATACAGCCTAACCAGCAGTTTGTTTTTAATGTCGTGCGCTTGTGCGCCGTGCGCCGGTTGCGCTAAAACTAAATGCGAAAGCTCGGTGTAAGGGGTTTTGTCATCAAAGGTTTCATCTTTTGTATTACCGGCTGTTTTGCCAATGTTTTTAAACGCTAAACGGTAACGATTTAAAACGTAATTAGATTGCGCCTCAGCCAATGTATTAAAGCGCGACAAGCTCTCGCTGTGCCCTTCGCGGGTAGCGGTTAACCCTAAATCGCGCATAACAAAGCGGTTTTGATGGTTTACATCGCCACTACTTAAGCGCCCTGCAAATAAAAACTCAAAATACTCGTAATAATCTTCTCGGTTATTTATCACATACTGGCTATATAAAAGGGCTAAATCATCTACGCGCTCACTAAAAAATTGGCACGCAATAGTAACCAACTCCCCTTTAGCTGCGCTTTTCTTAAAGCTTACTTGCTCACTGTAATTACTGAGTAACTCCACCAGCATGGGCTTGGTTAAATGCGCTATAAGCTGCTTGTAATGCTGTGCGTTTGGCTCATATAAAATACCCGCTGTTTTTAGCGTATAAATAGCCTGATGCGGCGAAGTTATTTCTTCATAATTAAGCGATTGCGCCTGCACTAAATAAGGCTTGCGCGAATACACACGCGCCAACATGCATTGGCTTTGCTCATCTAGTTGGTTAATTTTACTAATAAATTCACTATGTTTAGGCTCAAGTAAATGCATACATTTACTTGTTACAAACTCAATAAGTTCTCTAAAATGCGCTAAATAGTATTTTGCTGGTAATTCTTTTTTCATAACACCGCCACAACTGTATATAAAAACAGTATCTAGCATTTGTGCTTATTATTCAATCTTAAACTTGTAACTAAAACACGCTATAGTGAGCGTATAAAAGCAAATTTATTAAAAATAAAGGACTTACCATGAGCGCGCACCCATACGATGTTTTATCACTCAATAACAGCGCAAATATTATTTTTACACCTTGCCCTGGTACAAAAACGCAAAACCTAGCGGATTCAATCGCTACATTAAAAGCCGCTGGCACTCACATGCTACTATCGCTTATGCCACAAAAGGAGCTTGAAAAAAACAACGTACAAACAATTAATAGTGAGTGCAATAAGCACGATATAACCTGGTTTCATTTACCAATAAATGACGACGAAGCCCCAAAACAACCTTTTACATCAAGCTGGAATACCCACAAAACAGACATACTACAAGCCATACAGCAAAAACAAACCATTGCCATTCATTGCAAAGGCGGCACTGGCCGCACAGGGTTGGTTGCTGCGCTTATTTTAAATTCGGCAGGTTACACAAAAGATGAGGTATATAGCTTAGTGCAAGGTATTCGCCCTAAAGCACTCACTATAGAATTGCAAAAAGAATACTTTAATAACTTTGAGGTGTGAGGGAGAAACGGGGGAATATGTTAACGCTCATTCTTAGTTACCCTTGGTAAGCTTAGCCACTTATTAGCGATAACTAATCGTAATTATGTAAACCATAAAACCACCAAATAGGAATGAGCCAAAACCTGCAGGCCTAAATGTACTTTTAAATTTTTGAGCAGACCACACAGCAATTAAGTACACCTCGCTCTCCTAAAAACTAATGGGCCGCATAGGGTAATACAGTCGGACTTGACTAAAGTTAGCTAAAGAATCGCGTAAGCTAAGTGCTTTGCGCCTCTTAATACTGTTGCTATTAGGCTTGCAAGCTCATGTAGTAAAAACGATCGTCTTCTCTATCGACAGCAAATCCGATGCGGCTATATAACTTAAATGCAGGGCTTAGCTGAAATACTTTGAGATCTATGAATTTGACACCTTGTTGACGAGCCATATCAACTACTTTAGCAATAACGTGAGCACCAAAACCTTTGTTTTGATAAGTAGCTGCAATCTGAATATCGCGAAGTTGGCAACGCCCTTCATCAAACGATAAGCGCACGACACCTATGTGTTGCTCCTTACACAAAATATCAAAATTTTTAAGGTTTTTGGTAGCTTGATAAACGTCTTCTACATCCCAATCTACCGCATAAATTTCGTAATAGGGTTTCATATTGTTAAACGTAAAGTGTGCGGCAGCCTTTAAGTCTTCAGTAGCAACAATCTCTAGCATCCATCTAGCCTCAAAAAAGAATTAATACTCAATAAACTAATTAGCCACTTTAATTGAATAAGCTAAACTGCGCTATAAATTACGCGTGCTAATTGGTTAATTAGTTTTAACCAGCTTTCAGGGGATATATTCAACTTTTAATGTAAAAGAAAAAAGGTAATATCAATATGACCGCACAGCGTTGGTCGCTGCGCTTATTTTAAATTCGGCAGGTTACACAAAAGATGAAGTATATAGCTTAGTACAAGGTATTCGCCCTAAAGCACTCACTATAGAACTACAAAAAGAATACTTTGAAAGTTTTAGCAGTTAATAAAAAGCTAACGTAAAACAGCAAAGCTACTAATAGTTAAACGCCCATTAATTGGATCGCATACATAATCGTTAGCCGCATTTATATTACCAGAGTGCAATAAGTTGCTTGGGTATATAACAACCCGATTTAACTTTGCCTCTACACTGTAAACTTGCTCAAACAAAGCTGTACTTCCATTTATATAATGTGGGTTTTTGTGAAGCTTTTGCGCCATGGCTTGCTGCTTAATAGTTTGCCTATATGGCATAAGTCGCTCTTTTGTTATGCGTTCATACCCTAGGGCTCTATGCTTATAAAATGAAGTGCCACCATGCGTTTCATCACATAAAAAGTGCACCATAGCAAGTTGATTCATATTAGGTGTATCAAAATGAGGGAGCATTTGTATTGGCCTTAGCTCATCAGGTTCAGTGCATGCAATTGAAAAAGCAGAAAGTATTACATCAAACTCGCTTTTATCTGTCATATCAAAGTGTGAATTAATAATTGGCGCAAGGTCTTTTAACCGCTCGATATAACTAAGCGGTGCTGCTTTTCTTACTCCTGGATAAAAATCACTTTCTTGTGCGCAAAATGTTTCTCTGGCGTATTGAGAAAACACAGCAAAATTAATAAGTGCATCTACATTATTTACAAAATCATCAATAACAATAATTGGGGTTTGCTCCTCCCCAACAGTGTGTACCTGTAACACCATATTTTTGTTAAGTGTAAAATCAATCATCGGCTAAATTAAGCACCGCATTTTTACGCTCAATCAATGGGTATATTTGGCCAAGTGAGGTTATAACAGTATAAATAGCGGGTAATAAAGCGCGTTGATGTAAAAGCGTAATTTGATCACTATCAAGTTGTGCGAGTCTTTCTTGATTAATAGTGTATAAGCCGTTTAACTTTGTTTTTTGACTGTTCTGAAACGTTACCTCAAGCGATAATGGCTGCAGTAGCTCATGCTGTAACAAGGTATCTATTAACTTTTTATTGTCTATTTCGCCTTGTAGTAAATGCCCTAAACACTGCTTTATTTTTTTAAAATAACCACTTTCTTCTGCGTTTTGGGTATAAATTGGTTCTAAATCATTCTGGCTTTGCGCTTGGTTATTAATGACTGCTGGGCTATTTAAATTAATACACACAGGGTATTGAGTTTGCTTTGCATGAGTATCACCAACAAAAAATGGCTGACGCTGTAACTGAAGCGGTAAATATACTCCCTGCCACTGCGAGTGCTGATAAAACAAGTTCTCATGTTGCTCAAAGCCTAATAAAGCATTGAGTGTAAACTCCCCTGTTTCTGAGTTTTTTGCAAAAACTATAGGCTGCTGAACGGCAATTTGATTAAGTTCTGCCATAACAACAGGGATCATATTAATGTTTTCAGCGTGTGATTGTGCTTTTTGTGTGTCTATTTTTATATGCTGATGAGCACTTTGCTCTAATGCGACTAAATTTTCCATGCGTGTCTCTTTATTGTTTTTATGTGTAAATTTTTAAGCTAAATAGTGCTAAAGCCATGACTCTTAATTTTATTTAACAAT
Organism: Pseudoalteromonas sp. Angola-7; assembly: GCF_028599255.1. NCBI lineage: Bacteria > Pseudomonadati > Pseudomonadota > Gammaproteobacteria > Alteromonadales > Pseudoalteromonadaceae > Pseudoalteromonas > Pseudoalteromonas sp. Angola-7. The sequence continues at coordinate 124,614 of NZ_JAQREL010000002.1, forward strand.
TCTCGGTTACTAGGTAAGTTAGTGACTGCTTGGTTTATCATGCTTTTATTTTTATCAAACTGACTTTTAGCAAAATCAGTGTCTTTAAGCATATAGGAAGTTGTGCTGTAGTCACTTTTAAAGCCCATACCATATAAAACATATTGATAACTCGCCGCTGGAAACACCTCATTGTTACTTGTAAAGTCGTGGTCAGCAGGGGCGCGGTATTGCCATAATTTCATTAGATCTTGTAGGCTTTGAGGAATCGTTTTAGGGTCTCTGTTATCACGCCAAAATGCGTTATCGTCACGGGTTGATAAAATATAGTGTAACTTTAAAAAGTCGATTATTTTTTCCCACCTGTAGCTAAACGTCTCATTAAAGCGCTTGGCGGTAATATCCATAATATCGCGGGTGTGGGGGAGTTGTTCGCTTATCATTTGCGCTGACATTTCTACTAATACCAATGCAGAAGCTTCAAGCGGTTCCAAAAAGCCAGCCGAAAGCCCTACCGCAACACAGTTGTTCTGCCAAAAGTGTGAGCGATGGCCACTTTTAATAGGGATTTTTCTAATTGTTAACGACTCTATTTTATCGCCAACATACTCTTTAAGCTTTTCTCGTGCTTGTGCTTCGCTACTGTATTTACTCGAATACACATAACCTACCCCACGGCGGTGTTGTAACCCTATATCCCATATCCAGCCTGCTTCTTGCGCTGTTGAAATTGTGTGAGACGCAATGCTCTCATCTTCATTCTCATAGGGGACTTGCACTGCTAAGGCGGTATCGATAAACAGCACATCATCGCAAGGCATAAAAGGAACCTTATAATGCTCGCCTAATAACAATGATGAAAAACCGGTACAATCGACAAATAAATCACCGCTAATTTCACCTTGTTGCTTTGTGGTAACACTTGCAATATCGCCATTTTTAGCACTTTTGATCTGTGTTACATCAGCTAAAAAATGTTTAACGCCAAGCTTCTGCGTACAATGTTTTTGTAAAAAAACGGCAAATTTTGCCGAGTCTAAGTGGTAGGCATAATTGGCTAAGGCAGCATATTCTGGGGTGCGAATTGTTTTAGGAGCAAGCCCTTGCTCACAAATAGCTTCTTGGTAACACACTGCATTTGAAAAAGACGTTGACTCAGCGGTATTATTTAACCAATGCCCTGCCATATCTGTTTTTGAAAAGCCCTGTGGCAAAACTAATGGGTGATAATAAAAATCATCATTGCTGCCATCCACCCATTTGGCAAATTTTGCACCTTGTTTAAAGCTTGCTTCGCACTCACGTATAAAGTCGGTTTCGCTAATACCAAGTGCTATTAATGTACTACGCATGGTAGGCCAAGTGCCTTCACCAACACCTATAATTGGTACATTTGGAGATTCAACTAGCACAACATTAAGGCCATCGGGGGTATTACTTTTATGGTGCGCCGCTAATCGTCCGGCTGTTAGCCAGCCCGCTATACCACCACCAACGACAACCACTGTTTTTATTTTTTTATTTTGCTGGTTCATACTTGTTACCTATAAAGGCATATTTAAAAAGTGGCTATTACTAAATGTAAAAGCCACTTTATTAATTAAAGTTAAAAACTACCGCGAATACCTAACGCAAAACGTCGTCCGCTATCTTCCACCAATAATAATTGATTAGAAAAACGACCACGCTTGTGCACATATTCTTCGGTTAAGTTAATACCTTCAAAAAATACCGATACATTTTCGGTAATGTCATAGCTGCCGCTAGCATCAAGTTGTGCGTAATCTTCCACAATTGTCACACCATCACCATTTAGCTGTGTAAGTGACTGTACGAAGCTATCGCGCCAGTTATAGGCTAAACGCGCTTGAAATGGTCCATTCTCATAAAAGCCAACCACATTATAAGAGTCGCTTAAGCCTGTTAATGCAAATACTTGAGTTATATCTGCAGGGTCTAGCTCTGCATCACTGTCTACAAATGTTGCATTAACCATAAAGCCAAAGCCACTGTCAAAACTATGCTGTAAGGCTATTTCCCAGCCATCAACAATCGCCGATTCGCTATTATTTGGTAAGGTGTTTGTAAATACAGCCGTTGAGTCGGCTGCATCAGGGTTATCTACATCGTTACCTGTTGAAGGGTCAGTCAACAATCCGCCACCAGACAATTCAAAGGTTAAATCTTCAGTGGTATTGATAATGAAGTTAGCAACATTCTTTCTAAAGTAACCAGCGGATAAATAACTGGCATCAGCGTAATACCACTCTAATGATAAATCTAAGTTATCAGAGGTAAACGGTTCAAGTTCAGGGTTACCAGAGCTTGATGTTAAATTGCCCCCCTGCCGAGTTGTTTCGATTACAGTTACAGGCGACATACTATCGAGTGTTGGTCGTGTAATTGTTTGTGATACAGCAGCACGTGCTATTAGCTCATCGCTTATTTCAAGTTTTACACTAAAGTTAGGTAAAATCGCTTCGTAATCTGAACTTGCTGAAATATTTTCTACGGCGCCAAAGTTTGCGAGCATTTCCGTTTTATCTAAGATCGTTAATGCACTAACTGGCTCGTCTGTGCCTTTTACTTCTACATCGGTGCTTTCGTATCTAAAGCCGGCTGTTGCGTATAAAGGCATGCCTGCAAGTTCAGCTTCAAAATCAAATTCTGTATAAAACGAGAAAGTATCTTCAGTTATCTCAAACGACTTATTACGCTTAACTGCATCAAAACTAATAGGCTGACCATTCGCTGCAGCTATTTGCTCAAGGTACGCAAAGTTTGCCTCACCATCATGTGCAAGCCATGACGTTGGCATACGACCGCTGCCGCTCACATCAGATAAAAAGTCATCTCCTGCGTCAAATACAAATTGCGCTAAGCCATCCATACTTGGGTCATCTGGGTAACCACAAAAAGTACAGTGAATACCAACACCTTCGTTATCCCAACGATCGAGATTTTTTGTTTCAGTTGAATACATAGCACCAAATTTGACCGAGACTAGGCCTGATGTACCATCGTTATGCCAAATGCTATCCCAACGAAACTGATCCACGGTATCTTCTACAGCCCAACCACGGCGTAGCATTACATGTGCTCGGCTATTGGCTGTATCTAAATGGTTTGATACGCCATCAGGTGTAACTGCAGGGTTATAAGCAACACCGTCCAGCTCTTGCTGGCCGCTATAAATGTTAGGGTTAGCAGAGGCAAACTCACTCGCATAAGGTAAAATACCGCCATCCACTTCAAATCGAACTCGGTTAGCATAGCCAATCAACGATAACTGATCCCCGCCACCATTATTAGCCTCACGCTCAGCTTTTGAGTGGCTTAAATCAAACTTCATATTTAAGCTATCGTTTACATGCCAATCAAAGTTTAAACCTAATGCGCTAGAGTTGGTTAAACGATCAAACTTTTTAGCGTGCATATCGGTGGCAAGGCCTACCTCTTGATATAAATCAACCACAGTGCCATTTTCATCAACAGTTGGCCCTGCAGCGCCGCCAAAGCCTTCTAAGTTTGGCGCTGTAAACCAATGCCCATAAGACGTTGTGTCTGCTTCTACATCAAAATCAGAGTAGAGCGCATCAGCAGTGATAACTAAATCATCTGAAGGTGCGTACTGTATTACTAAGTTTGCATTGGTACGTGTACGTGTTTCTGTTGTTACTTTATGATCGTAATTACGCGGCGAAAAAATATTACCGGTGTATGCTTGCCCGCTTTGAGTTTGCGGGTTTGGGACGCCCACGTTTTCTAACCAGCCGTCTACCTGCGCCTGGTTTAAGCGTGTTTCGCGCTCTTGGCGAGAAACAGCGAACAACACACCCAATGTGTCATCATTAAATGTATTACTAATTAATCCAGAAATTTCAGGTGTGGTTTCTTCGCTATTTTCATCGTAAATACCCTTAACGCTACCTGCCACTTTAAAACCGCTAATCGCAAATGGTCGCGCAGTATTTACATTTACTGTTGAGCCAATACCACCAGATTGCATAGTGGCTGTTGAGGTTTTAAATACATCTAAGCTTTTAACTAGCTCTGATGCAATAGTATCAAAGCTAAACGCACGGCTTTGATTTTCAGAGGCCATTTGGCGACCATTTACAAGCACAGTATTAAACTGCGGGCCAAAACCACGCACCGTAATAAGCTGCCCTTCACCGCCTGAACGGTCTATTGAAACCCCCGTAATTCGCTGTAAAGACTCAGCTAAATTTGTGTCAGGGAATTTACCAATATCTTCTGCTGAAATGGAGTCGACCACGCCGCCCGCTTCTCTTTTGGCATCCATAGCTCGGCCAAGTGAGCCTCTGATCCCGCGTACTTCAATTATTTCTGGTTCTTGTGCTGCTGTCTCTGCCACTGCAGGGAGCGTTGCCATTGTGCTTAGTACAGCTAGTACAGCACTGGACACGCCATTTTTTTTATAGTTAGCCATGTTGTCAGTTCTCTCGAAACTTGGGTCTATTAAAATAGATATTTGCCCATCTTCGCTAACATGCGGTTGCAACCCTGTGCCATCGAGTAAAATCTGTAATGCGTTTATTATTGAATACTCGCCAGCAATAGTATTTGTTTGTAACTGCTGAATTTTATCCAGCGGAAAAAGCAAAGTAATATCGGCTTGCTCGGCAAAATTTATTAGCGATAAATCAGCCCTTTGTCTTGGAATATTAAACACAGCTTTATCGTTTACAGCGCTCGCTTTTACCTCGGTGGTGAGTAAGCTAAAAACCAGCGCATAAAGCGGTAAACAAAGCGGCAAATGTAAATATTCCTTGTGTATAGTTTTTGGCCATACACAGAACAAAGACGAGTGACTTTTTATTTTCCTCCATAAATTTTTTTTATTTTTTTTTAATAAATTATTTTTTTGACTAGCCATGCTAATTTTTTTTATGCCTTTATTATTTTTATTGTTTGCGCTTTTAACTGTATTTTTAAACAATTAAAAATACAGTCCACATTGCAGTTTTTTACTTATTAATTAAAAAGTTAAAGTTTCTAAAGTACAGAGTCAGTACCTAGTAAGGTATTTATAATGGCAAAAACTGTAGTACACTTCGCCTTTACATTACAAGCTTTATGCCCTTTGCGGTTAGTGAACATTAAATTTAAAAATAAAAAAACTTATTTATTTTTTAAATTTAATGGCGGATTTTTTCTTACCATTCGTCTTAGTTTGTATTGGCAAAACAATAACAATAATTGCCGTAAACACACACACGAGACACACACTAAATGACGAAAGACACACTTTTTTATAAGGTCTATTTGGCCTCGCGCAAAAGTCTCTCAAATGTAGTTGCACGTATAGTGCCGCCACATGAAATTGAAGATATAGTGCAAGAAACTTATGTGCGAATTTGTCAGATTAAAAACACTGAAAACATAAGCTCACCAAAATCTTTTATTTATAAAACGGCGCGAAATTTAGCGCTCGATTACCAAAAGCAAGCCAATATACGCCTAGTCGATGGGATCGACAACATGGAAGCGTTAGAGCAACTCTTATCGGAACACCAGCAAGACGAAATGTACGAAAAAGCACTCACCGATAGTGAATTTTCTAATTTTTGTGAAGCCATACGGCTTTTACCTGTGCAGTGCCGTAAAGTGTTTGTATTAAAAAAAGTGTATGGTTATTCGCAGCGAGAAATTGCTGCTCAATTAAACCTTAGTGAAAGTACCGTGGAAAAACATATAGCAACAGGCATGAAACGTTGTACGCAATTTATGCGTCAATCTACAAAAAGTGTTTATGGGCAACCAAATACTTCTTCGCAGCTAAATGCAGGAGGGAGGAATGAGTAATGTTCATCATATAAACGAACGAAACACTAGCGACGATGCGCGCCTTGATAAAGCAAGTGAGTGGCTGGCTAAACTTGATCGTGGACTGTCTAAGCTCGAAGAACAAGCGTTAAAGCAATGGTTGTCACAATCTTATAAAAATGTAGAGGTGTTACTTGAAGTAGCACAGCTGTGGGACAAAATGGACGACCTCAGCCGCTTGTCAGATCTGTTTCCACAAACACCAGTAAAACAAAAACGCCTCCCTGTGTGGTTAGGTGCAACAGCTGCATCTATTTTATTAGCTGTTGCACTTAGCTTTTTTCAAGAAGCGTTTAACTTTTCATTTTTTTACCCGGTTAATCAATCAGCTGTGGTTGCTAAACAGCTTAATTTTCAAACCGACGTAGGTGAAAGTAAGGACATACTGCTTTCTGATAAAAGTAAAATCACCTTAAACACAAATAGCTTTGTTCAAGTGAGGTATACCCAACACACTCGCGTAATAAATTTACTGCGTGGCGAAATTCATATAGACGTAGCTCACGATAAAATGCGCCCTTTAAGTGTTATCGCTGGTGATAAAGTTATTCAGGCTGTTGGTACTGCATTTAATGTAGAAGTAGGTCAAAAGCAAATAGAACTGATTGTGACAGATGGCAAAGTCCTTGTTGCAGAGCAAAGTGCCAAACCGTTACCAAATCTTTCCCAAGGGACTAATAAACAAGGTCAGTATTTATCAAATAGTTCAACTTCGGTGTCAAAGGGAGAAAAACTTGATTTAAGCTTCAAAGGTAAAATTGCTAAAGCGGTCGAAAAAGTTGATCCTATGGATGTAGCCGCTAGATTATCGTGGCGTAAAGGTAGCTTAATATTTAGAGGTGAATCACTTGCTGAAGCCATGGCTGAAATCAGCCGCTATACAAATATAGATTTCGAGCTTTCAGAGGATGACCGTCTCAAAAAAGTACAAGTAGCTGGCATGTTCAAAACGGGCGATATTAAAGGACTGCTAGAAGTATTAAACAATAATTTTAATATTGATTATGAAAGAGTTAGCCCAGATAAAATTCGTTTAAAATACGCAGCACCACACGTCTCAATATAGTAAAGTACACAATAATAAAAACCAGGACACACAATTATGACATCACCTCTCTCGCCGAGCAGTAATAGCTCGGCGCACACATTGGGCACATGCTCTCTTTTTTACGTAATTTTTATCTCTGCAGTGGCTGCTATTGGTGGCTTTTTATTTGGTTTTGACTCGGGTGTTATTAACGGCACGGTGTCGGCACTCGGTAATGCGTTTAATTCAAGCAGTGTAGCTACGGGCTTTAACGTAGCGTCTGTATTACTTGGCTGTGCCTTAGGTGCACTTGCTGCGGGGCCGCTGGCTGATAAGTTTGGTCGCCGTGCAATTATGATCATCACCGCGATTATTTTTGCCATTAGTGCGTTTGGCTCAGGCATTAGCGAAAGCTCGGCCGAGTTTATTTTTTACCGCTTATTTGGTGGCTTAGGTATTGGTGCTGCATCGGTATTAGCGCCGGCTTATATTGCAGAGGTTGCACCACCTGCCCTTCGTGGTCGTTTAGCTACATTACAGCAACTCGCTATTGTATTGGGTTTATTTGCTGCGTTTTTAAGTAACTATTTAATTGCTGATGCAGCAGGCAGCGCGCAAAATATTTTAATGCTTGATATAGCCGCTTGGCGCTGGATGTTTTGGGCTGAGCTTGTGCCTGCAATACTTTTTTTAGTGGGTGTGTTGTTTATTCCTGAGTCGCCTCGTTATTTAGTGGCGCAAGGTAAATTAGACGATGCAAAAACAGTATTTAGTAAAATTTCGAACGACAACGTTGCTGCGCAAATAAGCGATGTTAAAAGCTCCTTACGTAGCGATAAAAAGCCAAGTATTCGCGATTTATTTATTGATGGCAGTAAAAAAGTACACCCGATTGTATGGGCAGGTGTTGCGCTGAGTGTGTTTCAGCAATTTGTAGGTATAAACGTGGTGTTTTATTACGGCTCTGAGCTGTGGCAAGCCGCTGGGTTTGATGAGTCGCAATCGTTATTTATAAATGTATTAGCGGGTACGACTAATATTGTATCGACCTTTATTGCTATTGCCCTTGTTGACAAAATTGGCCGTAAACCACTGCTATTAGTAGGCAGTATTGGTATGTTTATCAGCTTAAGCGCGCTTACTTATATATTTGGCAGCGCAGGCCTTGATGAAGCAGGCAAGCTTGCACTTAGCGATAACATGGGTACGTTTGCGCTTATTATGGCTAACTTATTTGTGGTGTTTTTTGGATTAAGTTGGGGCCCCGTTGTGTGGGTGTTATTAGGCGAAATGTTTAATAACCGTATTCGCGGTGCAGCGCTTGCTGTTGCTGCAAGCGCGCAGTGGATTGCTAACTTTGCCATTACCATGACCTTCCCTATTATGCTAGCTAATATTGGCCTTGCAGGTGCGTACGGCTTTTATGCTTTATCGGCACTTATTAGCATATTTTTTGTGGCCAAATACATTACAGAAACCCGTGGTAAAACACTTGAGTCTATGTAACCTAAAGCTAAATTAAGCCATACTAAAAATATAACTGGCACGCTCTGGCTGCCAGTTATATTACCTTTTAATAACCTGAGTTACTTTATAAATACAGCCCCTCTACTCATATAGGTACATAACTTGCTGCTTACTCTTTTAAGTTTATAAAAGAGAGGTAAGTAATGTCTGCTACTACTTTTTACAACCTAACAGAGCAACCTTGGGTGGTTATTGCTATTTGTTTAGTTTCTATAACTATAGCTTTGTTTTGTATCCGCTTTTTTATAATGTACTGGCTTAAAAAGTGGACCTCTCATACTAAATTTATATTCGATAGCTTACTTATCGCCTCTATCTCTAAACCGCTCACCCTTTGCACAATTATTGTGCTACTCACCATTATAGAGCAAGGGTTGTTAATACAAGGCGAGCCGGTTGCGAGCTATATGTCGTTTTCGACCATTAATATTATTTTGGGCTTAGTGGCTATTATTTTATTTTTTGACCGCTTTTTTGTGGGCACCATTAATTACTACAGCAAAGAGTCGGCGGTGATTTTTAATTCGCAAAGTATTATTAAAGGCATTATTAGGGTAAGCGTTTTATCGGTCGGGGCTTTAGTGCTGTTAGGCACCTTGGGTATTTCTATTACGCCTATAATTGCCTCGTTAGGTATTACATCATTAGCGGTGGCGCTTGCTCTGCAACCCACCCTTGAAAACTTTTTTTCGGGCGTACAACTTGTTATAGATAAACCCATACGGGTGGGGGATTTTATTGAGCTTGAGTCTAAGGAGCAAGGCTTTGTAGAGAAAATTGGTTGGCGCTCTACGTGGGTTAAAATGCTGCCAAATAATATGATTATTATTCCTAATAGTCAGCTTTCTAAATCGCGTATTATTAATTACTTTTACCCCGAAAAAGAACTGAGTGTACCTGTTGATGTAAGCGTTCACTACAGCTCAGACCTAGAATTTGTAGAGCAAGTAACGCTAGAAGTTGCGCGCCAAGTACTAATTGACCATGAATGGGGGGTTGATGATTACAATACCTTTGTGGTGTATCACACCTATGATAACTCAAGCATTAATTTTACCGTAATGCTGCGCGTAAAAGAGTACTTTAATCGGTTTTGGGTTAAATCTGCTTTTATTAAAGCGCTACACAAACGCTATAACCAAGAAGGTATTGTGATCCCCTTCCCTATTACAGCTATTAACACAGCACAAGAAGCCGCTAATTTTAATAGCGATAAAAAATAAGCGCGAGATAAGCTCGCGCTTAAATTGCTTTAAAATTTATAGGTTACTTGGCCTACTATTTCTCGTGGGCTGCCCGGGAAATGACCGTTACGCTCACTAAAGCCACTTACTGCGTATTCTTTATCAAATATATTATTAATATTTACGCTTAATAACACATCGTCAAAGCGAGAAGTCCAGCTCATATCAAATACAGTAAAGGGCTTAACTTTTTGGCCATCTTGGCTTATTTGCTCGCTTACGTAATTTGCGCCAAATGCTATAGACGAGTCGATGCTATCAAGCGCAAAACGCGACCATAAACCAGCTTGGTGGCGCGGCGCATTAGCAAAGCGAGAGCCATCACCGTAGGTGCTTGAAATAGTATCGCCGGTTACACCTTCAATAACTAGTGTATCGTTGTAGGCGTAGTTAGCTGTTAGCGTCCAGTGCTCGGTTAAATCGCCCACCAGCGTTGTTTCAAACCCGCGGCTTTCTACCTCACCAATATTTAAAAGTGCTGCAATGCCGTCACCCGCGCCCGTGTCGTCTGGGTTACTCATTACTACGTTTTCTTTATTAATTTGGTAAATAGCAAAGGTGCTCATAATTTTGCCATCTAGCCATTGGTTTTTCATACCAATTTCGGTTTGTTTACCGGTTTCTGGCGTTAAGTTGCCCTCGCCTTCTACATCTTCTTGGTCACCCGATGATGCTGGGTTAAAGCTTTCTGAGTAGTTTATGTATAGCGAGGTATTTTCAACAGGTTGGTATGTAACGGCCACGCGCGGTGTTACATCGTTATCTGAATAACTGTAACCAGTTTCTTTATTTAGCTCTTTAAAATAATCGTAACGCAGGCCGGCAATCACGGTCCATTGCTCGTTAATGCTTACAACATCTTGTACGTAAATGCCAAAACGGTCGGTTTCAACACCATCGCGGTTCATGTCGGTAAGGTTATATGTACTTGGGTCGGTTTCGCCGTAATTTAAGTCAAATATGTTTAAGTTAGCCACGCCATCCGCTTCATAACGGGCGCGTAAGTAATCGTACTCTGTATCAACTATGTGGTAGTCGCCACCAAATAATACTTGGTGTGCTAATTGGCCTTGCTCAAAGCTATAAACAAAGTCGGTGGTTAAACTTGTTTCTTCGTTGGCGCGGTATTGCTTTCGGTATTCGCGTTTAATGGTTTCGTCATCAATGTTTGCTTCACCATCGCCGTTTACATCTACCCAGCTTTGCGACTCATGGTAGGCTTGGTCGCGTTCGTTATCCATGTAACGCAGTGTGCTACTTACAGAAAAATCATCATTAAAGTAATGCTTTAGCTCGGCTTGCAGCACTAACGCTTCCATGTCTTGGTAGTCAAATGCTTCATTTGCGTTGTAACTAGGGTCAACTAAAAAGTTGCCATTATCATCTACCGGTACACCACGTAAGCGGTTACCGCCTAAGTCTTGCTTAATGTAATCAACAGTGGTGGTTAGTGTGGTCGAATCGGTTAAATCAAATAATAAACCAGCGGTAAACTCACTGTTTTTTGAATCTGCATTATTACGAAAGCTGTCTTGCTCTTCGTAATAACCACCTACTCTGTATGCCATGGTGTCGGTTAAACCGCCGGTCATATCAAGTGAGGCACCATGTGTGTTGTAATTACCAAGCGTTAGTTTTAGCTCTTTACTTTGCGTATAACTTGGCTTTTTAGTCACGTAGTTGATCATACCGCCTGGCTCACCACCACCATATAACGCAGAGGCTGGGCCTTTTAATACTTCTACACGCGCTACATTAAATAATTGCGGTACACCAAAGCCCGAGTAAGGGTCGCCGCGTACGCCATCGTAAAATACATTGGCATCGTCTCTAAATCCACGAAAAGTAACACCCGAATAACTGTACTCACTTACCCCGGCTATTGAGCGGTATAAATCGGTGATATCGCGCGCGGCTTGGTCAATAATAAGCTGCTCGGTTAATACCTGCGCAGATTGCGGTAATTTAATAAGATCTAAATCCGTTTTAGTCCCAATTTTACTTTCGGTTTCTAGGTAAAACTGCTGAGCACGGCCTGTTACTTCTATTGTTTCAATTTCGTTATTTTGCTCGGCAAATGCCACATTAGAAAAAGCAGAAAAAGACGCAGCAATACTAAGCGCCAAGTATTTTTGGTTAAACATGTTGATCCTGAAAAGAGGTGTATAAAACGCCGCGAATGATAACGACTATCATTACTATATGCAATGCAAATAATTTCATATTCATCCTTATGTTTCGAATTAATCGCAACTAAAATAGGTACTTAAAGACTTTTATGCTCACGTTTTATACATATCACCTTTGTGAAGTGTTGAACCAAATAAGGAACTCAGATAGTGTGTATTTTTCATACGCTTTATAATAGCAATTCGCATTAATACTTAATCATTGTGTGGGGCTAAACGTGTCGCTACTTGCGTTAAAAATTCTCTTTTACGACTGCATGGATGCAGAAGGTAGCGCAATGCAGGAGCAATTGCCGAGAACGACTAAATAGCGAATTTTTTGCCTAGCTATCAACACGTTTTTCTAGCATCAAAATAACCACTTAATTAAGCGAATTGGTATCAGCCTTTATATGAGGAGCAAACCATGTTAAACCGACTATTTTTAGGGGTTATTTTACTCTCGGCCACGGCCGTGGCGAGTGCGAATGACAGCTTAGTACGTTTTCAAAGTAATTATTCTGTTCAAGAAACGGCTAACCGTTTTGAAAAAATAGCCAGTAACAAAGGGATAACCATTTTTGCGCGGGTAGATCATAAAAAAAACGCTCAAAATGTTGATATGGAATTGGCCCCAAGTGAAGTGATTATTTTTGGTAATCCAAAGGTAGGCACACCGTTAATGCAGTGCCAGCAAAGTGTGGCGATAGATTTACCGCAAAAAGTACATATATCTCAAGACAACAATGGCCAAGTTTGGCTTACCTATAACAGCCCCACTTATTTGCAAGAACGCCACAATATAAAAGGCTGCGAAGAAGTACTTAATAAAATAGCTGTGGTGCTTAATAAGCTTTCTATGGCAACAGTGGCCAAATAATTAAAGTTATACCAAACCGCAATAATACTTAATTAAGCGAATTGGTATTAATATTAAATAACTTAAAAAAACTCAATAAAAAACCCGTTAGCTAACGGGTTTTTTATAAAGTTAATAACACTTTTTTACGCGTGTATTAAGACTCAATAGCCAAAAGCTCTACTTCAAAAATAAGCAGTGATGCAGGTGGAATACTGCCCACTCGCTTTTCGCCATAGGCTAATTGGTGCGGTACATAAAATATGTACTTATCGCCTGGGCTCATAAGTTGTAAGCCTTCGGTCCAGCCTTTAATAACTTGATTTAAACCAAAGCTTATTGGCGTTTTACGCTCTACTGAGCTGTCAAATACGGTGCCATCTATTAACGTGCCGTGGTAATGCACGTTTACTTTACTAGTAGGGTTAGGTGTATTTTCGCTTTCACCTTTGTGCAGCACTTTGTACTGTAAGCCTGAGCCGGTTTCTATTACGCCCTCAACTTTTGCGTTAGCGACAAGGTAGTCGGCTTCAATTTGCGCGTTAATGCCAGCTTGTTGCTTTGCTTTTTTACTATTTTGAAAAATTAAAAAACAAAATATAGCGATGATCACCGCTAAAATTATATTGATCATTTAGTGTTTTTCCTCATCTTCATCGGCTTCTTTATCTTCTTCGCTATCGCCATTAACTATGTCGGCTATGTCTTTTAAGCGTGCTAAAGCAATACCGTTAACAGAATCTTCTGGGTATTCGCCGTCAATAATATCGCCGGCATCAATATCCATTAATAAGTTAAGTGCTTGGTCTACAGTTTCTACTGCGTAAATATTAAATTTACCGCGCTCAACCGCTTCAAGTATTTCATCATCAAGTACTAAGTTAACTTGGTTAGATTTAGGAATAATAACGCCCTGCTCGCCTGTTAAGCCGCGCATTTTACACAGCTTAAAAAAGCCTTCTATTTTTTCGTTTACACCGCCAATGGCTTGCACATCACCGTGTTGGTTAATAGAGCCTGTAAGGGCAATAGACTGGCTAATAGGCAAACTGGTAATAGCCGATATAAGCGCACATAACTCAGCAAGTGAGGCGCTATCGCCATCTATATAACCGTAGCTTTGCTCTATAGCTATGTTAGCACTTAGCGTTAAACTAAAGTGCTGGGCGTATTTGTTACCTAAATAACCGGTAAGTAGCATTACACCTTTTGAGTGAATTGCTTTACCTAGTTCGGCTTCACGCTCAACATCTATTACACCATCGGCGCCGGCGTATACGGTGGCGGTAATACGCGCGGGTGTACCAAACGACGTATCGCCAATGTGCAGCACTGTTAAGCCGTTTACTTTACCAATGGCTTGGCCTTGTGTGGCAATAAGCGTGTGGCCTTCTTTTATATCGCTTAGCATGTTTTCGCTTATTTGGCCGGTGCGGTACTGCTTACCTTCAATAGCTTCATCAATATGATGCGCATCAATCAGTGTTTGCTTATCTTGCTTGGCGTAAAAGCTGGCCTCAGCCACCAGTTCAAGCACATCGGCAAAGCGCGCCGATAATTTATTATGGTGCTCTGCTTGGCGGTAGCTAAATTTAAGTAACCGCACCATGGCGGCCTCTGTGGTTGTGCACTTTAACGTTTGCTGGCAGTACTCACTCACTTTAGTAATAAATTGGTACTGAAGCTTATCGCTACTTGGTAAATAGTAATCAAAGTCGGCAAGTACTCTAAACAGCTCTGCAAATTCTTCATCGTACTCACCTATGGTGTAATACAAATCGCGCGAGCCTAATAAAATAATTTTTACATCAAGAGGAATTAATTGCGGGCGCAGTGTAAAGCTGCTGCCTACTGAGCTGTCTTGATACGGTAGGTCGTTTTTAATTTGGTGCGTTTTAAGCGAAAGCTTTAAACCATCCCACACTTGCGGGTTGGCCATTACTTTTTCGGCATCCATAATTAAGTAACCGCCATTTGCACGGTGCAATGCACCAGGCTGTATAGAGCGATAACTAGTTATAAGTGAGCCTTGCGATGTTGAATACTCAATTTTGCCAAATATATTGCCAAAGGTTGGGTTTGGCTCATACACCACAGGTGCGGCATCGTCTTCTTTAAATTCAACTAAAATATTAGGCGCAAAAAAGTCGGTAAGCATGCCCTTACGGTCAAAGTCTTCTTTGCTTTCTTCGCTTTCATCTTCATCGTCTAGCCATTCAAGTACTGCGTCAATTATTTCTACGCGAATATCTTTTAAGTAGCGCAGCACACCAATATGTGCAGCGTATTTATGCTCTAAGTCTTTTAATAGCGGCTTTGTAGCTTGCTCCGCTGTGGCTTTTTTAAGATTACGCTGTTTTTCTTTTGATTCGCGTTTCCAGCGAGGCAGCTCAATCAGCGCTTCAATTAAGGCATCTTCTAGTTTTTCTATTTTTTCAAAAAACTCATCACGAAGCTCTTCATCTAGGGCGGCAAATTCGTTATCGCTTAACTGTCTGCCTTCAACTAAAGGCGCAAAACCTACGGCGTTTTTCTCTTCTATTAGCGCTACGCTTTGCTCAAGCGCCATTTCTTCTACTGCGGTAATAGCGCTGTCGTAAGCGTCGTTAAATTCGCTCTCGATTGACTTTTTTTTGCGTTGATAAGCTGGGTTATCAAAAGCTGCCGGAAAGGTGTCGAGTACTTCATCTAAAAATGAGTCTATGTCGTCACTTAATTGCTTGCTTTGCCCTGCTTGCATAAATAGCGCAATTGGCTCGCGGTGGTCGTCGTAATTATTAACATACAACCACTCGTTAGGTGTGGGGCGATCTTTTGCGTGCTGTTTAAGTTTGTCTTTTACAAGTGTAAATCGGCCATGCGCGGCCTCACCCATTACATAAACATTGTAGCCTGGCAGCTCCATCCCAAGTGAAAAGTCGAGCGCACTTTGGGCGCGTTGTTGGCCTATAAAGGTAAGTTGCTCTGGGTATGGATTGCTCATACACGTGCTAACGTGATTAGTAGAAATGCTCGGTGCGAGCTGTGAAACAGATAATGGCAGCAGTTTTTTCGTCATTCTAACTTCTTTTTGTACCAACATACTCGCTGGCTTTGGGCGTATTAAGTGGCCTACAAGCCACTTAATACATATATTTAGGGTTGTAATGCCTTACGGCTAAAATAAATACCATCACATTCAATGCACGGTGTAATTTGTGTAGCGTGATAAATATCAAAACTATGGGTGCAATTCTTACATACTAATGTGCCCATGGCTATCCATTCGCCTGCGTGATACATCCCATTGTGCTTAAAATCTTGGCTAAGGGACTGCCATTCAAGCTGGGTTTTGTCTTCTATGTGTGAAAGCTCATACCATAACGACTCTTTAAGCTCTTGCCATGCAAGCGAATTATAGTGCGATTCGTTTTCTTGAACGTGTTCTATGTCGCGCTGCAAATAACTTTTATAGAGTCCGTATTTTTCTTTGCCTAGGTCTTTAAGTGCTTGCTCAGATTCAACAAATCGGGTCATTGCATCTTTTACTTCGTGATCTTTTACATCTTTTAGCCAATTAGTTAAATCGCTAAGCCATGTTTTATAATCTGCCATTTTATACTCCATCAAAATCAAGGGCGTGTTGGCCTTTAACATAGATAAGTATAGGTTAACCTGCACTGAAAGTGAGATTTTAACAAAACCGTGCTTATACGCTGTGATTAGGCTTTTATTTGGGGTATCCTATCGGCAATTTTTTATTAGTTTGCAAGAAGTCTGGAATCATAGATGCAAGAGCAATATAACCCGCAAGACATAGAGTCAAAAGTCCAAAGTTACTGGGAAGAAAACCAGGTATTTAAAGTCACCGAAGATGAGAGCAAAGAAAAGTATTACTGTCTTTCTATGTTCCCATACCCAAGTGGCCGACTGCATATGGGTCATGTGCGTAATTACACCATTGGTGATGTTGTTTCTCGTTTCCAGCGCCTGCAAGGCAAAAACGTTATGCAACCAATGGGTTGGGATGCGTTTGGTTTACCTGCAGAAAACGCCGCTATCAAAAACAAAACAGCGCCAGCTAAGTGGACGTACGAAAATATTGATTACATGCGTAACCAACTTAAGCAATTAGGCTTTGGTTACGACTGGGATCGTGAAATAGCCACGTGTCACCCAGAATACTACAAATGGGAACAATGGTTTTTCACTAAGCTGTACGAAAAAGGCTTAGTGTACAAAAAAATGTCAACGGTTAACTGGGATCCAGTTGATCAAACTGTACTTGCTAACGAGCAAGTTATAGATGGCCGCGGATGGCGCTCTGGTGCAGTGGTTGAGCAAAAAGAAATTCCACAGTGGTTTATTAAAATTACTGACTACGCACAAGAGCTTTTAGATGACTTAGACAAGTTAGAAGACTGGCCTGAGCAAGTTAAAACCATGCAGCGCAACTGGATTGGTCGCTCTGAAGGGTTAGACATTGAGTTTACGCGTACCGACAACAACGAAAAGTTTAGCGTATACACTACACGTCCAGATACATTTATGGGTGTAACTTACCTAGCCGTTGCCGGTGGCCACCCTATTGCGCAAGAAGCCGCTAAAAACAGCGATGCAATTGCAATGTTTGTTGAAGAATGCAAAAACACCAAAGTTGCCGAAGCAGACATGGCCACTATGGAGAAAAAAGGCATTGCAACAGGCTTTTACGCGACTCACCCATTAACGGGCGAGCAAGTTCCAATTTGGGTTGCTAACTTTGTATTAATGCATTACGGCTCAGGCGCGGTGATGGCAGTACCTGCTCACGACCAACGTGACTATGAATTTGCCACAGCATACGGCCTAGACATAAAACAAGTAATTGCACCGGTTGAAGGCTCAGAGCTTGAAGTAAATTTAAAAGAAGAAGCATTCACTGAAAAAGGCGTGTTAGTTAATTCTGGCGAATTTGATGGCCTTGATTTTGAAGGCGCATTTAACGCTATTGCCGACAAACTAGAAGCACTGGGTGTGGGTGAGCGTAAAGTTAACTTCCGTTTACGTGACTGGGGTGTTAGCCGCCAGCGTTACTGGGGTTCACCAATCCCAATGCTGAGCGACGAAAACGGTAACGAATTAGCCGCCACCGAAGAAATGCTGCCAGTACGTTTACCAGAAGATGTAGTTATGAATGGCGTTACTTCGCCAATCAAAGCAGACCCAGAATGGGCAAAAGCAACGGTAAATGGCGTACCAGCAACACACGAAACAGATACCTTTGACACCTTTATGGAGTCATCTTGGTACTACGCACGTTACTGTAGCCCGCGTCACGACGAAGGCATGCTAGACCCAGCAGCAGCTAACTATTGGTTACCAGTAAACCAATACATAGGTGGTATTGAGCACGCTATTTTACACTTATTGTATTCGCGTTTTTTCCATAAGTTATTACGTGATTTTGGTTTAGTAAATTCAGACGAGCCATTCGATCGCTTACTTTGTCAGGGCATGGTACTTGCCGAAACGTTCTACCGTAAAGATGAAAAAGGCGGTGACGTATGGATTTCGCCAAGCGATGTAAATACCGAAACTGACGAAAAAGGCCGCGTAACTAAAGCATGGCACAAAGAAGATGGTGAACCTGTGTTCTCATCGGGCATGAGCAAAATGTCTAAGTCTAAAAACAACGGTATAGACCCACAAGAAGTAATTGCCCAATACGGTGCAGATACTGTGCGTTTATTTATGATGTTTACCGCACCACCAGAGCAAACGCTTGAATGGTCAGACTCAGGCGTTGAAGGCGCGCACCGCTTCTTAAAACGTATTTGGAAATACGCAGTAGATGTGAAAACAGTTGGCTACCAAGCACTTGATAAATCAGCGCTTAGTAACCCACAAAAAGTACTGCGTCGTGAGCTACACAAAGCCATTGCAAAAGTGAGCGATGATATTGAGCGTCGTCAAACGTTTAACACTGCAATTGCTGCCATTATGGAGCTTTCTAATAAGTTATTAAAAGCGCCGTTAAACGATACGCAAGATGTTGCTATTGCTAACGAAGCATTAGAAGCCCTACTTATTATGCTTGCGCCAATTACGCCGCATTTATCGCACCAGTTATGGCAAGAGCTTGGTAAAGAGGGTGACATTTTAGATGCAGCCTGGCCTAAAGTTGACGAGTCTGCCCTTGTTGAAGATGAAAAATTAATCATCGTACAAGTAAACGGCAAACTACGCGCTAAGCTAACTGTAGCCGCCGATGCAACACAAGAGCAGGTAGAAGCACTTGCGTTTGCAGAGTCTAACGTAACTAAATTTACTGATGGCGCAACCATTCGTAAAATTATTTACGTACCGGGTAAACTACTTAACGTGGTAGCTAACTAAATGGTTAGCTTTAACACCCTTAAAAACACATTAGCCTTAGTGCTAATGTGTTTTGTGTTATCTAGCTGTGGCTTTCATTTAAAGAAAGCCTCTAGCCTGCCTGATAACCTTAAAACGCTTACACTTAAAGGTGATGATGAAAAATCATCGTTATTTTTAAACCTTAAAAAAGAGCTTAAAGCCAGTAACGTAGAACTGACACCTTCGGCTAAAAATGTTGCCCAGCTTTACTTACGCAAAGAAAGCATTGAGCGCCAAACCTTGTCGTTGTTTCAAAATGGTCAGGTGGCTGAATACGAGCTTGCCTACGGGGTAAGCTATGTTGTTAAACGCCCAGGCGAAAAAGCCATAGAAAAACGCTTTGAGCTTTATCGTAACTACCAAGACGACCCCGATCACGCACTTGCAAAAGCAAAAGAGCTTGAGCTGCTTATTAGCGAAATTCGTAAGCAAGCCAGTGGTCGTATTGTTAGAGAGCTGTCGCAACTATAATGCGCTGTTATGCTAATCAGTTACCGAGTGAATTAAATAAAGGTTTGAAACCCTTTTATTTAGTGTTTGGTGAAGAACCGTTTCAAGAAGCGCAATGTGTGCAGCAAATACGCGACATAGCAAAAGCCCAAGGCTTTGATGAGGTAATTAAATTTACCCTAATGCAAGGGTTTGATTGGCAAGAAATTATAGCTCAATATCAAAGCATGTCTTTGTTTAGTGCGCGCACTATAATTGAGCTTGATTTAAACCAACAAAAACCTGGCACCCCAGGTAGTAATACCTTTAAAAAAATAGTCGAGTTAATTAACCCTGATACCATTTTAATTGTAAAAGGGGCTAAAGCCAGCCAAGACGTACAACGTGGCGCCTGGTTTAAAGCGCTCGATAAACACGGTGTATTTGTACCGTGCTACCCGCTTGCAGGGAATCATTTAAAACGCTGGTTAGATGAACAAGTAGCGCGCCTTTCTCTGAATATGCAAAACGAAGCAAAACTGAGCTTAATTAACGCTACCGAAGGCAATTTGTTAGCGTGTTTTCAGGAGCTCGAAAAGCTCTCGCTACTGCATGGTAATGCCTTAATAACCCAGCAACTTGTGATGCAAGGGCTATTAAATCAAGCCAAGTTTGATATTTTTGATTTAAGTGATGCCCTATTAAATGGCCACGCCAAGCAAGCAATTAAAGTACTTAATAAACTGGCCAGCGATAACACCGAAGTGGTGAGTATTTTATGGGCTATAAATAAAGAACTCACCAGTTTGCTCACTATTCAGCAAGGGCTTTTAAATGGCGAGCCTATCGCACAGTTATTTAAAAAAAATGGTATTTGGAAAAACCAGCAAGGCCCAGTGCAAAATGCGATTAACCGCTTAAATATTAATACCCTTGAGCAAATAAGCAGTGAGCTTGCACTGTTTGATTCAAGCTACAAACAAGGTAACTTAATTGCGCCTTACCAAGCGCTTGCCCATATTTGTATTAAGTTTTGCCAGCCGCTTGATATTCCAATGCCTTGCCACGCACTTAACTAAAGATTTTTAACATGATTGCAATTTTTGGCGGCACCTTCGACCCCGTGCATTTAGGCCACCTAAATATGGCCTCACAGTGTGTAAATACATTTAACTTATCCACGTTGTACTTTATGCCCTGTGCCCTGCCCGCGCACAAAGCTGCGCCAGGTATAAGTACAGCGCACCGTATTAATATGCTCAATGCCGCTATTGCCCCTTACCCTCATTTTGCACTTGATTTAAGAGAGCTTAATCGCACTGGGCCCTCGTACTCATTGTTAAGTTTACAAGAGCTAAGAGCTGAGCACCCAGATACGCCAATTCTTTTTTTAATGGGCATGGACTCGTTTAATAACCTCGACAAATGGTATGAATGGCAAGCAATTACACAGCTATGCCATATAGTGGTTTATCATCGCCCGGGGCAAACATGTAACCCAAATGAAGCGCTTAAAAGCTATATTAGTAATGCCCACACTGAAGCGCCACAGCAACTTGCCGCACACAACTTTGGTAAGCTTTATTTTTTACCTGGTGAAACCCTTGATGCTGCCTCAAGCACTATTCGAGAGCAATTAAAAAAAACCAATAAAAATAATGAACTATTACCCGAACCTGTCAGTCACTACATTAAGCAACACCAGCTTTATCAAAGTGATGATTAAAACCCCCTAGCATGTTAAAATGCACGCTATTAAATTTAAAATTGAGACAATACCTTGGATTCGAAACAACTACTTGCCTTTGCACTAGACAAAATTGACGATATGAAAGCACGCGACGTGGTACAACTAGACGTACGTGACAGCTCAGACATTACCGATTACATGGTTGTGTGTTCGGGTACTTCTAAGCGTCATGTGCAATCAATTGCTGATAACGTAGCAAAAGAAGCTCGCCACGCTGGCGAAGAACCTTTAGGTTACGAAGGTCAAGACGAAGGCGAATGGGTACTGGTAGATTTAGGTGATGTAGTTGTACACGTGATGCAAGATCACGCACGTAGCTATTACGATCTAGAAAAACTGTGGGGCTAAGCGCCACTATTTTTTAATTGAGCTTGGAAGTAATACGTGAAAATACAAATGATTGCCGTTGGCACAAAAATGCCAGCGTGGGTAGAAACCGGATTTGCAGAGTACCAACGCCGTTTTCCTAAAGATATGGCGCTTGAGTTAATAGAAATTCCGGCCGGTAAACGCGGTAAAAATGCCGATATTAAACGCATTTTGCACACCGAAGGTGAAAAAACCTTAGCCGCTATTCCAAAAGGCAATCGCATTGTTACCCTAGAGGTAACAGGTAAACCACTTGATACTCACCAACTTGCTAAAAATATGGAAAAGTGGCAGCTCGATGGCCGCGACGTTAGTTTGCTTATTGGCGGCCCTGAAGGGTTAGCCCCTGAGTGCATTGCCGCCTCTGAGCAAAAGTGGTCGTTATCTAACTTAACGTTACCGCACCCTTTAGTGCGTATTATTGTTGCCGAAAGCCTATACCGAGGCTGGAGCTTAAATAACAACCATCCTTATCATCGCGAGTAACGCCTTGTTATGATTAAGCAAAGACCCACAATACGCGACCATTCCGCTGAGGCAAACTTATTTGCACGGCGCGCATTTGTGGGTTTTATTTTTGTTTTAGGCTTAGTGGCAATTTTGCTTTCTAATCTTTATACCATTCAGGTAGAAGAACACACCGACTATCAAACCCGCTCTAACGATAACCGTATTAAAGTCATTCCTATTGCGCCAAACCGTGGCCTCATTTACGACCGCAACGGTGTACTGCTTGCTGAAAACAAACCCGTTTATAACCTCGAGGTTATTCCTGAAGAGGTCGATGATTTAGCTAAATCGCTTGAGCAAGTTAGCAAAATAATTACGATTACCGAGCAGCAAAAAAAAGACTTCATTGATGACATAAAGCATACACGTCGTTTTAAGTCGCAAGTCCTAAAAGCCCGCTTAGATGAAACCGAAGTGGCCCAATTTGCGGTTAATCAGCATAAATTTCCGGGCTTTAGCATTGAAGCGCGCCTTGCACGCTTTTACCCATATGGCGATACGCTAACCCATGCATTAGGCTACGTTGCAAAACTAAACCGCAAAGAACTTAATAAGTTAGAACAAGAAGACCAAGCCACAAATTACCGCGCTACGCACGATATTGGTAAGCTTGGCATAGAAAAATATTACGAGCAGCTTTTGCATGGCCAAGTCGGCTCTCAACGCGTTGAAGTAAATAACCGCGGCCGTGTTATTCGCACATTAAGTATGACCCCCCCACAGCCAGGCAGTGATTTAGTACTTACCTTAGATATAGGTTTACAACAAATAGCCCAACATGCGCTTAAAGATATGCGCGGCGCGGTTGTAGTAATGGATGCCAAAGATGGCGGCGTATTAGCACTTTATTCAAACCCAAGTTACGACCCTAATTTATTTGTCCATGGTATTAGCAGTAAAGATTATAAAGCACTGCTAAACCCCGACCGCCCTCTAATTAACCGTGCCACTCAAGGGCGCTATGCGCCAGCTTCCACAGTAAAACCGCATATGGCTATACTGGCACTTGAAGAAAACATTGTCAGTGAAAGCACCTCGGTGTGGGATCCTGGTTTTTTTCAAATACCGAATGTTGAACATAAATGGCGCGATTGGAAACGTTGGGGCCACGGCCATGTAGATGTTTACAAAGCGATTGAAGAGTCGTGCGATACTTACTTTTACGATGCGGCATACCGCTTAGGCATAACAAAAATTAGTAATTTTATGGCGCGCTTTGGCTTTGGTGACTTATCGGGAATAGACATACACGAAGAAACCACAGCCATATTGCCCTCAAAAGAGTGGAAAGAAGGCCGCTTTAAAGAGTCGTGGTGGCGTGGCGATACTATTTCAGTGGGGATTGGCCAAGGGTATTGGACTGCCACCCCTATTCAAATTGCTAACGCGACTAACATATTGGTTAATAAAGGCATAAACCACCCGCCGCATTTAGCACAAGTGGCTAAAAAAGAAGACCAAGTGACGCAAATTAATAACGAAGAAAAACCGCCAGTGGTACTTAATAACCCTGATAACTGGCGTATCGCGCTCGATGCCATGCACAATACCGTAAAAAAAGTAACAGGAACGGCCCACCGTGCTTTTAAAGGCGCTAATTATGACCCTGCGGGTAAAACAGGCACAGCGCAAGTAGTGAGTATTGCCCAAGGTGAGCGTTACGATGCAAAATCACTAAAGGAGCGCCAACGCGATAACGCGATTTATATTGGTTTTGCTCCGTATGACGACCCTAAAATTGTGGTTTCAATTGTGGTAGAAAACACCGGTGGCGGCAGCTCTGTGGGTGCCCCTATTGCACGTGAGCTAATGGATTACTATTTTGCAGCAAACCCAATAGAAGTTGCTAGGAATACAGCGCAATGACCGTATTAAACACCCAGCGCTCGATATGGATGCGCATGCATTTAGACTTACCGTTACTAATTGCCTTATTACTTATGATGGCAGGCAGTATCACCATAGTATATAGCGCAAGCGGCCAAGACTCGGCCATGATGATCCGCCATATCACCCGTATGGGCGGCGCTATTATAGGCATGATAGTGCTTGCACAGTTCTCCCCCGCGACACTTAAACGCTTAGTGATCCCCCTTTACTGTGTTGGGTTACTCATGTTGGTGGGCGTATTGCTCTTTGGCGTGAGCTCAAAAGGCGCTCAGCGCTGGTTAAATCTAGGTATTACTCGCTTTCAGCCCTCAGAACTGATGAAGCTGGCGGTCCCTATGATGGTGGCTTGGTATATTGGCCGAAACCAACTTCCGCCACGTCCATTACACCTAATTATTGGCTTTGTCATCGTGATGCTGCCTACCTTATTAATTAAAGAACAGCCCGACTTAGGCACCTCAATTTTGATTGCCAGCTCAGGAATATTTGTGTTGTTTTTATCGGGTTTAAGCTGGCGTTTAATTGGCTTTTTAAGCTCGGTTGTAGCACTGGCTGCATGGCCATTTTGGCACTACGGTATGCACGACTACCAAAAGCAGCGCGTATTAACGTTTTTAGACCCAGAGAGCGATCCGCTTGGCTCGGGGTATCATATTATTCAATCCAAAATAGCCATCGGCTCAGGTGGTATAGAAGGTAAAGGCTGGTTGCAAGGCACGCAATCACAACTCGAATTTTTACCAGAGCGCCATACCGACTTTATATTTTCGGTATTAAGTGAAGAGTTTGGCTTATTTGGTGTGTGTGTTTTATTAAGCCTGTACTTATTTATTATCGGCCGTGGTTTATACATTGCAGTAAACGCGCAAGATGCGTTTGGTAAATTATTGGCCGGCGCCCTTACCCTCACCTTTTTTGTTTATATTTTTGTAAATATAGGCATGGTATCGGGCTTGTTGCCTGTTGTAGGTGTACCTTTACCCCTTATTAGTTATGGCGGCACCTCTATGGTGACGTTAATGGCCGGATTTGGCATTATTATGTCAATTGCGACAGATAAAAGGATGCTTTTAAAATAATGAATAAGCCTACCCAGCTGTTATTTATTTCAGCCTTAATATTTATGTTAAGCGCATGTAGTAGCGGCTCTAATAGTCGTTATCATATGGAGCACGATGCCGCACCTTTACGCGCGCCAACCGCACTTGAGATGCAAGATGCCGTTGTGGTGGATGTTAAAAAAAGTGCCAGTGCAAGTCGCCCGTACGAGGTATTAGGCAAACGTTATACGCCAATGCTTGATGAAAAAGGGTATACAGAAGAAGGGATCGCTTCGTGGTACGGCCGTAAGTTTCATGGTTACCATACCTCAAACGGTGAAATTTACGATATGTTTGCCATGAGCGCTGCGCATAAAACCTTACCTCTGCCAAGCTTTGTACGCGTTACTAATACTGCCAACAATAAATCGGTAATTGTACGTGTAAACGACCGTGGGCCGTTTCATGATGACAGAATAATAGATCTTTCGTATGCTGCTGCTTATAAATTAGGCTACTACACTCACGGTACAGCCAAGGTTAAGCTAGAGGCGATTACGCTCGACAGCATTCCTGCACGTAAAACATATATACAGGTAGCTGCGGGTAGTACGCTTAGCAATATTGAAGCATTAGCTTCTACATTACGCCTGCAGTATCATGTACCTACTAATATAGTAAAAGCAGACAACATATATCGTTTGCATTTGGGCCCGATTAAAGATGCCCAGCATGCACAAGACGTATTAAAAAAATTAAAACAAAACCAATTTCAAAACGCGTTCTTGCTTTACACTCAGTAAGACAAATACCTAAACCACGCCAAAATGTAGGATTCAGCGTTGTATTGGGGCTTAAAATCTAGGTATTATTTTTTTAAATGGCAATCCCTTTTAAAAAATAACAACAGAGAAAATCAGCCTCAGTGAAACGCCCTAAAGCGTGGTTTAAAAACGATTTATACTGCGTTATTGATTTGAACAATAGAGTGACTATTATTGACAATCAATGCCTTGTCTAAGTTGTTTTTAATTCCAACGACGCTCGCATCTCGGGGTAGTTTGGGTATAAGATGGACTAACGCGAATTTTTAACTTTAACCATTAATGAGTATGATGAAATCAATTAAACATAAAATCCTCAAAGGTGTATGCGGCTTAGTTTGCACAGCCGCCGTATTTTCAGCCAGCGCCCAAATTATTCCGGCTCCACCTCAAATTAATGCAAAAGGTTATTTTTTAGTAGACTTTACAACAGGTAAAGTTATTGCTGAAGGTGAAGCTGATACAAAGCTAGCCCCTGCAAGCTTAACTAAAATGATGACCAGTTATGTAATTGGTACAGAAATAAACGCCGGTAACATTGCACCAACCGATATGGTTACAGTGAGCGAAAAAGCCTGGGCTAAAAACTTCCCTGAATCGTCAAAAATGTTTATTGAAGTAGGCAAGCAAATAAGTGTTGATGAGCTTAACCACGGTATTATTATTCAATCTGGTAATGATGCGTGTGTAGCCATGGCTGAGCACATTGCAGGTAGCGAAAGCGCATTTGCTGATTTAATGAATGCCCATGCCGCAAAATTAGGCATGAGCAACAGCCACTTTATTAATAGCCACGGTTTAGATACAGACGAGCATTACACTACCCCACGTGATATGGCGACCCTAGGCGCTGCACTTATTCGTGATGTACCTGATGAGTACGCACTTTATAAGCAAAAATCGTTTACTTACAACGGTATTAAACAATATAACCGTAACTCTTTGTTATGGGATGAAAGCCTAGATGTTGATGGCATTAAAACGGGTCACACATCAGAGGCAGGTTACAGCTTAGTAACGTCTGCGACTAAAAACGACATGCGTTTAATTGCGGTTGTTATGGGCACATCAAGCGAGCGCGCACGTAAAGTAGAAAGCAAAAAACTACTTAACTACGGATTTCGCTTTTTTGAAACAATTACACCTTACAAAGCAGGCGACAGCTTTGCAGAACAACGTATTTGGATGGGTAATAAAGAAAATGTATCGTTAGGCATTTTAGAAGATACCCCAATTACCATTCCACGTGGTCAACATAAAAACCTTAAAGCGAACTTTGAGCTAGACAACACGCTTGAAGCACCATTAGCGAAAGGCACTAAAGTAGGTACGTTATTCTTACAACTAGAGGGCGAAGACATTGCACAATACCCACTAGTTACACTTGAAGAAGTGGAAGAAGGCAGCTTCTTTAGCAAAATTTACGACTACTTACGTTTACAAATTATGTAAACGTAAAAATAACCCGACAGTCGATGGGTTGTTAGACGAAGCGCCTCTGTTATGAGGCGTTTTTTTTTGCTTGAAAAATGCTAGAATGCGCCCCATATAAGCAGGATCACCCTAAACCTGCCAGTCACGCTTAGCGTTATACCAATTCGGTTAATTAAGTAATCTATTTTGAGGCTGGAAAAACGTGTTGATAACTTGGCTAATAAATCGCTATTTAGTTGTTCTAAATGAGCATTTTTAACGCAGGTAGCAACACGTTTAGCCCCGCAAAATGATTAAGTCTTATTGCGGATTGATATTATCTCACGTAGCCAACATTTTTTGTTTGAGGAGTCACCGTCGTGGTTCAACCTGTTAAAAATACTAAATTTGATGAGTACCTTGAGTACCCATGTCCGTTCACATTTAAAGTTATGGGTTTAGCAAACGTTAACCTTACGGAACAAATTTTAGCTAAATTACAACCTATTGCACCTGGTGACTACGCACCAAAAGTAAAGCCAAGCAGTAAAGGCAATTATGAGTCGGTAACGTTTGTTGCCACAGTGACAAGCGGTAAACACATAGAAGAAATTTACAACGTGATCAGCAACATTGATGACGTACGCCATATGCTTTAAGCCATAGTTGAGACTTGTTGTGAACGAAAACACTTTAATCGTACGCCAACTAGGCCGTCAGCGTTACATGCCAATTTGGCAAAAAATGCAAGCCTACACCGACACCCGTGACGACAGCTCGCCAGATGAAATTTGGCTTGTAGAGCACGAGAGTGTATTTACACAAGGCCAAGCTGGTAAAGATGAGCATTTACTCGCCCCTGGTGACATAGAAGTCATAAAGGTGGACCGTGGCGGGCAAGTTACTTACCATGGCCCCGGCCAACAAATGATGTATGTATTATTTAACTTGCGCCGCCTAAAAATTGGTGTTCGCGAGCTTGTTACTTGGCTTGAAGAGTGCATTATTGATACCCTTAATGAGTATGATATTAAAGCCTACGCAAAAGCCGATGCACCCGGTGTGTACGTAAACGACAGTAAAATTGCATCATTAGGATTACGTGTTCGTCGTGGTTGCTCGTTTCATGGATTAGCATTAAATGTTAACATGGACTTAAGCCCGTTTTTACGCATCAACCCGTGTGGTTATGCCGGCATGAACATGGTGCAAACGAAAGAATTAAACGGCCCTCAAAACTTAGCACAAGCAGGTGAAGGGCTGGTAAAACACATGATAAAGAAGCTTAATGCAACACAGGTTAAGCATACTGAAGGGTTTGAAAACGAATGAATAAACCAGTCAAAATGGAACCAGGTGTAAAACTACGCGACGCAGAAAAAATGGCGTTGATCCCCGTTAAAGTTTTACCTACAGAAAAAACTGAAATGTTGCGCAAGCCAGAGTGGCTTAAAATTCGCTTACCAAAATCTACCGAGCGTATCGACGGTATAAAACAAGCTATGCGTAAGCACGGCTTACACTCAGTATGTGAAGAGGCGTCATGCCCTAACCTTTCTGAGTGTTTTAACCACGGTACTGCTACCTTTATGATTTTAGGTGCTATTTGTACTCGTCGTTGCCCATTTTGTGATGTTGCCCATGGTCGCCCATTAAAACCTGATGCAGCAGAGCCTGAAAAGCTTGCACTGACAATTAAAGACATGAAGCTTAGCTACGTGGTTATTACCTCGGTTGACCGTGATGATTTACGTGATGGCGGCGCACAGCATTTTGCCGATTGTATTCGCGAAATCCGTAAGCACAACCCAACCATTACTATTGAGATTTTAGTGCCAGATTTTCGTGGTCGCATGGACCGCGCACTGGAAATTTTAATTGAAACACCACCTGATGTGTTTAATCACAATCTAGAAACTGCCCCGCGTTTGTACAAGCTTGCGCGCCCGGGTGCCGATTATAAATGGTCGTTAGAATTACTTCGTCGCTTTAAAGAAGCGCACCCAGAGGTAAAAACTAAGTCTGGCTTAATGGTTGGCCTAGGTGAAGAAATTAGTGAAATAGAAGAAGTATTACGTGACCTACGTGCGCATAACGTTGACATGCTTACCGTTGGCCAATACTTACAGCCTTCTAAGCATCACTTGCCAGTTAAACGTTACGTGCCACCAGCGGAATTTGACGCACTGAAAGAATACGCTGATGAAATTGGCTTTACGCATGCTGCCTCTGGCCCATTTGTTCGTTCAAGCTATCACGCTGACCAACAAGCTGCAGGTAAAGAAGTAAAATAATTACTTTTTAAAACGCATTAAAAAAGCCCTTAGCAATTAAGTTGCTAAGGGCTTTTTTGTCGGTTTAATTTTTACCACTGCGTTTAAGTATATAATAAAACACAGGTGTAAGTATTAAGCCAAATACCGTTACGCCTATCATGCCAGAAAATACCGCAACGCCCATAGCTTGGCGCATTTCAGAGCCTGCTCCCGATGAAAACACCATAGGTACAACCCCCATAATAAATGCTATTGAGGTCATTAATATTGGGCGTAATCGCAACCGGCTCGCCTCTTTAATGGCATTAAATGCATCCATACCGGTATCTTGCAGCTCTTTTGCAAACTCAACAATTAAAATAGCGTTTTTAGTGGCAAGTCCAAACAACACGATTAGGCCAATTTGGGTGAAAATATTATTATCACCACCATAAATAGCCACACCAATCAGCGCACTTAGCAATGTCATAGGCACAATTAAAATAATAGCGACCGGCAAACGTAAGCTTTCGTACTGCGCTGCTAAAACCAAAAATACAAGCAATACAATAAGTGGAAATACATACATTGAAGTATCGCCCGCTAAAATTTGCTGATAGGTTATGTCAGTCCACTCATACGCAATACCCATTGGCAGTGTTTCATCGAGTATTTTTTCTATTGCGGCTTTAGCTTGGTCAGAGCTATACCCTGGTGCGGGTACGCCGTTAACCTCAGCCGTAACATAGCCGTTATAATGCATTACTCTATCTGGCCCTAAACTATGCTCAATACTAAGCACTGCGCCAAGGGGGATCATATCGCCATTTTTATTGCGCACTTTTAATTGCTTAATTTGCTCTACATCTTCCCTGTAGGGTGCATCTGCCTGCACATTTACCTGATACGTGCGACCAAATAAATTAAAGTCGTTCACATAAACTGTGCCCAAATAGCCTTGCATCGTTTCAAACAAGGTGTTTATTTCAAGCCCTAAGCTTAGTGCCTTTTTACGGTCTACCTTTACATCTAGCTGCGGTACGTCGGTTGTAAAACTGGTAAACGCATTAGCAAGAGCGGGATCGGCTTTAGCCTTAGCAATTACTTCATTTGTTACTTGCTGCAAGGTGTCAAACCCTAATGAACCTCTATCTTCAAGCTGCAGCCTAAAGCCACCAATAGTGCCCATTCCCCTTACTGGAGGAGGCGGAAATATAGCAACATTAGCGCCTTTTATTTGACTAAGTTGTTTATTTAAATCTTCCGCTATTTCAGCTGCCGACATGCGCGGGCCCTGCCTCTTTGAAAACGGCTCTAACGGTGTAAACATCATCCCCGAACTTGGGTTTATAGATAAACCATTAATGCTTAAACCTGCAAAGGCGACGGCGTCACTAACGCCTGGGTGCGCCCTGATTATCTCTGACATTTGGCGAACCACCGCTTCAGAGCGATCTAGCGATGCTGCATTAGGTAATTGCGCAAAAGCGACGAGATACATTTTATCCTGCGGCGGAACATACCCTGTTGGCGTATTTTCAAACTGCTGCCACGTTAAGGCCAGTAAACCAACGTATAGCACACCAATTATGCCGCCCTTATGCACTATTCGGCCAACGGCTCCTGTGTATTTACCCGAGGCTTTATCGAACATTTTGTTAAAAGGCGCAAATAACCAACGGCCAAATAATTTATTAATGGCACGGCTTAACCAATCGTTGTCTTGCCCATGAGGTTTGAGTAATAACGCAGCCAGCGCGGGGCTCAGCGTAAGCGAGTTAATGGCAGAAAGCACTGTTGAAATAGTAATTGTAAGAGCAAATTGACGATAAAATTGCCCTGTTAAACCGCTCATAAACGCAGTAGGAATAAACACCGCAGCAAGCACTAAAGTAGTGGCAATAATAGGCCCTGTTACTTCTTTCATTGCTTGAGTGGTTGCATCAATGGGGCTTAATCCCTCACTGATGTTTCTTTCAACGTTTTCGACCACAACAATGGCATCATCAACAACAATACCGATTGCTAACACCAAGCCAAATAACGACAACGCATTAAGTGAAAACCCCATTAAGTGCATAAAAGCAAAGGTGCCCACTAATGAAATTGGCACTGCCACCAGCGGAATAATAGATGCTCGCCATGTTTGTAAAAACAGCACAATGACCAACACAACTAATAAAACCGCTTCAAATAATGTATCGACTACGGCTTCAATAGAGCCCCTTACAAATACGGTAGGGTCATACACTATTTCATAGCTCATACCCTCTGGAAATAGCGCCGACAGTTCAGCCATTTTAGCGCGCACATCGTCAGAAATTTGTAATGCATTAGAGCCTGGCGCTTGAAAAACAGGCACAGCGGCAATGGATTCATTATTAAGAAGTGGCCTAAGGGTATAACTATCTGCACCTAGCTCTACTCTAGCAACATCTTTTAGCAGTGTAATTTCGCCGTTATCGCCCGTTTTTACGATTATTTCTTCAAATTCATCTTGCTCTATTAAGCGCCCTTCTACATTGATAAGCCATTGAAACTCACTGGTGCCTATGGGTTGTGCGCCTAGGCTTCCTGCCGCAGCTTGCTGATTTTGCGAGCGAATAGCATTGACTACATCACTTGGATTTAAATTGAGCGCCGCTAATTTGTTAGGCTCTAGCCACACACGCATACTGTAATCGCCTGCGCCAAATACACGTACTTGGCCCACACCATTAATGCGCTTTAGCTCATCTTTTATAAATTGATCGCTATAATTAGACAGGTACAAACTGTCGTATCGCCCTGTAGGCGAAGTTATGTGTACCGCGAGGGTAAGGTTGGGTGATGACTTTTCGGTGACTACACCTAGCCTTTGTACTTCCTCTGGTAGGCGAGGTATTGCTCTATTTACCCTATTTTGTACCAAGGTAGTTGCTTCGTCAGGATCGCTCCCTATCGCAAAGGTGACTGTTAATGTCATGGTGCCGGCAGAGTTTGCAAGCGATGACTGGTACAGCATGTTTTCTACGCCGTTTATCTCTTGTTCAAGCACTGTGGCCACGGTTTCGGCTATTACCTTAGGATTGGCACCTGGGTAGTTAGCTGTAACAACAACTGTTGGGGGTACTACATCTGGGTATTCTGTAATAGGTAATTGCCATATGGCTATGGCACCCCCTATAAAAATAAGAATAGATAAAACCGCTGCAAAAATAGGTCGGTGAATAAAAAACTGAGAAAAATTCATTATTACATGCCTATTTCAAGTGTTGGCTCGGCATTAGCTAAGCGGTTTTGATTATCAACCTTTTGCTGCCATGCTTGTAACTCGTTTAAAGTACTTTGCTTTGCCATATTAATTAATTCTGGCTTAATGAGTACGCCAGAGCGCACGCGCTGCAAGCCATTAACTACTATGCGTTCGCCGCTTTTTAAACCTTGTTTAATAACTCGTAGCTCACTCACTTTGTCGCCTAAAGTAATGGCGCGGTATTGCACTTTATTTTGCTCATCAACCGTTAAAACGTATTTATTATTTAAATCGGTACCAATGGCTTTCTCTGCAATTAAAATACCTTGCTCAGTATTACCCCCTGCTAATTTTAAATGGGCGAATAACCCAGGTAAAAGCGCGCCGTCTTGATTATTAAATACAGCCCGCACGCGTAATGTACCGGTTTGGGTATTTACTTGGTTATCAACAAAATCAAGCTTGCCCCAGTGGTGGTAATCTTGCTCATTCGCTAAACGCATCGCCACAGGTAACGCGGTAGGTTGATTGTTATCAAGCTGCTCTTGTTGATAGTTAAGCCATGTTGCTTCATCAATATCAAAATAGGCATAAACCTGCTCTGTAGAGACAATAGAGGTCATTACAGTTTGCCCTGCACTGACATAGTTGCCCTCGGTAATTAACGCACGAGACACTCGCCCAGAAATAGGCGCTTCTACGCGTGTAAAGGTTTTGTTTAGCTGTGCAAGCTCAAGGGATGCATTACTTTGTGCTACGTAGGCATTTGCCTGGTCAACCTCTGCACCTCGGGTCTCTAATAACTCTTTAGATATTGATTTACTTTTAAATAGCTCTTTAGCTCGATTAAAATCTTGCTTTGCTAGTTTTAAGCGGCTTTTTGCTTCATCAAGTTGCGCTGTTAGGCGGTTTACTTGTGTATTAAATTCGCGGCTATCAATTAAAAATAAGGTGTCGCCTTTATTTACCAGCTCACCCTCTTCAAATACTGCCGCTTCAATATAACCAGATACGCGAGGACGCAAAGACACTATTTGCGGCGACTCTAGCCGCCCTGTAAAGCTATCCCACTCGGTTATTCGCTGACTTATTACTTCGGCCACTTCTACGGCCACCCCTAGCGTAGAATCATCATTACTTTGAATAGAACTTGGTTTATCGCTGCATGCACCCAGTATTATCGCCAATAGCGCAATAATAAACGTGTATGTAAATTTATATATAGCTGACATGGTTAACTCTCTTGCTGTACGAGTTGTGTTAAAATCTGCTTATATTATGAACGCGACTAAAGCATAAAAATAATTATATTATTGTATAAAACACATCACTAAAAATGATGTAAAATAATCTTACATTTAAAATTTATAACGGTGCTATATGCGTCCTCAAGAGCTTAATTTACTAATGATTTTTGATGCCATCATGACTGAAGGCAGTATCACTCGTGCAGCAGAGCAGTTATCGCTGACACAACCTGCGGTATCTAATGCACTTGCACGTATGCGCGCAGCGTGGGGAGAAGAGTTATTTATAAAAGATGGCCGAAATATTCAACCTACAGCATTTGCTAACAATTTATGGGGGCAAATACAGGGGCCACTTGGATCATTAGAGCATGCTATAAACCAAAGTGAATTTAACCCAGCGACAGCGCAGCGCACTTTTCGGATTTCTGCCGCTGATATATTTGTAGAAATGATATGGGGGCCTCTTCGTAAAATTATTGAGCAGCAGGCCCCAGGCATTAATATCCATGCAATCCCTAATCGGGCGGTAGAGGCTGCCAATGTACTTAAAGACGCCGAAGCCGAACTGGCTATTAATCGCTACACCCTGTCTGAAAACGTTATTAGAGCCGAGCACTTATTAAAGCCTAAATATGTTGTACTTATGCGCCCTGACCACCCGCTTGCTAATGCCCCTTTAAGTATTACTGACTTTGCTAATACAGATCATTTATTAGTATCAATTACGGGCGATATTTTAGGGCCATCTGATCAAGCACTAAGAGTATTAGGGTTAAAACGCCGAGTAGCGATGACGGTAAATAACGCGGCAAATGTACCTA
The DNA here is from genome assembly GCF_028599255.1 of Pseudoalteromonas sp. Angola-7. Taxonomy (NCBI): domain Bacteria; kingdom Pseudomonadati; phylum Pseudomonadota; class Gammaproteobacteria; order Alteromonadales; family Pseudoalteromonadaceae; genus Pseudoalteromonas; species Pseudoalteromonas sp. Angola-7. Next base: position 159,432 of record NZ_JAQREL010000002.1, read on the forward strand.
ATATTCTTAAAAATACCGATCTTATTTGTGTCATTCCCTCAATAGCGCTTGAGCAGGAAATATTTACCAATAAGCTCGTGGTTTTAAAAAGCCCTATTGATACACCGCCAACGCCCGTCTCTGTTATTTGGCATAAGCGCCAAGACAACGATGCCGGTTTGCAATGGATACGCCGCCACATAGTGGCTATTATTCAACAACGTGTAAGTAGCCACGATAAAAAACTAGGCAAATATTTACTGCGCTAAAACGCCTTTTTTAATCACAAAATCAGCAAACCGTACCTGCTCTTCTTCAGCGCGAAGGCTATCGGTTTCGACTATTGAACGATAGATACCCCATTTAGGACGGGCAAAGTCATCATCGCTAAAGCCACGCCACATATCTATGTTTTGCTCGCTAATGCTAAATAGCTCTTCGTTGTCACTTAACCGGGTTAGGGTCATTTCAAATTGCCCCGCTTCACTAAAAGTGGCTTGTACAAATACCGCTACCCATTCATCAGTAATAAGTGACCAATCGGTTTCGATAAGGTTTTTATCAAGCCCTGTGCTGTTACCGTTTTCATCAAAGCCTGCGCTATAACGTACTTGCAGCTGATTACCTGTACTGTTTATTTGTGCACCAGAGAGCGTAATAATAGGTTGGTCGTCGTTGCCATTGGTATTGTCGTTGCTATCGTTACGGGCTTTTATTTGGAAAAAGTGACTGAATTTACTACTTAGCTCAAGCTCGCTAGAGACTTTAAACTTCCAACTGTATTGTACGGTTTCGTCTTTAAAGGCAAGTGTTGCGGCGGGCGATTTATCAAAGGCTTTTATTTCGTTGCGCTGGCGGTCAGTTTCGCCCTTATCTTTATCTTGGTCTTCATCACGATGTGCTAAAAACACAAAGTGATTACCTACAGTTGAGTCAGTATCTTCAATAATATGCACAACATCTTGATGATTCCCGCTATACATATCAGGCGATTCAATTGCACCTTCACTAAACGCATTTTCTATTAATCTATAAGCACTTAGCCCTGTGTTTTCGCCATCGGCATTGAGGGTTGTTTCTTGCGTTACTATAAAATCATCACGGCCTGCAGTGCCTATAATGCTTATAGACACTGTCGCTTCGGTGCCATCTACCGATGTGACGGTTATCTCATCAAGTAAGGTTTCGCCCTCGTTTAGTGCACTCACAGTGGCATGCTCGCCATTAAGTGTATATGACCAATTACCATCTTCAGTTAAGCTAAATAAACCATAAGCTGTGGTGTTATTGCTTTGCGTTTTAAATACTGCCTCATTGGCTTGTGCATCCGTTATAGACAGTTCACCTGAAATTGCTATATCGCAGGTATTTTCAATACTTACAGCTGTTTGACCGCTAATCACCGCGGCGCTTTGCGCTACAACCGATGCATTTACAGGCTCACTTTTTGACCCTGAGCTGCCGCACCCTACAGCTAAAATACCCAAAGAACAAACAGAAGTAATAGTTAAAATACGCAAGCCAAACTTTGACATAAACAACCAGCCCAGGTTAATGGTAAGTAAATAAAGTAAAATATAACTTACCAATTATTTGTTTTAATAACTAGATCTTTATTACCAGTATGGCTTTATAATTGTTAGCTGAGCTATTTGCGAAAAACAACTTTAAATAAAAGGGTAAAAATAAAATTAGGTTAAAGCCAAGTTACTTGAGATAATCCTCAGCGAACCCCTTATTTAGGTTATATATGAAATTATTAGTTCGTAATTTGTCTCGCGCTACCACAGAGCAAGACCTTCGCACGTTGTTTGCAGCACACGGTAAAGTAACTACCTGTAACTTGGTGCTTGATAAAGACACTGGTTTATCAAAAGGTTTTGCCTTTGTAGAAATGCCAAACGACATAGAAAGTAGAAGCGCTATTAAAGCACTTAATCAATTAAGCGTTGATAAAAGCAAAATTCGCGTAAAATACGCAGATGAGTAATTAGTTACTTGCTATATGATTAAAACCAGCTATATGCTGGTTTTTTACTTTTAAGTTTACGCTTTATATTTAGCCAGAAATAAGCTGACTGTTTGTTCAATTACTTTATTATTTTGCTGCTCTGTTATTGTTTCAAACCCATAAAGTAGCGGATAAAACACAAACGATTTTAATTGATACACAAACTGTTTAGCAGCTATATTTAGCTCATCACCTTTTAAAACACCTGCTGTTCTAGCTTGCTCTAAAAAATCTTCTAAATAAGTCATACACCCCATAGTATTATTACTTAAAGACTTTGCTAGCTGCGGCTCTTGTAGCATTTGCATAAAGGCAATTTTAGCTAAACGTAAAAAATCAGGTGATGTAAGCATAGCCACTTCTTGCTCGGCAATAACAGTAAGCTGCAAATCAATTGGTTGATTTTTATTAAAGTAAATAACATCACCATGATTAATTTTAGCCAGCATAGTCGTTAAAATAGCCTGAAATAGCTCTTCTTTTGTCGCAAAGTGATTATAAACAGTTCGCTTAGAAGCCTCCGCTTTCGCAGCAACTTGATCCATACTAGTGTGCTCTACACCTTTTTCAAAAAACAGATGCTCTGCTGCTTGAAGAATATTTATGCGTTTTTTTTCTGATAATTTCATAATGGGCTCTGCAATTATTAATAGCTACATTTTAACTAAACAATAAAAAAATGCACTGTATAGTTTACTTTCCATCAAAACAATGAAAAACTACACTCATTAGTTTACTTTAAGGTTTAACGATGACATTTATAAAATGGGTAGTTGTGATCATCGCCATCATTGTTTTTGGAGGTTGTAGCGTGAATAAACAGATAGTTGCGCAAGGTGTTAATGAAGCACCTAATGTAGATAACTACGAAAATGGTAGATTTCATAATCATCAACAGGTTGAGCCGAATAGCTTTAAGAAAACACTCGGAATTTTAGGGCGTTACATAACAGAAAAGCGTACCAACATTACACCTAAAAAGCCCATTGCAATTAAAAGTGTTACAGCAAAAATGCTTAACTCCCTTGCAAATAATACTGTGCATGTCATTAAACTTGGCCACTCTAGCGTGCTTTTAAAAGTGCATGGCGAATACTGGTTACTCGATCCGGTATTTAGTGAGCGCGCATCTCCTTTTTCTTTTGTAGGGCCAAAGCGCTTTTCTAAATTACCTATTAGTATTAGCGAACTGCCACCAATCGATAAGGTGCTTATTTCGCACAACCATTACGATCACCTTGATAAGTCAGCTATTAAAAAGCTGTCTGCAAAAACTAAGCAGTTTTATGTGCCACTTGGTGTAGATACCGATTTAGTTAAGTGGGGAGTGAATGAAAACAAAATTAGCACATTTAACTGGTGGCAGGAGTTACAAACCGAACATGCATTAGTTGCCTTTACTCCTACCCAGCATTTTTCGGGCCGTGGATTAAGTGATGCAAACAACACACTTTGGGGTTCGTGGGTTATTAAAACCTCCCAGCAAAGTGTTTATTTTAGTGGTGATTCGGGTTATTTCGCAGGCTTTAAAGAAATTGGTAACAAGTACGGTCCTTTTGATTTAACCCTAATTGAGACAGGCGCCTACGACAAAGATTGGGCCGATATACACATGACACCAGAGCAATCGGTTCAAGCTCATATTGATTTACAAGGTAAAACTTTAGTGCCTATTCATAACGGTACGTTTGACTTGGCGTTTCATGCTTGGGTTGACCCATTTGAACGAGTAACGGCTGCAAGCAACATAAATAACGTAACATTGAGTACACCCGAGTTTGGACAAATATTTACCCCTACCGACGCTGCAATAACCCATAAATGGTGGAAAAACTAATTTGGTAGGTGTTTTAAAGGTATTTATTACAAGGTGTTAATTAAATAAGCGGCTATTAAGCCGCTTTTTTTATACTAATTGTACCTAACACTACAAAAGATGCAGCTAAAGCAAAAAACATCGCTTGCTGTGCGAGCAAAGCTGCTGCAAAAAATGCTACGCCGCTGCCTATAAACAGGTATCCGCTTTTTTTAGATTGGCTCATTGTGTGTGCTCCATTTATTGTTGTCGATTATTTATACACCCTACACCGGCAATTTTCAATTTTTGAAAAATAGAACTGGCAAGGTGATAAATATTCGACTCACATCAGTGCTTCCTTTATATTAAAAGCCAATTTTTAAAACTATTCAGAAAACTATGGCCTCTACTTTTTTTAAAAGCGCTAGCCTAAGCCTGCTAGTCGCTCTCTTTGGTTGCTCTGAACCTGCAAGCGAGCATTCTTCTTTAGAAAATACGCCCGGCGTAAGCCTAAATAACGTTAAACAGCATATAAAAACGCTAGCCTCTGATGACTTTCAAGGTCGCGGCCCACTTACTCATGGTGAAGTAAAAACCGTGGGTTACTTGAGCGAGCAATACGAAGCTATGGGTTTAACTGGGGCGTATAATGGCAAGTTTTTACAGCCGGTAAAAATGGCAATGGTCACGGCCAACCAAAATATGCAATTGCAGGTGGGCGACTTAAAGTTTAAAGCAGGTAACGATTTTACCGCCCGTACAGAGCAATTACAGCCAGTAATAGATGTACGAAACTCTGACATTGTATTTGTGGGCTACGGTATTAATGCCCCCGAATACAACTGGAACGATTACGAAAACATTAATGTTGAAGGTAAAACCGTTATTGTATTGGTAAACGACCCTGGCTTTGCTACACAAAACGATGCGTTATTTACAGGTAACGCTATGACCTACTACGGCCGCTGGACTTACAAATACGAAGAAGCCGCACGCCAAGGTGCCAAAGCGGTATTTATTGTACACGAAACTGCCCCTGCGGCTTACCCTTGGGGCGTGGTTGAAAGCTCAAACACAGGGACTAAATACACCCTGATGGACAATAACCTAAACGCTTCTAAGCTCCCAGTTATGGGCTGGCTAACACTTAATACTACTGAGCAAATTTTTAATGCCGCAAAGCTTAACTACCAAAATTTAAAACAAAAGGCTTTAAGTGATGACTTTAAAGCCACAGCGCTTAATTTAACAGCCAACCTTTCATTTAAAAACGAAGTATCGCATGCCAAATCACATAACGTAGTTGCGCAAATTACAGGAAGCGACGCCCCTAATGAGTACGTGGTAATAGGTGCTCATTGGGATCATTTTGGTACCAAGCAAACCGACAGCGGCCCTAAAATTTATAACGGCGCAGTGGATAATGCCTCTGGCACAGCGGCCACACTTGAAATTGCCCGCATTATGAATCAAATCCACCAGCAAACACTGTTTAAACGCTCTATTTTATTTGCTAATTTTACCGCAGAAGAGACTGGCCTCATTGGCTCGCAAGAGTTTGCAACCGGTGGCGTTGTGCCCACTAAACAAATGGTCGGGCTATTAAATATTGACGGAATGAACGTGCTAGATGGCACCGATTACATTTTGCAATACGGTAACGATTTATCCACCCTAGAAAACTACCTAGCAAACGCGGCAAAAGCTCAAGGTCGCCTTGTTAAAATGGACCCTCGCCCGCAAAACGGTTTGTTTTTTAGATCAGATCATTTTTCTTTAGCTAAGCAAGGTGTGCCGAGTTTATTATTTATGAGCCTTGGCGATACCGACCCTGATTACATTGCGCATAAATACCATAAAGAAGCCGACGATTACTCGCCGCAGTGGTCCTTAGGTGGCGTAAAGCAAGACATAGAGCTTATTGTTGATATAGCCACGCAGCTTGCTAACAATGGCGATTGGCCTACATGGACGAGTGACTCAGACTTTAAAGCAAAGCGCGAGCAAGATAAGCCGCATTAGCAGGTAAAGTTTAAAGCTAAATAATAATCATACCAATCGCATTAAAATCCTCCTACTTGGAGGATTTTAATTTTGAGCGCGCCCGCATTAGTAAGGTTTCGGCTTTGGCCCCTAAATACACATAAATAGCCAAGGCTATTAAAAGCCCTACCACCGCAAGCATCATCGCAATGGCCGGTAATAAGTATTCAGCCTGCCCCAACGCTGCCTTAAACATGGTTAATAGCGCCTCAATAGATATTGCAATTAGCACGGTAGATATAAACCGAGTAATTGTGCGCCGTGTAGAAGAGTGCCTAAATATATCCTTATGCATTAAAATCTCTTCTTCGAGAATGGTCTTTCCTAAATCAAACACGGCCAACGCTAAAGTAATATATATAATAATGCTAAAGGGCTCGAGGGGATCAGACGCTGAGTCAAAGTGGGTTAATAATGCATATATATCGTTAAATACTATGCTCAGTAAAAAGAGTACCAAAGTAAATAAACACGCCACAATCACCCCATAACCCGCTTTAAAATAAGGCGAAATACCGGCACGCGCGCTGTCTCCCATTACAAACTCAATTAACTGGGTTAAGCATACGTCTAACACTAAATAATGCTGCTGGTTAATTGGCTTTTTTAACTCTTTAATAGCCGAAATACATAAATGGTTAGTTGCGATAGAAATATACGGATCGGTAAAGCACACCGAATCGGTTTGTTTAGATTGTAAAAAGTAAGGGCGCTCACTTAAGTCTTGCTGATTGCCTTGCTCGGCTAATTTTTTATAGGCACGCTTAAAGCAAACGTTATTGCCTTGCTGAAGCCCAGATTCGTTTAAACAATATTGCAGCTCTAAAAAGGGATATTGCTTTACTAAAAAACGTGTATCTCGATTTTTGTTAAGCCCATCTTCAATACTCATTAAAATAGAGTCAAGCAAGCTGTGTATTACTTGCTCATACTCATGGTAGCGCTCAACACTACTTATATAACTCATTCGCGCCATAATTGTGTACTCACTCAATTGCTATAGCGTTAACTAAGCAAGTTTAAAACCAAGTATAAAAAGTGTTTTTATTCATAAGGTTAAGGTTTTAACATACGCTCATTTGCACCTATTTGGTGAAAAAGCCGTTATGCCTGCGCCATGCACAAAAAAAGCAGCTAAGTAAATGTTACTTAACTGCTTTGTGAGTATGACCTGATAAATTTTAAGCGCGTAAAACTACGCCATAAAATTATTGTACTTTAGAAAACTCTTGCTGTGAAAGCTCACCATTTTTATCTGTATCGAGCTTATCAAACAACCGTGCTAACTGTGCGTTGGCTTGTGCTTCTGTTTTGCTAATTACGCCATCGCCATTGGCATCAAAACTGTTAAAGTCGACCGCGGCAAACGCCGCTGATGAAGAGGCAAGGGCTAGAAGTGCGATAAATTTTTTCATAATCATTTCCTTAGGCTAAGTGCCTAGCAAAGGGGAAGAAATCCTTTTCTGAGATCCATAAAGGGAGAATCGGTTATTTGTATTCAAAAAAATCGTTTTCGGTTAGACCATTTCGGCTTTGCATATTTAATTGCTGCATTATTTGTTCTGCTGATTGATCACTTTGGTTTGTTAAACTACCTTCGCCTTGCATAGGTGTTTTAAACTCTGTATTTGCCAATACCACCGATGATGACACCAAGGTGATAAGTACAAGTGTTGTTTTCAGCTTAGTCATAATGTAATCCTTCAATAATATGCATTACCTGTATAAATTTGCACTGAGGTGGTTACAATTCACTTCCTTGTTATTCTTTTTAATAGGCTCCCTTGCCTATTTAGGTTGTCTTTGGCAACTAAGAATTATGCTTACACCACAGCGCATTAATCGTCTACGCTTGTAAAACCTCTGCTTTAAAAAGTTTACCGTTTGTGTTGGTGTCAAACTTTGCAAATGTGCCAGAAAATACCAGCGCTATTGCAAGCAAAGTTGGGTATCGCTTTTACATAACGATTCCTTCGCTATGCGTTTATAATAAAATGCCCTGTGTATTACACTGTCCTTGTTATTCTTTATGGTAAGCTCCCTTGCCTACTTAGGTTGTCTTTGGCAACTCAGAATTAACCTGCCACTGGGCGTTAACTACTCAAAGCACTCACTTATGCTTTGTCGAACTCACTCTTAGATAGCTCGTTGTTTTTGTCAGTATCAAGTTTTGTAAACTGACTCATTAATTCAGCATCAGCAGATGCTTCTAACGGGCTTAATGTGCCACTGCCATCTTTATCGAGTGTGTCAAAATCTGTTACTGCAAAAGCCGCTGATGAAGAGGCTAAAGCCATTAATACCAATGTTGATTGTGCCTTTTTCATAATGAAATCCTTCATAGGGTTAGGGGAGTAGCCAATTGGCGTTACCCACGTTTTGCTTAATACAGCTTAGCTATTACAACTTCAGTGCCATGTTTTATTTTCAATTAATAAACAATGAGTTATACACTAAGTATATGAAAAGGTTAAATTTCGAGAGGTATTTTTGTTGCTTTTTAGCAACAGCTAGATGAGCTACTTAAAATAAACCATTATAATCAACAGCTTATGATTTATAAAAAAGCCACACATGAGCTAAAAGCTAACTAAAAACATAATGTGGGGAAGTTTAAGAATAAACTAAAGCTGAACAGCTTAATTAAAACAATTAAACGTCATAAAACCTAAAACATAACCAATTGAAATATATTGATATTTAAAAAATATTTAGCGTTTATTTTTTAAAAGCATGGCAAGCCTGTAAAAAACAGGCATTTGTTGCCAAATGGCGAATTTAGTAAAAGGCAGGGATTAAAAAGGGAGCGCATTGCATTTAGTTGGGCATAACAAATTGGCGTTTTTAAGGTATAAAAACAATTTAACTACTTCCAGCCTTGACGCCATTTTTGTGTGTCTTTTAAATCTCGCCAGCTTATTGAGTACTGATTTTTAGAAAATACCGACTCGGTAATGCATTCAATTACATTACCCTCTTCATCGTATTCTACTTCTACAATGATAAAGTGTTTTTCTTTATTGATAGCTGGAGTGGCAGTCCACTTACTGTTTAGTAATTTTTTAGGGTTTAAGTTATTCATTAAATAATCTAGTGTGCTTAATTAACACTAATACGACATAACCCGTTGTTTAGCTCAACCTAAAGTTAGGCCGTATTAATGTTACTTCATCAACTCACTGGTTACTCAGCGATTAACTTACCTTTATACATTTTCATTTGGCAATGAAAGTTGTACTCACCTGCTTTAAGTGCAGGCAAAGTGATTGTATTATCTCCCATTGCAAGGCTTTCACTTACATCAAGCTGCGGGAACACCATAGTTTCGGCGCACGGTGCACTGTCTTTTCTATCAAATGTAAGTGTTACTTTTTTATTGGCCGCCACCTTTATATGACTTGGTTGATAAACGCCGTTATCTACCACTATAGTTTGCGTATTATCATTACTGTGTATTTGCTTTGGCTTATAAAGCCAAAACCAATAAATAATGGCCACTATTAATACTGCACCAAGTAAATTTATCATAAACATTATCGACTCCTTAGCGCTTATTGGGTTTATAAAAACGTAAGCGATTAGCATTGGTGACTACTGTCAGTGATGAAAGCGCCATAGCTGCGCCCGCCACTACTGGGTTTAGCAGTACACCAATAAACGGATACAGCACACCGGCTGCAATAGGAATGCCCGCAACATTATAAATAAAGGCACCAAACAAGTTTTGTTTAATGTTTTTAATTGTTGCGCTGCTAATGGCAATAGCATCGGCAAGGCCATGCAGCGAGCCACGCATTAAGGTAATATCGGCGCTTTCTATGGCTACATCTGTACCTGTGCCAATTGCAAAACCGACATCTGCTTTAGCAAGCGCGGGGGCATCATTGATCCCATCACCCGTCATACCTACAATTTCGCCTTGCTGCTGACGTTTAGTGACTTCGTTTACTTTATCCTCTGGCAACACTTCTGCGATAAAATCATCAATACCGACTTTTTTAGCCACAGCGTGTGCGGTCGCTTTATTATCGCCAGTGAGCATTACTAGATGAATACCTTCATTTTGCAGGCGCTTGATTGCCTGTACTGAGTCTTCTTTTAGCGGGTCCGCCACCGCAATTAAGGCCATAAGTTGGTTATTACAGGCAAAGTACATCGGGGTTTTTGCATCATTTGCAAAGGTGTGCGCTTGCTCTGTGGCGTTATCGACTGCAATCTCGTATTTATCCATAAGCGCTTTATTGCCAAATAACAGTGTTTGCTCATTCACCGTTCCACTTACACCTTTACCGGTAATCGCATCAAAGTCGGTAACTTTACTCAAGGTTACGCTTTGTTTTTTAGCGTACTGTGTAATCGCCTCCGCAAGTGGGTGCTCAGAGCTACTCTCGAGGCTTGCAACTAATTGCATTACGTTATTTTCATCTGCGTTATTAAACGTTACAACATCTGTTACCTGTGGTGCACCTTGGGTGATGGTGCCGGTTTTATCTAAAATCATGGTAGTAATTTTAGAGGTCGTTTGCAGTGACTCGCCATTGCGAATTAATATGCCAAACTCGGCGGCTTTACCTATCCCCACCATTACCGACATAGGCGTTGCTAAACCCAGCGCACACGGGCATGCAATAATCAGCACGGTGGTTAACGCTACCACTGCATAAGCAATTGAAGGGGCTGGGCCAAAATTCAACCATGCAAGGGCTGCTAGTATCGCAATTATCATTACTGTGGGCACAAAAATGCCCGATATAACATCGGCTAATCGCCCTATTGAAGGCTTAGAGTTTTGCGCGCGTTTTACCATATTAATGATATTGGCAAGGGTTGTTTCTTGCCCTATATGTGTGGCTTCAAATAATAATGTACCACTTTTATTAATGCTGCCAGCAACCACTTTATCGCCAGCTTGTTTACTCACTGGCATAGGCTCACCCGTGAGCATAGATTCATCTAATCTGCTGCTACCTTCGAGCACATCACCATCTACCGGGATTTTTTCGCCTGGGCGTACCCTTACATGGTCGCCCTTTTGCACATCACTAATGTCTATATCTTGCTCTGCGCCATCGCGTATTACACGGGCTGTTTTTGCCTGTAAGCCAATTAAACGCTTAATAGCCTGCGAAGTACGCCCACGCGCTTTCACTTCAAAAGCCAAGCCTAAACTAATTAACCCGATTATCATTGAAGAAGCTTCAAAATAAACGTGCCTTGCAACCTCAGGTAGTAAGCTAGGCGCAAGTACAACAAACATTGAATATAACCACGCAGTGCCCGTTCCCAAAGCAATAAGCGTATCCATGTTAGCCCCATGATTTTTAAATGACTGCCAAGCACCTTTATAAAATTGCTTACCTGCTACAGCCATAACGACAAACGTGATAATACCGACCACACCCCATGCAATTCGCTGGTTAGTGGTTGTTACGCTCATATCAAAAATAAGCCCATAAATCATAAGCGGTACGCCCACACCTAAAGCCAGCATCATGTTGCGCATTAGCTTTTTGTAATGTGCCTCGTCTGACTTGGCTTTTTCATCAAGCGCATCTTGCTCTGATGTGTTATCCATAGGTTTTGCGCCGTAACCTATATTTTCAACGGCGCTAATTAATGTGCTTTGCTGCGCGCTGCCCTCTACTCGTACCGTGCGATCTGCAAAGTTCATTTCGACATTGTTTGCGCCTTGCACACTATTGAGGGCTTTTTCTATTTTGGCTACACAACTGCCACAATTAGCACCTTCAATAATAAAGTTTTGCTCTGTTGTTTTACTGCTACTCATTGCACATCTCCGCTTTTGTTTGGCTCAACAAGTGGGTCAACAAACGTCTCTATTAAGCTACACACATCACTTGCAACAGCGCCATCTGCCGATGTTTCCCACTGCTTTAACGCCGCTTGCATACGCACTCGTAATTTAAGGGTTTCTTGAAACAAGGCTTCGGTTTCTTCTAAACGTTTTGCAATAATTTGCCGTGTAAGTGGGCATGGGCAATGCCCTTGTTCTGACTCGCCAATGATATGCTGTATATCTTTTAGGGAAAACCCGAGCTTTCGGGCGCTTATAATAAACTGTAAACGTTGGCGGTCTGCTTTTGTATATTGTTGATAACCATTACTTTGGCTACGTATGGGCGTTAAAAGGCCTATTCGTGTGTAATGACGAACTGTATCAGGCGTTACACCCATTAACGTCGCTAATTGCTTAACATACATAATTTAGCCCCCTTAGATTTTAGAGCTCAATTGTAAACCTATGTGTGACACACAGGTCAATAGAGGAGAGCATTAAAGCATAATTTAAATTTACTGGAGCTGATAAAATAAAAGCGCGCTAATGAGCGCGCTTAAAAAGAGGCAGAGAGATTAATTTTCTTGTTGGCGAGAGGCTTTTAGCTCTTCACTTAGTTCACCGGCTATTTGCTGAATTTTTGGCATTGCATCTTGCACTAAGCTTTGCGACATTTGCATAGACTCTTGCATTACTACGGGCATTTTTTGGAGAATTTTTTGCCCTGTTTCAGTTTTATAAAACGCCAACATGTCGGCAATTTCTTGCTCGTTAAAATGTTTGTCGTAAACGTTAACCATCATCGGCTGCATTTTTTTCCAGCTCATTTCGGTTTTAAGTACGTTGGTCATATCTGCATAGTATTTATCAAAAATAGCTTGCTCAGAGGGCTTAACACCCATTTGTGCAGACATGTTTTTCATCATGCCTTCAACTTGCCCGTACATAGAATCAACCATAGCATCCATGTTCATCACGTTTATCAGCTCATCTATTTTTTGCTGCTTAGTTGCCTCGTCAGCCAATACGCTGCCAGAAAATATAAGTAACGAAAGTAATAGTGCCTTAGCCATTGTCATATCCTTAAATATAAAAAGTAAGACCATACTCACATGATTAATATCAATCCGCAATAATACTTACTCATTTTACGGGACTAAACGTGCCGTTACTTACGTTAAAAAATTCTCATTCAGAACAACTAAATAGCTAATTTTTTTACTAAATTATCAACACGTTTTACCAGCCTCAGAATAAATTACTTAATTATGCGAACGGGTATAAAATAGTTTGTAAATGTGTAAACCCATACTAAAAAGGCCAAATAAAACATGTTTATTTGGCCTTTTTATCGGTGCACAGGGGCTAATCGTCTTCTACGTTATCGAGCCCTTTTGTGCCTTCTTTTGCTTTAAGCTTATGATGAATCGCTGATTTTATTAACATATACCCACTAATAGGGGCAGTGATTAATAAAAACACGGTAATTAAAATCTCTTTTACGCTTATGGTGTGCACCGACGTTGCAAAAAACACCATTGCAGCAATTAATATGCTGGCCATACCCAGTGTTGTTGCTTTAGTAGGGCCGTGCAAGCGCATGTAAAAATCAGGTAATTTAATTAAGCCCAGCGACCCTATTAAAATAAATAGCCCACCAAAAAGTAGTAATATTGATACAACCCACTCGCTTATCATTATAATATCCTATTCAATTAAGTCGCCGCGTAGTAAATACTTACACACTGCAACAGTACTTATAAAGCCAAGCATCGCGATTAATAACGCGGCTTCAAAGTACAAACCAGTGCCCATACTAATACTGTATAAAATAATTAACGCGATAACATTAATGTACATAGTATCTAGGGCTAAAACTCTATCAGGCACTGAGGGGCCAATAATTAATCGCCATAGGTTTAACAGTAACGATAAACCAATCATGGCAAATACAATAAGTAATACAGTATCTAACATTGAAATATCTCCTTTAGGGGAGCTTCGTAGCGCTGTTTAATTTGTTTAATAAGTGCCTCTTCATCTTTTAAATCAAGCACATGTATAAGTAAATAGCGCTGTTTAGGCTTTTCGCCTTCATCTAGTGACTCAGGAATAGGATATACCTCGGCACTTACTGTACCAGGTGTAAGAGATACACAACTGGCAAGAATTGTAATGGGCATATCGTGTATTAAATCTATAGGCACTTTAACAAAAGCAGGGCGTAACTTTTTAGCTGGGCCAACGATTAATAAGGCTACCTGTAAATTAGCAACCACTATATCGTAAAGTACAATGAGTAATTGTTTTAGTGCCAAACCTGGTTTTAGTATTAAAGGTTGCGGGTCACGTAATGAAACACTTAATAGCGGAATAAATATCGCAAAAAACGTAGCTAATACTATATGCCCTGCGGATACACTATTATTAAGCAACAACCAAATTAAAAATAAAAACAAACTACGAAACGGCGTTGGCAACCAACGATAACGGGCTTGTAACCTCATTACTCACCTCCCTTCATAACTGCATTAATGCCACCACTTATGTCATGCAATTGCGTAGCAGCACTAACCATGTATTCACTTATTGGTCCGCCAAAAACAACTAACAAAGGTGAGCACGCAAGTAGCCCTACAATTATCATCACCTGTAATGGGTGAGCATTATCACCCTCGGCGCTTTCTGTTTTATTGCCTTTTCTTTCCCAAAACATACTTGTACCAGCACGAGAAAGTGCAACTAATAAAACAAAACTAGCAATTAAATAGACAGGCCAAAATAGTAAGGCTTGCTCGCTATTTAAGGTTGTTTTGAGGATCCAAACTTTTCCAACAAACCCCGATAGCGGCGGCATACCTACTACGGTTAATGCAGCAATTACAAAGCATGCTCCCAATAAGTAAGGTTGGTTTACGGCTCGTCCGGCAACCAGTCTATCCCCTACTTTGCCCCTTTGTGTGGCAATTAAATCAGCTAATAAAAATAGTGCAGCGCTGACTAATGTGGAGTGCACTAAATAATAAAGCAGTGCAGCTGTTGCAGTTACGTTTTGCAGTGCAATTAGAGCGACTAACGTGCCCACTGATACAACAACTAAATTTGCCGTTAACTTACGTAAATCTTGCGCAGCCATTACGCCAATTGCACCAACCACTATAGTAGCAATGGCTAAGCCCCATAACCACGATTGCGCCATATGTTCAAGCTCACCGGCTTGCTCACCAAAAATAACGGTATAAACGCGCAGCATGGCGTATACACCCACCTTGGTCATAATAGCAAATAAAGCGGCAACCACAGGCTTTGCACTGGCATAAGTATTAGGTAGCCACAAGTGCAAAGGGAGCAATGCGGCTTTTAAAGCAAATACAACTAACAGCAGTAAGCCGCCGGCCTTCGCCAAATAGACATCATCGCCCGTTAACAGGGCTACTTTTTGCGTCATATCAGCGATGTTTAATGTACCCAGTACGCCGTATAAAATACCTAAACCAATTAAAAATACGCTCGAGCCAACCAAATTTAATATGACGTATTGGAGCGCTGCACGGGTATTTTGTTTATCTCCGGCATGCATAAGTAGTGAGTATGAGGCAATCAACAACACCTCAAAAAATACAAATACATTAAATAAGTCACCCGTTAAAAATGCCCCATTAACACCTAATATTAAAAAATGAACTAATGGATGAAAAAAGTTTCCTTTTGCATCATCGCCGGCACAGCCATATAAAATGACTCCCATTCCTAAAAAGGATGTAAGTGCAACCAATAAAGTAGAAAGCATATCGGCAACAAGCACTATGCCAAAAGGAGCAGACCAATTACCAATAGCGTATACATTGATACCACTGTTACATATATGGATTAACAGCAATGCACTAACAACAAATGTGATCATCGCCATAATTGATGAGGCAATACGGCGAATACGTAAACTTTTACCACAGGGAGGCAAAAGCAATATTACCGCTGCCAACATAGGTAATAAAATAGGCAAAGAGGTTAAATGTTGAATCATTTTTGCTCCTTGCTATCGGCTGCACTTTTGATGATTTGCCCATCAACATGATCGCTCCCTAAATCGGCTCTACCACGTATAGCTAAAATAACCACAAACGCAGTCATTGCAAACCCTATCACTATTGCAGTAAGTACTAGTGCTTGAGGTAAAGGGTCGGCATATTCAGCCCCTGTACCAAGCACAACCGCTTTATTTATGGTTAAGCGACCCGCAGAAAACAAAAATAAGTTAACGGCATAGGAAATCATAGTAAGGCCAAGCACTACCGGAAACGTACGGGCTCTTAGCAGTAAAAACACACCACAACTAACTAATACACCAACGCAAGATGCGTACAATAGCTCCATTAAATATTTACCTCTTTTTTCTGGGTATCTGCTGTCATGTTGCCAAGGCTTGCTAATATCATTAACGTGGCTCCAACCACTGTTAAATAAACGCCTAAATCAAACACAATTGCGCTTGCAAGTTCTGTTTTGCCAATAAATGGGATATCGAAATAATCAAACCACGTAGTTAAAAACGGCCGTTCAAAGAACCAGCTACCGACTCCAGTAAACAAGGCAATACCGATACCTGATGCAATAATTTTACGGTAGTTGACTGCAAAGCGCTCGCTTATCCAAGCTGAGCCATGAGCCATATACTGCAATATAAAGGCAATTGATGTTACTAAACCTGCAATAAAGCCGCCGCCAGGTAAGTTATGACCACGTAAGAAAATATAAGCCGATACTAATAATGCAAGCGGTAATAAGCTATGCGAAATACTGGCAAGTAGTATAGGGTGGCGCTCGCGAGCCCATGGGCGCCCTTCACCATCACTTGCTGGCATGAACAATGGAATACGAGAAAGCACTTTAAATATACCCAACGCTGCAATACCCAATACGGTTATTTCGCCTAGGGTGTCAAAGCCCCTAAAATCAACCAAAATAACGTTTACTACATTGGTACCGCCACCTCCTGTTTTGGCATTGGCTATGAAAAAATCTGATATCGATTCGAGTGGGCGTGTAAGTAATGCATAACATATACTTGCCACCACAACACCTAATGTTGAGGCTATCCCTAAATCCCTGAGTACTCGTAACGAGCTAGACTCTTTAGGCGTATGTTGTGGTAAGAAAAACAATGCCAACATTAATAAAATAACGGTTGCTACTTCTACCGTTAATTGCGTAAGCGCTAAGTCGGGCGCAGAAAAACGCGTAAACGCCACCGACACCATGAGTCCTACAATAGAAATCATTAGTAACGCAACTACGCGTGAGCGATGCCAAATAACGGTAGCAAAAGCACCTATAATCAGTAGGCCTGCACCTATTGCGTTATGCACATCAACCGGAATACGCGGCATACTGCCCGCTAATTGTTGCATTTCAAATAATGGCCAACCGGCACATAACAATACCACCGCCAGCATTACAAAAATGTAGCGTTGTAATGAGCCGTTTTCGATAGTGTTTACCCTGCTTTGGCACCAATTAATAACTTTAAGCACAATTAGCTCAAAGGTTTTTTTAGCATTAAGTGGCGGTAATGATGCTTGAAATTGAAATAGGTATTTACGATTTATATAAATAAACAAACCACCCACTACCGCCATGGCGCTCATTAATAGCGGTAAGTTAAAACCATGCCATATAGCCAGTTCGTACTCTGGTACCTTTTGACCAAGTACAGCCAAAGACGCAGCAGATAAAATGCCATCGACTGAAAAATGCGGGAACAAACCAACTAGCACACACAGCACAACCAGTACTTCAATGGGTAGTCGCATGTAGCGCGGAGCCTCATGCGGCTGGCGTGGTAAATCAATTGGTTCGCCATTAAAAAATACATCGTGAATAAAACGCGACGAATAAGCCACCGATAACGCCCCTGCAATAGTGGCTAACACAGGGATTAACCACGACATAGAGCCAAGCACTTGCTGATGTAAGGTTTCGGCAAAAAACATTTCTTTAGATAAAAAGCCGTTAAGCAATGGCACACCCGCCATTGAAGCAGCCGCAACCATGGCAAGTGTGGCCGTATACGGTAAATACCGCCACATACCATTAAGCTTACGCATATCACGAGTGCCGGTTTCATGGTCAATTATACCTGCTGCCATAAATAGCGAGGCTTTAAACGTGGCATGATTAATAATATGGAATATTGCCGCCACAGTAGAGAGCTCAGTATCTAGGCCCAATAACAGGGTAATTAACCCTAAATGACTAATGGTTGAGTACGCTAACAGGCCCTTTAAATCGTGTTTAAATAAGGCGATATAAGCGCCAAATAAAAGCGTTGTTAAACCGGTTAAACCAACCAGTAAAAACCAAGTATCTGTACCTGAAAGTACTGGGTGAAAACGCGCTAATAAAAATATACCTGCTTTTACCATAGTCGCAGAGTGTAAATACGCGCTAACAGGGGTTGGGGCTGCCATAGCGTGAGGTAGCCAAAAATGGAACGGAAACTGCGCCGATTTAGTAAATGCACCTAGCAAAACTAATACCAGTGCTGTTTCGTATAAATCATGTGATTGAACAATTGCCTTGCTAGCTAAAATTACATCTAGGTCGTAACTGCCAACTATATCGGCCACTAACATTAAACCTGCCAGCAATGCTAAGCCACCGGCACCGGTAACAGCTAGCGCCATGCGAGCGCCCTTTCGTGCTTCTGTTTTATGCCACCAATAGCTAATTAATAAAAACGAGCTAATGCTGGTCAATTCCCAAAACAGCCAAAGCTGAATAACATTGTTAGACATAACAATGCCCAGCATTGCGGTCATAAACAGCAATAAGTAACTATACAGCTTAGCTAAGGAGTCGTTTTTACTCAGATAATAACGTGCGTAGGTAATTACCAGTATGCCTATGCCTAAAATCATAAACATAAAGAGTAAGCTCAAGCCATCAAGACGAAATGATAAGTCCAGTCCAACAGCGGGGATCCACGTTACAGCATAACGAATCGTTTCACCTGCTAAAATAGCGGGGGTGTGGTATAGCGTAATACCTAATGCTGCTAAAGGGGCAAGTACAGTGACAGCTGCAGCTTGCGTACGGGATAGTTTGCCGGTGCATGAAGAAATAACACTGCCAATTAAGGATAACAAAGGTATCCAGAGCAAAGTCATAATGTAGGGCCTTTTATAATCATAAGTTTATCCTTACGTTTTATACATCACGAAAAGATGCTTTTACTGTCTGTTTTTAAACGACATTAATACGTACAGTTATACTTATAAACGGCCATTTTGTCTATAGATAGCAAGCCTAATCGATTTAAATTTAATCAAGCTGAGCGGTTTTAGCAGCATTGATTTGATCAACCCACAAAGCCCTGTACCGCTTTGATAAACCTAGTTGTTGATACTGCATAATTGACCATTGCTTAGCTGGCTTATATGCCACGCCGCCTTGCTGGCAACTTAAGCTTTTGTGCCATCCATTTGGCGCAGCCTCACCTTGCGAAATATATAAATTTGGGGCCACGTATCCTTGGCGTTTACACAACCAGCGCTGTTTAGAAATAGGCAGCGTATATTCATCTTCAAAACCACTAAAGTGCATTAGCTCATGCAAAAATACATTATAGTTTGCTTGGGTACTTAGCTGCATTTTTTTACCTGTTACATTGGCGCTGCCGCTCGTACCCATAATTACAGTGTAGTCATAGCCGTTAGTAAACTGCGCTTTTAAGTGCGCGTTTTGCCATAGGCAATTAGCCATGCCCGAGGTGTTAGCACAGTCAATTGCGCCCCCAGCGTAAACCGGTTTACTTAAACAATACGCCCTGCTTTGCGGCTCAGGTTTTTTATTATACTGCGCGGCAAAACTCGATAACTTAAACAAGGCTTCTCTATTTACACCTAATAGCAGCACATTGTAACTACAGCTATTGTTAATCGGCGGGCGTGTATTTAACGCTGCAAAACCAAGTTGATGTAAAAAGGAAGGCAAAACTTGCTCATAGTCACTCCCTTTGTGCAGCGCTAAATGGTTAAATGCCGCGCCTTTAGGCAGTAAGTTTTGGGTTAACAATAGTTGAAGGTCATTCCAGCGACCTTGCTTTAAAAGAGCATGCGCGAGTTGTTGGCGCTTGTTATGCCCAACATGCTCAATACTTTGTAGCCAAAATAACTTTGCTTGTTCGTTTTTGCTTGCATTAATCAGTTTTAAAGAATAATTGTACTGGGCTGATGGGATATTTTTACGCGCTAAAAAGCCTAATGTCAGCTCGGGAAGATGCGCAATATTATTTGAAAAGTAACGGGGAAATTGCCAATAACTTTGCAGCGGATTAGCCTGAGCGTGAAGTACATGCCAAAAGCTAATGCTGCTTAACTGATTGCTAGAGCCTGCAATAAACAGGCTAAATAGCAAACCAATCAGATAACACGGGGATTTAACTAGCGTCTGCACCAGCCATAAGCTCAAGCTCTAAACGTGCATATTTGTATTCAATAAACTCATGCACATTAGTGGATAATGCCAACCTAAAGTAATCAGCAGCTAAAAACTGCTCACCGGCTGCTTGATGCATTTTGGCTAAATAAAAGTACGCCTCGCACAAGCGCTGTGCGTATTCTTGCTCTGACTTAACGCCCTCGCTAATACCCGATAAAAACGTATGCTCACTCATATCGCCGGTGTAAAGCGAAATTAGCTGATACGCCCATTGCGATTCATCAAGGGCTGCAGCATTTGTTTTAAGAGCCGCTAATGCTTGTTGTTTATCCTCTTGCGACTGTGCAAGGTAAAGCCATAAAACACGGTAAGGATCGTTTGGTGAACGTGCTAAAAACTCATCAAAGTCACTTTGCGCTAGATTTGCTCTTTCACCATAATACAGTGCAATGCCACGGTTTAAATAAGCGTATTCATGCTCTTCATTAAGCTCAAGGGCTGAGTCAAAAAACTCATACGCTTTTTCGTATTGCTGCATTAACGTGTGCTGAATACCTAAAAAGTTATACACCTCAGCTAAATCAGGCTTTAGTTTTATAGCGCGGTTAAAATCAATGCGCGATAACGTGGTCATTCCTAAGCTATCAAATAATACCCCACGGTCATAATAAAGCTTAGCTTGTTGCTCGGTACTTAAATCGGCTCGATTTAATAGCTCAGAGTAACGTGCAATCGCAATTTCACTTCTAAAGTCAGATGCAAGGGGTGCAGTAAAAGGCACATTAACAATCGGCGTAGGTTTTGATTCAGTCGTGGTTTGGCAAGCGCTTAAAGACAAAATAGCAAAAGATGCCAAAGCTAAATGTTTGAGTATCATTAAAATCCTTAATACCAAGATATATCGCAATAAAAATAAGACAGACCTTGTCTAATAAGGTTTCATTAAAGCATAAAAAAAGGGGCTAAACAGCCCCTTTTTTATTATCCCGCGTATATTAACGGGTTAAAGTTTAGCAATTATGCGTCTTTCGACTCATCAGCTGCAGGTGCTGCTGATTCCATTGCTTCTTTAATGCTTAGACGTACACGGCCTTGGCGGTCTACTTCTAGTACTTTAACTTTAACTTCTTGACCTTCACTTAAGTGGTCAGTTACGTTGTTAACACGCTCTGTGCTGATTTGAGAAATATGCACTAGGCCATCTTTACCAGGAAGAATGTTTACAAACGCACCAAAGTCAACAATACGTACAACTTTACCAGTGTAGATAGTACCTACTTCTAGTTCTGCTGTTAATTGCTCAATACGTGTAATTGCGTTTTGCGCGCTTTCACCGTCTGTTGCAGCAATCTTAATTGTACCGTCGTCTTCAATTTCAATTGTTGTGCCAGTCTCTTCAGTAAGTTGACGGATTGTAGCGCCACCTTTACCAATTACTTCAGCAATCTTCTTAGCAGGAATTTGCATAGTGTAGATGCGAGGAGCAAACATTGATAATTCTTCAGAAGGAGCAGAAATCGCTTCATCCATCACACCTAAAATGTGTAAACGTGCAGCTTTTGCTTGTTTAAGCGCAATTTGCATGATTTCTTGTGTGATACCTTCAATCTTGATATCCATTTGTAGTGCAGTGATACCGTTAGTAGTACCTGCTACTTTAAAGTCCATGTCACCTAAGTGATCTTCATCACCTAAGATATCTGAAAGAACAACAAACTTCTCATCTTCTTTCACAAGACCCATCGCGATACCCGCAACAGATGCTTTAATTGGTACACCCGCGTTCATAAGTGCTAGTGACGTACCACAAACAGATGCCATTGAAGACGAACCATTAGATTCAGTGATTTCAGATACAACACGAATTGAGTAAGGGAACTCAGTAAGTGTAGGCATTACAGCAGAAATACCACGCTTAGCTAGGTTACCGTGACCAATTTCACGACGCTTAGGAGAACCTACAAAACCAGTTTCACCTACACAGAATGGAGGGAAGTTGTAGTTAAGCATAAAGTGGTTTTTGTGAGTACCCGTTAAATCATCGATTAACTGTGAATCACGTTCTGTACCAAGTGTAGCTGTAACTAATGCTTGAGTTTCACCACGAGTAAAGATTGCAGAGCCGTGAGTACGTGGTAATACGCCTGTCATTACGTCTAGTGCACGGATCATGTCTGGTTCGCGACCATCGATACGTTTTTCACCAGCAGTGATGCGGCCACGTACAATTTTCTTCTCTAAAGAACCAAATACTTTACCTACTTCTTGCTTATCAAGTGTTTCATCTTCAGCAAGCTCGCTTGTAAGCGCTTCAATTACAGCGTCTTTTGCTGCAGTTAATGCTTCTTTACGCGCTACTTTATCGGTAATACGGTAAGCTTCACCTACTTTATCAGCAGCAAGTTCAGCTACTTTTTCTTCAAGCGATACGTTTTTCTCAGGTGCAGACCAATCCCATGTAGGCTTGCCCGCTTCTGCTTTAAATTCGTTAATTGCGTTGATAATAGCTTGAGATTGCTCATGGCCGTATACAACCGCACCTAGCATTACGTCTTCAGCTAGTACGTCAGCTTCTGATTCAACCATTAGTACTGCGTTATCAGTACCTGCAACTACTAAATCAAGTTGGCTTTCTTCAAGCTCTTTTAGTGTTGGGTTAAGTACGTACTCACCGTTGATGTAACCAACGCGTGACGCACCAATTGGGCCGCTAAATGGGATACCAGAGATAGCAAGTGCTGCTGATGTACCAATCATCGCAACCATATCTGGTTGGATTTCAGGGTTTACAGATACAACGGTTGCAATAACTTGTACTTCGTTTACGAAACCATTTGGGAAAAGTGGACGAATTGGACGGTCAATAAGACGTGCAATAAGTGTTTCGCCATCGTTAGGACGACCTTCACGCTTTAAGAAACCACCAGGGATACGACCCGCAGCGTACATACGCTCTTGGTAGTTAACTGTTAGTGGGAAAAAGTCTTGACCAGGTTGAGCTTCACGCTTACCAACGACAGTAACTAATACTGACGTGTCGCCGATGCTTGCTAATACTGCGCCGTCTGCTTGACGTGCGATTGCACCTGTTTCTAGGGTAACTGTGTGTTGACCTAGTTGAAATTCTTTAATAATTGCTTGCACTTAAAATATTCCTTAAATGTTTTTATATTTCATTAATAAGTGTCATTAAAAGGGCCAATTACAGTACATAATTGTATTCAGTTGGAAATCAATTAAGTACTACAATTGGCAAAATTTTTAATGACTGCAGATAACCTATTTATCTACGCGCATAGTATATACCAAAGCGACGTAAAATTGCGAGCCTACCCAAAGATAAAACGTAATCGCTTTTGCCACATTATTTTTTAATTGTTTTATCGCAAAGCGTTTAATTAAGCGTGTAATTTTTAGCTATGAAAAACCTTTAGATAGCTAGGTGAATAATTCGCTATTAAATTGTTCTTAAAGATAATTTTAACGCAGTTGTTGCAAGCGTTGCCTACCCTTAATTGTTAAGTGCTAGCACAAGGTTGGTGTTATTTATATTAAAGGGAGGTTAAATTAACGATGGGGTGTGAAGCGTTAAATTTAGGCACAAAAAAAGGAGCTATAAAGCTCCTTTTCTCGTAATCAAGTACTTAGCGACGTAGGCCAAGCTCTTGGATTAACGCAGTATAACGCGAGATATCTTTACCTTTAAGGTAATCAAGCAATTTACGGCGAGTACTTACTTTACGAAGCAGACCACGACGTGAGTGGAAGTCATGCTTGTGGTCAGCAAAGTGACCTTGAAGCTTGTTGATATCAAAAGTAAGTAAAGCTACTTGTACTTCAGGTGAACCAGTGTCGCCTTCAGCACGTGCAAATTTAGCAATGATATCGATTTTTTCTTGATTGCTTAGTGACATAATAACTCCAAAAGTTAAATTTAATAGGTGCTTTAGCCGATCACTAATTCAGCCAAAACGATTAAGCGGGCGTATTCTACCAACTATGGGAATAACTACAAGTTAAAGTTTACTCGGGTTGCTGATTAGACAAGCCACGCTTTGATTTTAAATGCCCGTCAGGGTTGCGCTCACCGGTGCCAATAAATACACCATCAGCAAGAACTTTAATTGCCCCTTCGGGTAAATCAGTGCCTAGTACTACTGCTTGGCCATGGCTAAACGAAACACCCTGCTCTTTGCTAATTTCTACAACGGGTAAATCAACCAATGCACTATCCATTGGCAATAGTAATTCATCAAGGTACGTAGAAGGGGCCACCTCTTCTTCTTTAGCCTTGGCTAATAAGGTTTCAAGGTGCTCAAGCGATACCATTTTATCTTTAGGGTAATGGCCAACCGCTGAGCGATGCAGCATAATAACATGTGCGCCACAGCCTAGGTTTTCGCCTAAATCATCAACAATGGTACGAATGTACGTCCCTTTAGATACATGGGCGGTCATTTGTACTTCGTTATTTGCTTCATCAAACTCATCAAGCGTTAAGCTAAACACGTTTATTTTTCGGCATTTACGCGGTACTTCAATGCCTTCACGCGCGTATTTATATAAAGGCTTACCTTCATATTTAAGCGCTGAGTACATTGATGGATACTGATCTGACTCGCCTAAAAACTTTTCAATTTCTGCAGCTAACTGTTCAGTGGTAACGTTTACATCACGGGTTTCAACCACTTCGCCATCTGAATCAGAGGTAGTTGTGCGCTCACCTAGCTTTGCTCTTACCACATAGGTTTTATCTGTATCGAGCAAAAATTGGGTAAACTTGGTCGCTTCACCAAAGCAAATAGGCAGCATGCCAGTGGCCAGTGGGTCTAGCGCACCGGTATGGCCAGCTTTTTGGGCAAAATAAATACCTTTAGCTTGCTGTAGGGCTTTGTTCGATGAAATGCCTTGAGGTTTGTTTAACAACAAAATACCATCAATCGGACGGCCTTTACTGCGTCTTGCCATTAGTCTTTAGTGCCTTCTTCGCTATCAGTTTCATCATCAACATGTTTAGCGTTATCTTCGCGAATAACCGAGTCCACTAAGTTAGAGATACGCATCCCTTCCATTAGTGAGTTATCTACTACAAATTTAAGCTCAGGCATTATACGAGCACGAATACGCTTACCCAGTAACGAGCGGATATAGCCCGTTGCTTCGTTAAGTATTTTTGCGCTTTCTTTTGCTTTGTTTTCATCTTCGGTATTAAACACCGTAATAAAAACTTTTGCGTAAGATAAATCGCGCGATACTTCTACCGCAGACACTGTCACCATGCCTAAGCGCGGATCTTTAATTTCGCGTTGTAAAATTACAGCAATTTCTTTTTGAATTTGCTGAGCAACACGATCAGTGCGAGAAAATTCTCTCATGATTGTTTTCCTAAAATCATAACTTACTGAATTAAAATAATAAGTTAATTAAATAATGGATACAGAAATGGGGGCAAAGCCCCCATTTACAATCTTAGTTTACGAGCAATTAAAGTGTACGTTGTACTTCAACTGTTTCGAATACTTCGATTTGGTCACCAACGCGAACATCGTTGTAGTTCTTAACGCCGATACCACATTCCATGCCGTTACGAACATCCTGAACGTCATCTTTAAAGCGACGTAGTGACTCAAGCTCACCTTCGTAAATAACCACGTTATCACGTAGTACACGAATTGGTGCGCTGCGTTTAATAGTACCTTCAGTAACCATACAACCAGCAATTGCGCCAATTTTTGGAGACTTAAACACGTCACGTACTTCAGCAAGACCAATAATCTCTTGCTTAAACTCAGGAGCAAGCATACCAGACATGGCTTGCTTAACTTCTTCGATTAGCGCATAGATTACGCTGTAGTAGCGAAGGTCTAAGTTTTCAGTATCAATCACTTTACGTGCAGATGCATCGGCACGAACGTTGAAGCCAACTACGATTGCGTTAGATGCAGCAGCAAGTGTTGCATCAGTTTCGGTGATACCACCTACGCCAGAACCAACAATCTTCACTTTTACTTCATCAGTAGAAAGCTTAGTTAGTGAGTCTGAAATTGCTTCGATTGAACCTTGAACGTCTGCTTTAAGTACCACGTTAACTTCTGATACATCGCCTTCAGCCATGTTAGTAAACATGTTTTCAAGCTTCGCTTTTTGCTGACGAGCCAATTTAACGTCGCGGAATTTACCTTGACGGTATAAAGCAACTTCACGCGCTTTACGCTCATCTTTAACAACAGTCGCTTCATCACCTGCAGCCGGAATACCAGAGAGACCTAAAATTTCAACTGGAATAGAAGGACCTGCTGATTTAATGTCTTTACCGTTTTCGTCTTTCATTGCACGAACACGGCCGTATTCAAGACCACACAGTACGATATCACCTTGGTTAAGGGTACCTGATTGAACTAAGATAGAAGCAACCGGACCACGTCCTTTATCAAGACGAGATTCAATTACAACACCTGCTGCCATGCCTTCTGATGGAGCACGAAGCTCTAAAAGCTCAGATTGCATAAGAACAGCTTCAAGTAAGTCATCAATACCTAAGCCTGTTTTAGCTGAGATATGAACGTACTGCGTATCGCCGCCCCAATCTTCAGGAATAACGTCTAGCTGAGCTAGCTCGTTTTTAACGCGATCTGGATCTGCGCCTTCTTTATCCATTTTGTTTACAGCAATAATTAAAGGAACACCAGCTGCGCGAGCATGCTGTACCGCTTCTTTAGTTTGTGGCATTACACCATCGTCTGCTGCAACCACTAGGATTACGATATCTGTCGCTTTAGCACCACGTGCACGCATTGATGTAAACGCGGCGTGACCTGGTGTATCTAAGAAAGTGATCATGTTGCCGTTAGTTTCAACGTGGTATGCACCAATGTGCTGTGTAATACCACCGGCTTCGCCTGATGCAACTTTAGCTGAACGAATGTAATCAAGCGTTGATGTTTTACCATGGTCAACGTGACCCATTACAGTTACTACTGGCGCACGCGGCTCAGACTTACCATCTTCATGACGGTCATTTAGTACTGTTTGCTCTAATTCGTTTTCTTTAACGATGATAACTTTGTGACCCATTTCTTCAGCAACAAGTTGTGCTGTTTCTTGGTCAATCACTTGGTTAATGGTAACCATGTCACCCATTTTCATCATTGTTTTAACAACTTCAGCGCCTTTAACAGCCATGCGTGATGCAAGCTCAGCTACTGTAATTGTTTCGCTAATACGCACTTCATTTTTAACATCGGCAGTTGGTTTTTGGAAACCATGTTGCAACGATGTAGGTGCTTTTAGCTTGCCTTTACGGCCTTTAGCGCCTGCAAATTTATCTTTTGCTGGGGCTTTTTTCTTTTTCTTCGCGCGGCGTGAACCTTGCTCATCACGTGCATCGGCAACATCTTCTGCCTCACGTGCATAAGTAGAAGTCGTAAGATGGTGATCCGCGGTTTCTTCGCGTTTCTTACGTTCTTCTTCTTCTTTTTTCCAGCGAGCTTCATTTTCTTCAGCTAGCTTTCTTGCCTCTTCTGCTTGACGTTTCGCTTCTTCTTCAGCTTTCTTCAATGCGGCCTCTTCTGCTTCTTTCTGCAGACGCTCAGCTTCGATGCGATCTTTCTCAGACTTAGCACTTTGCTCTGGGGTCATCTGCTGTTGTTTAGCTTTACGCTCTGCATCTGCTTTGCGTTTAGCTTCTTCTTTGGCTTTACGATCAGCGTCTTCTTTTGCTTTACGTTCTGCCTCTTGTTTCGCTTTTAATTCAGCGGCTTCTTGTGCAGCTTTTTGCTGCTCTTCGATACGCGCTTTTTCTTCAGCGGCTAGACGTTGCTGTTCTTGCTCTTGCTCCATTGCGCTCTTTTTCACGTAAGTACGTGTTTTGCGAACTTCAACTTGAACAGCTTTTGCCTTACCCGTAGAGCCCGTTACACTTAATGTGCTTTTGCTCTTACGTTGTAAAGTCATACGTGCTGGGCCATCTGAACCAGTACCACCGTGCGATTTGCTTAAGTGATCAAGTAACTGTGCTTTTTCAGCTTCAGTTACATTATCACCTGCTTTTTTAGTGATACCCGCTTGTGAAAATTGCTGAAGCAATTTATCAACAGTTGTACCTATATCGCCGGCTAGTTTTTCAACATTTACTTCTGCCATAGTGTGTAATACCTCCGTTAATAAATTACTCGTCTGCGAACCAACAAATATTACGTGCAGCCATAATTAGCTCACCTGCTTTTTCAGGTGTTAGCTCTGTAATATCTACCAATTCATCAATACCTTGCTCAGCTAAGTCTTCAAGTGTAACTACACCCTTGCTTGCCATAACAAATGCTAGATGACGCTCTAAGCCTTCAAGCGCAAGTAAGTCTTCTGCAGGCTCTACACCTTCTAAGCTTTCTTCCGTTTTAAGCGCTTTAGTGGTTAATGCATCTTTTGCACGTGAGCGCAGTAAATCAACCGTTTCTTCATCTAGGCCGTCGATTTCTAAAAACTCAGAAGCAGGCACATATGCTACTTCTTCAAGTGTTGAGAAACCTTCGTTGATAAGTAATGATGCAAATTCATCATCAATATCTAAGTTTTCAGTAAATAAGTTAATTAACTTATCTGACTCTGCTTCGTTTTTAGCGCGCATGTCTTCAACAGTCATTACGTTTAGTTCCCAGCCAGTTAATTGGCTTGCTAAACGAACATTTTGACCATTGCGACCAATTGCTTGCGCTAGGTTATCAGCTTCTACAGCGATATCCATTGAATGAGTGTCTTCATCCATTACGATTGAAGCTACTTCAGCCGGTGCCATTGCGTTAATAACAAACTGCGCTGGGTTGTCATCGTAAAGTACGATATCAACACGCTCGCCACCAAGTTCTGATGATACAGCTTGAACACGTGCACCACGCATACCAACACACGCACCTACTGGGTCAATACGCTTGTCGTTAGATTTAACGGCGATTTTAGCGCGTGAACCCGGATCGCGTGCTGCAGCACGAAGCTCAATCATTTCTTCGCCAATCTCTGGCACCTCAATGCGGAATAATTCCATCAGCATTTCTGGTTTTGAACGCGTTACAAATAACTGTGCGCCGCGTGCTTCAGGTTTAACTTCGTAAAGAAGACCACGGATACGATCTCCTGGGCGGAAGTTTTCACGTGGCAGCATATCGTCACGGTAAATAACCGCTTCTGCGTTGTTACCTAAATCAAGTACGATTGCATCACGTGTTGCTTTTTTAACGACACCTGTTACTAGCTCGCCTTCTTGATCTTTATAAGCTTCTACAACTAAAGCGCGCTCAGCTTCACGTACTTTTTGTACAATAACTTGCTTTGCCATTTGTGTAGTTATGCGGTCGAATTTAATAGATTCAATCTGTTCTTCAACATAATCACCCAGTTGCAAGTCAGGTTCTTCAACTTGAGCTGCTTCTAATGTGATTTCGCTGTAAGGGTTTTCTAAAGAACCATCTTCTTGAACTTCTGCAATCTGCCAACGACGGAACGTGTCGTAATCACCGGTTTTACGGTCGATTGATACACGTACTTCAATTTCGCCATCGTGTTTTTTCTTTGTCGCTGTTGCTAGAGCGAACTCTAACGCTTCAAAAATCTTTTCTTTTGGAACCGCTTTCTCATTGGAAACGGCTTCAGCAACCAATAATATCTCTTTTGCCATGGGTAATGCCTCGCTTGCCCTATTCCTTCGCACTCGAATTAAAACTTTGCGATGATGTTCGCACGTTCGATATTGCTAAGCATGATTAAGTGCTCTTCGCCATCGCTTTTAAGTGTGATCATATCACTGCTAACTGCTACTAAGTCGCCTTTAAAATTACGGCGACCGTCTTGTGGAAGCTTAGTACGCACGCGTACTTCCTCTCCTTGCGCCTTCTCGTAATGATCTTGTTTGAATAATGGACGATCAACACCAGGAGACGATACTTCCAAATCATATTCATTTGTAATTGGGTCTTCGACGTCTAAAATCGCACTAATTTGGCGACTCGCATCCGCACAATTATCAACAGATATTCCATCCTCATGGTCAATATAAACCCTTAAGGTAGAATGGCGGCCTGCTTGTACAAACTCAAGACCATGTAATTCAAAGCCTAACATTTCTACTGCAGGCGTAAGCATGGTTAATAAATCTTGCTCAAGTTTTGTCACGAAAATCCTCCATACAAACAAAAAAAGGGCTTATAGCCCTAAAATACTGAGTTTAAGTTTTGATTTAATGACAAAGCCATAAATCAATGGTGCAGATACAACAACGCCCCGAACCAAGCGGGGCGTCACACCAATAAAGCATAAAACTGTGTGGCCTCAGGCCAAGCTTGGCTGCGGGTCATTACACTGACCAAATTAAACTACATTAGCTTAAACGCAAAACGCGCATTACTTAGAATGCGCGATATAGAATTAGTAAGGATATACCTACTATAAAAATTGGTTGCGGGAGCCGGATTTGAACCGACGACCTTCGGGTTATGAGCCCGACGAGCTACCAGGCTGCTCCATCCCGCGCCAATAGATATTAAACCTAAAATTCAATATCGCTGTTAGTGGTTAATCAACCCCTAAACAATGGCGGCTATTATAAGGATATACGGGGTAATTAGCAACCATAATAACTAATAAGTTTGATAAAATCAGTGAACCCCCATTTTAAGCTTCACCAGTATGTACTATGATTATGCAGACATTAAAATGGTAATCGTAACGTCACTAATATGTGCGTAAAAAGCCTTATATTCATAAATAAAATATCTAAAATTCATAAAACTGATACAATTTTGTGCTTTTTACGTTTAGATTACGTGCGATATTTGAGCAACGCACTATACTAAAAGCTCACCGATGTGGATAAAAATAAAAATTACAAAATTTAATGAGATTGCTAATGAATACTTATCAGCCACAGTTAATTAAAAGTTTGCATATAGTTAAGCCAAACTTTCATGCGTTTACCGCGCGCTTTCATGCAAAGCTTGAAGAGTCAAATATAACAATGCAGTATCCAAGTGCCGCTTATTTTAACGAAAAAAGTTATATTTTATATTGTGTTTTAGAACGTATAGTTAGGCATTTAGATAACCCATCTTCTGTTGCCCCATTTTTAACCTTTCACTTGCAATACTTAAAAAAGATGGGCGTTACACCAAAAGAAATATCGCTACTGTGCGATGCCTTTTACGATACCTTAAACGAGCACTTAGGGCGTTTATTCACCGCACAAACACAGTTTGCTTGGCAAAAAGCGCTTCGTTATTTTGAAAGTTTTGCTAATACAACTTTGTTTAACAAAACAAATGTTATTTCGCTTGAGCAAAAAATCACTCAACTTCGCACAAGTAAGCTTTAAGTAATACAAGCTTTAGCTTTTATGCACGTATGAGCAAACTACCTAGATCCACGTTGTCGCTTTTTACGTACAACTAAATTTAGGTGGTTTATGGCTCATTATAAAGTGTTGCGCCTAATTTTAGGTGATC
Source organism: Pseudoalteromonas sp. Angola-7 (assembly GCF_028599255.1). Lineage (NCBI taxonomy): Bacteria > Pseudomonadati > Pseudomonadota > Gammaproteobacteria > Alteromonadales > Pseudoalteromonadaceae > Pseudoalteromonas > Pseudoalteromonas sp. Angola-7. The sequence goes on from NZ_JAQREL010000002.1 coordinate 190,985, forward strand.
AACTCAATGCTTCGCATTCGTGGTTTAAAGAAAAAGAGCCTGATACGCTTTATTTAATTGCCGAGTTAAAACAAGAAACCAATTACGTTAAGCACCATGTGCAAAAGTTATGTGCTTTTTTTTATGCGATGGAGCGTTTTGCTACAGCTTTACAAAGCGCGGATTACAGCACACTGCACCTTACCCTAGATGATACCCACCAAGACAAAACCTTGCCTGATTTACTCACGCGCATAGCTAAACAGTATCGTTGCAGTGAAATACATTATCAATACCCTGATGAATTTCGTCTCAAAGCACAGCTAAGTAAATTTAAAAAAGAGTCTGGTTTTCGCGTTAAAGCCTATGACACTGAGCATTTTATGCTGCCTTTTGAACGTATTAACGAGCGGTTTGAAAAAAACAAACATGTGACTATGGAGCACTTTTATCGTGCTATGCGCAAGCAATACACTATTCTTATGGATGGGAGTAGCCCGCAAGGAGGTCAATGGAACTTTGATAGTAATAACAGAAACAAATTTAAAAAAGCAGATTTGAACGCTATCCCCCCGCCAAAATTATTTAATAACGATGTAAGCTCTATCATTAGCAGACTTAAAAAACATAACGTAAATTACTTTGGTGAAATAAATCCTCAGCAGCTGCCATGGCCGCTCACTCGCAAACAAGCCAAAACGTGTTTAGAGTATTTTTGTATCCACCTACTAAAAAATTTCGGCCAGTTTCAAGATGCAATGACCGACCAAGTTACAAATAACGCCAGCTTGTACCATAGCCGTTTATCATTTGCTTTAAACGCCAAGTTAATCCACCCGCTGTACGTTATTAGGCGTGTAATTGACGAATTTAATGCTCATCCCGACACAATTTCGATTTCTCAAGTAGAAGGCTTTGTTAGGCAGATCCTAGGTTGGCGTGAATATGTTCGCTGTATATATTGGGCAAACATGCCCGACTATGCACAAAAAAACCAATTACAGGCTAACCAGTCGTTACCGGAGTACTTTTGGCAGGGTAATGTAAAAATGAACTGTTTAAGCCACGCATTAACGCAGAGCTTAGACACCGCATACGCTCATCATATTCAAAGATTAATGATCATTGGTAATTTTTGCTTATTAACAGGCATCGACCCTAATGAAGTCGACCAGTGGTATTTAGGGGTTTATATTGATGCCATTGAATGGGTTGAAATGCCTAACACCCGTGGCATGAGCCAATTTGCAGATGATGCTATTATCGCCACTAAACCCTATGCAGCCAGTGGTAATTACATCAATAAAATGAGCGATTACTGCAAAAACTGTCATTATGATGTTAAGCAAAAAGTAGGTGAGAAGGCGTGTCCTTACAACAGCTTATATTGGCAATTTATGGATAAACACCGCGCATTACTTGAAAAAAACCCACGCATTGGCATGGTTTATAGAAACTGGGATAAACAAACACCCCAACTTCAACAGCAGACCTTAGCCCAAGCAAATTATTATTTAACGCATATAAACGAGTTATAAAAACGAAAAAGCCGCCTCAGTTGAGGCGGCTACAATCAGGGAAAATGTTTATTAGCGATTATTTACCTTCGATTAGGTTTCCACCGCCAATTTCAATTTTACGAGGTTTAAGTGCTTCTGGGATTTCGCGCTCCAGGTCAATGCTAAGCAGACCGTTGGCTAAATCGGCACCGAGTACTTTTACATGATCCCCAAGTTGAAACTTACGCTCAAAGTTACGTTCCGCAATTCCTTGATGAATAAACTTGCGCTCTTCATTTTCATCTTTGTTTGGTTTAGTGCCTGCAACTTTTAAAGTGTTGTTCTCTGACTCAATGGTGAGTTCATTTTCACTAAAACCAGCAACGGCCATAGTGATTCTGTATTTGTCTTTATCTAGTGCTTCGATATTGTAAGGAGGAAAGCTAGGCTGCTTGTCTGTACGAGCTGCCGCATCCATTAAAGATGCTAAATGATCAAAGCCGATGAATGAACGATAAAGTGGTGATAAGTCTACTGTACGCATAATAATATCCTCATATTTAAGCGATATAATGTTGTTACTTTTCCTTTGAACAAGTACAACACAATTAAATTAATAATATAAATTTCAATAACTTCTGTCTTTTTTGGGACCCATCAGGCGTCCTCACTAAACTATTTATGGGCAGTAAAATAGTTTTCAAGTAATTAAATTAAAAAAAGTGAAAAAAAATAAAAAAGGGCACAAAAAAGTGCCCTCTTCGTATATTCATCAAATTACTCAATACACGTTACTTAATAAAAGTACCGCGAATTGGGTAGTCGTTTTCGCGTGAAAATTTAATACCGCCTAGCACCTGCTTAAGGCTTGGGCGAACAAATGGACTATTTGATTTATCAAGCATCTGTACTTGGTTATCTTCGTTTAAAACAATAATACAAGGCTCAGAAAATGGGTGATCTGTTTCAGCATCACTGCGCGGTTCACTAATGTATAAGCCTAGATCAGTCATTTGCTCAATGGTTAAATTGTAATAAAGAGGGAAATTTACGTCTATTTTTTCAAGATGCTTTTTAAGCTGCTCTTCGCTATCGCCACTTACTGCTACAACTTCTACACCTGCGCTGGCAAAATCGTCATGCATTGTTGCAAGCTCATTGAGTTGCTCGGTACATTTAGGGCAATGCTGGCCTCTGTACACCACTATCATTTTCCAAGGTTTGTCGCTTACGCGGTCAACTAAATTCACGTCATTGTTATCTAAATCGCTTACCACTAAAGGCTGCATTACACTCGCTGGCTGTAAATTAACGTTACTCATTGTGATCTCCTTTTACTATTAAACTTAGGGTGTAGTAATAGAGCTTAGGGTATCTTTGTTTATTTCAACCATGAAAATGTAACTGAGAACGAAATGGCAGGTGACTCGCTTTTACTAAGTAGCCTTGTTTAATGTGATTAGGAGAATTATAAGCTGTAAGCAAAATAATAAAATGTTAGATAAAACAGGCATGTTGTTCTTTTTAAGTAGCATTAGCACAGTATAAACACCAAGCAGGTGTAAGTAAGAAACGTAAAGCTAACTCCAACCTTTTATTTTTCTGTAAATAGTCGAGGCGCTTACGCCTAAATAGGCCGCAGCAAGTGGAATGTTATCATCGCATACGGCTATTGCCGACTCTATTGCCCTTTTTTCAACTTGCCACAGGGGCTCTATGTCGTGTACGCCCATAAGCGAGTTAGTTTGTATTTGCTCCGCAGATTGAGACGAGCTGCTGTTTTTGATTGGAATAGCAGAATTAACACCAAATGAGCTTGGCAACATATCTAACTCAACTACGTCACCCTCGTTGATAACAACGATATTTTCGATAACATTTTGCAGCTCACGGATATTACCTGGCCAATCGTAGTTACAAAAAAGGTTTTCAACTTCTTTTGAAAAGCGATGGAATAACTTAGCGTTACTTTCACTTTTTTGCTTTAAAATATGCTTTGCAAGCAACATTATATCGCCAGCTCGCTCGCGTAGCGGAGGTAACTTTACAGGAATAACATTAAGCCTATAGTATAAATCTTCTCTAAAACGCCCTTCGGCAACTTCAACTACAGGGCTTCTATTTGTTGCACACACTAGCCTTACATTACTGTGTAAAACCTCGCTACTACCTACCCGATTAAACGCACCCGTTTGTAAAAAACGCAATAACTTAGCCTGTAGGTTGAGCTCCATTTCACACAGCTCATCTAAAAATAAAGTACCACCGTTTGCAACTTCTACAGCCCCTTTCCTATCACTTAGCGCTCCGCTAAAGGCCCCTTTTACATGGCCAAAAAACTCTGACTCAAATAACTCTCCTGGAATAGCAGCACAGTTAATTGCAATAAATGGCCCTTCACTTCGAGGGCTAGTGTCATGCAAAGTTTGCGCGCACACCTCTTTACCTGTGCCACTCTCACCGGTAATAAAAACACATGCTTTGCTTCGCGCTGCACTATCTAAAAGCCTAAACACCGTTTGCATTGCTAACGATTCACCAATAAACCCGGAAGTGTTTTGCGCTTTTTGTTCTTGAATTTTAACTGCAGGAGGTGCTTTTTGCGAAAGCGCGCTATCTACGGCACTCACTAAGCGCTGGCCTGAAAACGGTTTTTCTAAAAAATCAAAACCACCTAAACGCATTGCCTCTACTGCAACATCAATAGAGCTATTTGAGGTGATCATGACTACGTTAGCGGGCTTTTCTTGCTTTTTAACAAACTGCAGCACTTCTAAGCCACTAATATCGGGTAAACAAACATCTTGGACAATGACATCAGGCATCATCTCTTTTATACCTACCAAGGCAGAGTAGCCATCGGTAAAGTGTTTACATTCGTGCCCTACTTGCTCTAATTGACTCGCATAAAGAGCCCCGCTTGCAATGCTGTCTTCTACTATATAAACCAGTGATTTTTTTTGAGAATCGTTCATGGCAGAGCCTTTTAAGTAATATTATTAGCAATAACTTGGTATGCAGCGTGGGTTTTTTCTAGATTATGTTGAACGATCTGAGCAGCGTGAATATTTTCTTCAATGGTAACGGGGGGGTAATCATGTAATTGACTGGCAAGGGCTGCCAAAGTTAATGCGCCATATAGCGCCGCAGAATTTTTAAGTACGTGCATTATATCTTTAATATTATCTTCATCTTGCTCATCAATTGCATTTTTAAGACGAACTCGCATTTCTTCTAATTCATTAATAAATAAGTTTACCAGCCTTACTAAAGTGAGTGAGCCAACATCTTGCTCTAATTGCGCTAGCACATGAGCTTGAGTGATGGTGTTATCAATATATTCTTCAGGTATTGGCATATTAGGCCTTTATTTATTATTGTGATACAAAGCTTTTATACTTTTAGAGTAAGTCGTTTTTCGCATTTTGCAAATCTAAACATTAAGTTAAGTGTACATTTTTACCCATGTCGCCGTATTATTAGCTAAACTACTTGGTCTTCCGAGTAAGTAACCTTGTGCTACATCACACCCTAGCTGCTCTAATATTTGTAATTGCTCGCGCTGTTCAATCCCCTCAGCAATGGTTTCTAACCCGAGTCTTTGCGCCATAGCAATAATTGCACTACACAGAGTAAAGTCTTCATTGTTCGTTGTAATGCCACTTATAAAGCTGCGATCTATTTTTAGCCCATCAATATTAAACTGCCTTAAAAGGCCTAAAGAGGCATAGCCCGTTCCAAAATCGTCTAGCCAAATTTTTACCCCTTCTTTATGAAAATGCTCAAATGTTTTAGCAATACGCTGCGGACTTTTTATTAATGCTGTTTCTGTTAATTCTACTTTTATGGCTGCGGGGTCTATTTGATACTTGTCAAGTAAGCTCATTACTTTGGAAAACACATCCCCTTCAATAATTTGTACCGGCGAAATATTCAATGAAATAGTTATATCATTCATACCTATTTTTCTCATTTGGCCTAAATCGCTTAGGGTTTGCTTAAAAATCCAATCACCTAAATCTAAAATCATACCTGACTGTTCTACATGCGGAATAAATTCATCTGGGCCAACAACACCATAGCGTGAAGATTCGCAGCGCACTAATGATTCAAAGCCAACTAATTGCCCACTTGTTAAAGATACAAGCGGCTGGTACACCATATTAAAACAATGGTTTTTCATTGCATGAGCCATAATTTGCTCAAGTTCATGCCAGCGTGCAATGTTGACCGTATTGATAGGCTCTAAACTTTTAAAAGCATTCATAAATTTCTCCACAAATAAGGGCTCACCGTAAGCTTGTTACATAAATTGCAAATTACAGACCAAAACGAGCCGTCAAAAACAAAAAATAAACACATAAAATTCAATTAGTTAAAGTCGGGCTGTTAGTCTAAAATTATTGATATATATATTTGCATTTTGCAAATCACACTGACACGCAAGCTGATTTAAAGTGGGAGCGGGAGTAAGCGATGGTTTGGGTATAAAGTGGCTTTAAAAATAAAAAGGCTGACCTAATTGCTTAGAGTCAGCCGAAATAAATACTAAAGGAGAAGTATTGTTTAGTTGTTTAAACCTTGAGTGCCTGATTGGGCAGATTGCTCATCTATGTTTTGAGCGTAGTTTAATGTGTTGCTTTCAATAGTGGCATTATCTAAATCACTATTGCTAAATTTATTGGTGAACATCTCGGTATTACCTTTATTAACAGGTTCAATAGTAACGGTGCCTCGCAGTGCTGTTGCACCAACAATAACAGCTGCAACAATAATAATAGACAGCACCATTAACTCTGGAGTAAGAACAAAAGACATTTTTTTTGGTTGCTGTTTAACTTTAGTATTAGTTTGCATAATGGACACCCTTAAAATTTATTTAACTACTTAGCAAATTTATATCAATGATAACTTCGCTCTACTTGGTGTTTATATTGCGAAAGCCATGCCAAAATAAATTTAATGATGATAAAAAATTTAAGTCTTTATAAATCAATGGGTAAATTAATTACTTTGATAGGGATAATAAAAAATAGCTGAGCGGATATTTGCATTATGAGATTTCAATTTCATTTTGATTTGCAAAATGCAAACCAATTTAAAAATAACCATTAAGAACCTACCTACACAACCCAATCAATTAAAAAGGATTAGTATTTCAGCATTATTTACAGTTTTGCTTAATATATTAAGGCTTTTTAGGCAGTAAAAGTAATTGACTACGCAATACTCAATCGCCACCGCTTTTTTGAGAAAACAGTCAATTTTAACCTTTTGAGGTTAAATTTTTGCTAAACCCACTATTTATGTTTGTTCACTTAACAAATTAAAAATTTAATCGCAAATACCTTAAGGCCACCAGTAACTATTAACCTAAAAGCACGGTTGCATTGCTTGTTACTTTAATAACGACCAAATTTCGTTAATGCGCTCTAACTTAGAGTGTTTAGCATCATTAAGTTTTGGTAAGTATTGATTTAAGAGCAAATTGAGTTTTTCGCTAATAATTGGTTTAGCTAAATAGTCATTCATTCCTGCTTTAATAAAACGCTCTTTATCTCCATGAATCGCATTCGCTGTTAACGCTATAATAGGGGTGACAATAGCTAACTCTCTGATTTTTTTAGTAGCAGAAATACCGTCTAAAATTGGCATTTGAATATCCATAAATATTAAATCTATTGTTTGCGTTTTAACTTTTTCAATCGCCTCTTGCCCATTACTGGCTATTTTAACTAAGCACCCTTGCTGCTCTAAAAATTGCTGAATCACAATTTGGTTATTTTTATTGTCTTCAACCACGAGTACGTGGGTACCTTTAAATGGCTGAGCATTAATAGTGGCTGTGTTTAGTGTGGTTTCTTTTTTATTAGTAAAAATAATATCAAGATGAAAAAGCTCTTCCTCAAGCGCAGCAATCGCTCTGGGTAAATGCGAAGGCTTAAAAGGCCCATTAAACATCAACATACCAGAGCTCGGCGCCTCTGTTTTTTGGTTTTTACCCAGTAGGTCTATGAGTAATAAACACGGTTTATTTAGGCTCTTGTAACTTTTTAAAAATTGTTGCGCTGCGTCTAAATCGGCTTTGTTAGTGGTAACAATAGCGTCGGGCGTATCGATAATGTCTAGCTTTTCGATGTTTTCAAGGCGTGAAAAATCTATCGAATGGCGAGTAAGCATATGCTCTATCGCATTGTTTAATGGCAAGTTTTTGCTGTTCACACATACATAGGGCTTTTTAGCTCTGGCAGAAAAGCCTTCTCTTTGCACCTGCTCGCTTGTATCTATTAATAAAGGGTAATTCACAATAAACTCACTCCCTTTACCAAACTGCGAGTTAACCGTAATACTGCCCCCTGCAGCATCACATATTTGCTTACATATGGCTAAGCCTAAGCCACTTCCGCCATATTCCCGAGTGATAGAGTTATCCGATTGTATAAACGGCTTAAACATACTCTCGAGCTTGTTTTGCGCAATGCCTATTCCTGTATCTTTAAAGCTAAGATGCAACGTAAATTTATTATTTTCAAACTCAACACACTGTGCTGTCACTATAAGTGAACCTTTTTGAGTAAACTTAATGGCATTTGAGAGTAAATTTATTGCAATTTGCCTTATACGACCATGATCGCCCACCACCTGCGCAGGAACATCAGGGTGCAGATCAAAAATAAGTTCGAGGCCTTTTTGCACGGCGCTTTCACTTACAATATCAATAGCCTCTTCTAAGCAAATATCGAGGCTAAATGGCTGATTATCTATTGAGATTGCTTGCGCTTCAAAGCGTGAGTAGGTCAGCACGTCATCTAAAATACTCAATAATGCATCTGAACTTGTTTTAATCATTTGGGTGTAACGTTTTTGATCTGTTGTAAGCCCAGTGTCGTGTAAGATATCTGCACAGCCAATCACTGCATTTAAAGGTGTGCGTATTTCATGGCTTATATTGGCCATAAAGCGACTTTTAGACTCAGCCAACGATTCAGCCTGGTGCTTAGCATCTAAGAGTATTTGTTCAGCTATCACACGTTCTTGAATATCAACCACGGTCGCCGCTATAGACGTTAAGTGTGTGCCATTAAATGAAGTAATGGGTGTGAGGGTCATTTCAACCCAATTTGGCTCATTAAGCGCGTTGGTTAACCTAATATCCAAACGTTTAACTTCTCGGTTGCCACTACTGTAGCCTGTAAGTGCTGTGTTTAGCTTTTCCACATCCTCGCTCATTACAAAATTAGCAATGGGTAAGCCAAGGTGTTTATTTATGTCTGTTTGGAAAAAATCTTGCCATGCTTTGTTCATAAACAATAACCCGCCCTGCGCATCTAACCTCAATACAATATCAGGGATGTTATCGACCACAGAGTGGTAGTTATATTCTATTTCTGCCATGGCTTGTTCAGCTTTTACACGCTGGGTAATGTTGGTTTCTATGGCTATAAAATGCTTAACATTACCGTCATCATCTTTTACGGGGGTGGCATCAATAGCAACCCAGTATTCGTTTTTATTTTTATCATAATTAATGGTTTCTATTTGAAAAGGCTCGGCATTTTTAATCGCTTTAGCCATTAACTGGCGCGACTCTAGGCTGGTTTTAGGCCCTTGCAACAGTTTACCGGGGCTAAGCCCGATGACTTCCTCACATTTATAACTAGTAAGCGTTTCAAAGCTTTTATTAACCCATTCTATTTTGCCAAATCGGTCGGTAATTATAACTAAATTATTGGTGTGGCTTGCCACTAACGAAAGTCGCTTAGCGTACTCTTGTTGCTGGGTGAGTAAGTATTGGTAATCTTTATGTCGTTGAATGTCGTGTAACGAGCCAATAAACCCGCCGCTATCGTCGCAGGCCAAGCGCATTTCAAACCAGTTAGTAAGGCCGTCATTATTTTTTACTTGCAGCTCTATACTGGCACTAAAAACGCCTTCAAAAATAGACTCAATATACGCTGACAGCTTTAACGAGTCTTTGGTCTCTAGCAGTGATGTGATTTTTTTACCTATGAGCATGGCCGGCGTAAAACCCAACTTATTAAGCCATGCTTCGTTCACGTAGCTAAACACTAAATGTTTATCACATTCAAATACACACTCATCAAGTAAGGCAAGTAACTTAGTCTGCCTGCGGGTGTTTGCAGAAAGCTGCTCTATTAGCGCGTAATGAACTTGTACTTGTAGCTCGTCTTTTTCTTCCATATGCGCCTCATTCATTTACTAATTCTGTATGGCTGCACACCTTGGCATAAAGCGGAAAAACCTCTTCACAGTAAAATGATTGCTCAAACGGCGTTCTGCTTGATGTACAGTCATTAAGTACCGTCACATTAAAGCCAAGCTCTACCGCAGAGCGCGCGGTAGAGTCAATGCAAATAGAGGTCACGGTGCCTGCTAAAACAATGTTATTGATGCCATTTTTATTAAGCACATTTGCAAGCTCTGTATGAGTAAACGCATTTAACCCGCGTTTACCGGGTATTTGCATAATACGTTTGCCATATTTATCAAATTCTTTAATGCCTTGAGCACCATAAGAGTCGGCTTTAAAAGCCCCTACTTCGGCAATCACTTTTAAAATACCAATTGGGTTTTTAAGCTCGCTATAATCTTGTGTAAAGTGAATAGGCGTACTGAGCACTAATGCAAATTTATCTATGTATTTGTCTAGCAGCGCTAACGTGTTATTTACCACACCGGTTACTCTTGATGACTCTTCAACCACTTGGTATAAAATGCCATCAGGCGAAAAGTAATCATTTTGAAAACCAATGAGCAGCAAAGCTGTTTTTGATAAATCGTTCATAACGTCCTCCTAAACGGGCCTTTAGGCAGCTTGCCAAGGCTTAATAAACTCTTCTAATACAGCTTTTGTTACCGGTTTTTGAAGATAGTGCGTCACCCCTTTTTCGAACAACTGAGCAATTTGTTGCTCCTCAGTAATGCCCGTTAAAATAACTTTTGGCGTGTTATCGTTTGGGGTGTTTTGTTTAATGAGCTGCTGAGCTACATCACTGCCAAACATACCTGGCATACGCTCATCTAACAGCAGTAAATCAAAAGGTTCTTGCTGGGCAATAAGTAAGGCACTTGAGCCATTTTCTGCACAGGTTACTGCGCAGCCAAGCATTTCAAGCATGACTTTGGTCGCAACTTGGCTTGGCAAGCTGTCATCAGCAACCAATACAGATAATTTGCTGTGGGTATTTAAATTATTTACCGCATTCACTAAGTCCGTATCAAAAAACGGCCACGCCAATACAGGTTGAGAAATGGCGTGTTGGCTTTGCAGCTCACTGAGCGCATCAAATGCGCAAATTTTTATACTCTGAGACGCCCCATTATTTAAAAAGTTACTCGCAAGTTGCTCTGCAGATAGGTGACGCGCATCTTCAATTTTTAAAGCGTTGGTGTGGTTGCTGTCGGCGAGTTTTAAACCATACTTTTGCGCACTAAAGTTAACTAGGTAATGAATGCTTTGCTCTAAGTCGACTTTACTATTAGCTGCGCTAATGAGCTCTTTGTTTGTATCTACCGATGAAATTGGCTCACGGGTTGCAAGTAAACCGTGTATATCAATGGTGTGCATTTCAGGATTCGAATCTACCCAGTAATTTAAATTAATACCCTGTAAATTGGCCTCTACTGTTAGCACAAAATGGCTTTTAGCGGCTTTTAGCGAAGGCAAAATAAACGCTTCACACTGGATAATCATTTGCTCAGGAGACACCTGTAAACAAATATAATTACACTGTAATTTGTTGATGAGTGTAATTGCCACATTTGTGTTGTCTGCTTTGCAAAAGCGGGCAATTACCCCTTGAATAATTTCTAAAACATGGCTGTTATTACTCATCATCGTTCCTAATAAGAATGGCTCTGTAGTTAAATATCAATTTACATGCCACTTGCAGCGCCTTTACTAATACGATGAATTCATTAGATTTAAAAATTACACATCCTTTGCATAAATGCGCTTTTGCAAATTGCAATTCAAAATGCATGGCAAATGAGTAATTAAGCGAGTTAACAGTAAAACAGAATTAACCAATCGATTTTTTGCGCTTTAAATTATTAATTAATCGTTTAATATGAACCCAACTAAATTGAGGAGAGTATTATGCTTACAGTAATTTTTGGCCGCGCAGGCTGCCCATTTTGTGTACGTGCTAAAGACGTTGCCGAGCAACTATCAAATGAGCGTGATGATTTTAAGTTTCGTTACATCGATATTATCAAAGAAGGCATTAGCAAAGCGGATTTAGAAAAGTCTGCAGGAAAACCATGCCCAACTGTGCCGCAAATTTTTGTAGATCAAACTCACATTGGTGGTTTTACTGAATTTGAAGCTTACGCAAAAGAAAATCTAGGCCTATATAAATAACGCTTTGTATATAGCTTGTTAACCAGTTTAAAAAATCAAAAATTTAAACTGGTTAAATTTCGACCAACATCAAGCACATACAAATTAGTTGTAATTTATACAAGCAATTGCCTCGTATTTCCTATACAATGCGCGCCTCTTTAAATTCGTTGAGGCGTATTAATGTCAGAACCAGTCACGTTTGAATCTCTAAATCTTTCTCCTGCAATTTTAAAGGCAGTTGAAGAGTTGGGTTACAAGACACCATCTGAAATCCAAGCTCAATGTATACCGTTATTGCTAGAAAGAAAGGACGTACTGGGACTAGCACAAACGGGTACAGGTAAAACTGCAGCATTTGCACTGCCGTTACTAAACAATATTGACCCGTCTGTGAAACAGCCACAGATCCTTGTACTCACACCAACACGTGAGCTTGCGATCCAAGTTGCTGAGGCATTTGAACAATATGCAAAAGGTACTCGTGGTGTTGAAGTATTAGCACTGTACGGTGGCCAAAGCTACAGCATTCAATTAAGCGCACTTCGTCGTGGCGCACAAATTATTGTTGCTACTCCGGGTCGATTAATCGATCACATAAACCGTGGCACTATCAAGTTTGATGCTTTACAAGCACTTGTACTTGATGAAGCCGATGAAATGTTACGTATGGGCTTTATCGATGATGTTGAAAACATCATGGAAAAAACACCGCGCGAAAAGCAAACATGTCTTTTCTCTGCGACCATGCCTAAGCAAATTCAAAACATCAGCAGCAAATATATGAATAACCCTGAACAGGTTCATATATCTGCGCGTAACTCAACTGTATCATCTGTTGAGCAAGTGTTTTGGAATGCACACGTACATAAAAACAAAGCCATTGTTCGTTTCTTAGAAGCAGAGCAATACGAAGGTGCTATTGTTTTCGTACGTACACGTAACGACACTGTGCAACTTGCTGAGTTACTAGAGCGCGAAGGTTTCTCTGCTGCGCCACTCAATGGTGACATGAACCAGCAAGCACGTGAACGCACGGTAGATCGCTTAAAAAGCGGTATGCTAAACGTTGTTATTGCAACAGACGTAGCAGCACGTGGTCTTGATGTAGACCGTTTAAGCTTAGTTATCAACTACGATATTCCACAAGACTCAGAAGCCTACGTTCACCGTATCGGCCGTACAGGTCGTGCTGGTCGTACTGGTAAAGCAATTTTATTTGTTAAGCATAACGAACGTTACTTGCTTAAAAATATTATTCGCCATACTAAGTCTGAAATTGCACAAGTTGAGCTACCTACAGCTAAAGTAGTTGAAGAAAAACGTATTAATGCGTTAAAAGAAAAGCTTACGCTTGCTCTTGAAAACAAAGACATTACGTTCTTCAATGAAGTTGCTGCTAGCATGGCACAAAAACTAGACTTATCTTTAGAAGACCTAGCGGGTGCATTACTGTGTTTAGCACAGCAACAGTCGCCAATTAAAGTTGAAGAAGTTAAGATTCAACCTCGCAACGAGCGTAATACACGTAACGAGCGTGGCGATCGTAATGACCGTCGTCGTAACGAACGTGGTGACCGCCCTGAGCGTAAACCTCGCGAGCGTAACAGCCGCGATGCAGGCCCTATGGATACTTACCGTATCGAAGTGGGTCGTGAGCACGGTGTACAGGTTAAAAACATTGTTGGCGCGATTGCTAACGAAGCTGATATCTCAAGCAAGTTTATTGGTGACATTCGTCTACACGACAGTCACAGTACGGTACAATTACCGCAAAACATGCCTAAAGATGTACTTGATCACTTCCAAAAAGTGTTTATTTGTAAACGCCCAATGGGTATGACACTAACACAAGATCAAGGTCCAGCTGAGCCACGTGGTGAACGCGCTGAGCGCCCAAGTGGTGATAAAAAGCGTAGCTTTAACAAAGACAACCAACGCGGTGATAAGCGTGGCGGTCCTCGTAAAGAACGTCGCCCTGTGAGCTTCACATCTAACTAAGCTTTATAGCTTACGTTATAAAAAACCTTGCCACGAAAGTGCCAAGGTTTTTTTGTTTTAAAGCCACTGCTTTTGTAAAAAATAAAAATTCTGTAAACTAAGAAAAAACTATAATTCACGGATGAATTAAAATTGAAAAAACATTATGACAACTTGCTCTTTGCAGCAATAATAAGCTTTCCAATACTGAGCATTGCCATGCTTATGTTAATGGATTTTACCGATCCGCCATTTATCGAAAATAAAATTTATGAGGCTATTTTTTATATAGCGCTTCCTATTTTTTGCGGGGCATCATTTATCTATCTCCATGTACTTGTAATCAAAAAATATAGACGTTGCAGTGACTATAGAGAGCACCTTAAAGATAGCTTTTCAGATACAAAAATGAAGTTATCATTAATCTTCATCTACCCATTACTCCCTTTGTTAATCTATGCAACTCTCTATTTTTTACTCTCTGCCCCCATTGAGTTATGGGCTTACTACACGCAAGGCGATTATTGGTATAAGGAATATATCCTCACTGATGTACAAGAATGTGGGTCTGATTATGAAGATAGTTGTACTCGTTTATACTTTAAAGACCCTACAACTAACAAAACGCACGATTTTAGATGGTACGACGATAAATCTACAATAATGAATAACAAAAACGATTATGTGTATATTGTTGGTGAGGCCAGTTTGTTTGGCTATATAGTGAGAGAATTAGAAAGGTAATTAAAACTTCTTTTTACATTGCAGCAATTTTATATAAAAACCTCACTCAAGTGAGTGAGGTTCATAAATTAAGGTTTAAGTTAAGGTAACGCCGGATAAACGTAACTCGCATCTAACCCTAACGGAATACCGAGTGCCCAATACCCTAGCAAGAAAATACTCCAGCCAATCATAAACGCGATTGAGTAAGGGATCATAAGCGCGATAAGCGTGCCTATACCAGTATCTTTTACGTACTTTTGGCAGTACACCACAACCAATGGGAAATACGGCATAAGTGGGGTAATAATGTTTGAGCTAGAGTCTCCGATTCTGTAAGCCGCTTGGGTTAAATCGGGTGATATACCTAGCTGCATTAACATTGGTACAAAAATAGGTCCCAGTAACGCCCATTTTGCAGAGCTTGAGCCAACGAACAAGTTTACAAAGCCGGTTAAAAATATAATACCTACAACCGTTACGGCGCTGGGCAACTCCATTGCTTTTAAAAGCTGCGCCCCTTCAATGGCCATTAATGCCCCTAAGTTAGACTTAGAAAACGCTGCAATAAACAACGCACAAAAGAACGCCATTACAATGTAATAAGCCATGCCACTCATCGCGGTACTCATCGCATCTATCATATCTTTTGAGGTTTTAAAGGTACCAACGGTAAAACCATACACGGCACCGGGTATCCAAAATAATAAAAAGATTAAAGGCACGATAGATTGCATCAGGGGCGATCTAAAATTAGTTAGTGAGCCATCAGCACTGCGCATTGCTGAATCGGCAGGAGCGGATACAAATGCAAGTAAAGCAAGTCCTGCAATCATTACGCTACTGGCTATAAAAAAAGCACGTTTTTCATTACTTTTAGCTTCATCAAACGCGGGTAAGTTTTGGGTGTCTTCATTAAGTGCTGTGTTTTTTAACCGAGGCTCTATTATTTTATCAGTGATATACCAGCCTAATAACACAATAAATAAACTCGAGGCAGAAGTGAACGCCCAGTTATTAAGCGGGTTAATCGACATATCGGGGTTAATAATTTGCGCTGCACTTTGGGTAAAGCTTTGCAGTAATGGGTCTATTCCTGACGGGATAAAGTTAGCCCCAAACCCACCACTCACACCAGCAAATGCGGCTGCAATACCCGCTAATGGATGTCGCCCTGCGGCAAAGAAAATAACACCCGCTAATGGGATCACTAATACGTAGCCAGCATCGGTTGCTGTATGGCTTACAATAGCTACTAAAATGACTGAAGGGGTCAGCAGTTGCCTTGGGGTAACTTTAAGCATTAGCTTAAGGCCTGTATTGATATAACCCGAGTGCTCAGCCACTCCCACACCTAACATGGCAACCAATACCACCCCTAGCGGTGCAAAGCCTGTAAAGGTTTTTACCATGGAAGATAAAAACGAGGCAAGTGAGTCGCCCTCTAATAGGTTATTTACAACAATGGCTTGGCCTGTCCGTGGGTCTAACGCGTCAAAGCTCACCCCCGACAGTAACCACGAGCACAACCAAATAAGTAACATAGCGAATAAGAAAATAATCGCCGGATCGGGAAGTTTGTTACCAACTCGCTCCACAAAGTTTAAAAAACGCGCGATTAACCCTGTAGGTACCGCAGCTTGATTATTATTGTTCATTTAAAGCTCCCAAAATAGGTTTAAGTAACAATATACTATTAATGTGTAACAGTAAATTAACTAATAAATCTATTATGGGCACAAATAGAGCATAAAAAAACGCGGCTTCATTATCGTCGCCGCGTTTTTATAATTGTGAACTAAACAACGTTTAAGCGAGGGCTTTCACTTCTTCCCAAAGCCTAACAACCAAGGTTTTATCTTCTTCGTTTAGCTCGCCATTGCGGTATGCTTTAACTAAGCTTTGCTCCACGGTTTCGTTGAGCTCATCAATAGAAATTGTCAGCTCTTCTACTTCTGCATAGCCTACTGCAAGGTCGTAATGTCCGCGCAAGTAACCACCAGCGAACAGCTCATCATCTGTTGCTTTAATTACTAAATCATCAAAGTATTGCTGCGCAGCATCAATATAATTCACTAAACTCATTGTGTTACTTCTCCTGGTTTTCATAACCGACAGCATACATAATATGGTCGTTATAGCCGGTGGTTACTTTAATGTAACCTGTTAATTCATCATCTAAAGCGCTGTCGCCGGTGTCACAAATAAGTGGACGCCCGTTCAACGCGTGTAATTTGGTTTTAGTTGCCACCACAATAATGTTTTCTTTGCCAATGGTGCGAATAAGCTCAGGGCTTAGCTGCTGATTCCCTCGACCAAAAATATGGCCTTGCCCGCCTATTAATGTAATAACTAATTGAGTAGCTTGCCCATGCGTGTACTCAAGTAGCTGTTTAGCAGTTAAGTCTTGCGCAACTAGGGTTTGACCTTTAATTAAATCTACGCCTAATAAAGTATTATCCAGCCCCATTTCTTGCATTATTGCTTCAACAGTTGAGCCACTACCCATAATGTAATAAGTGTCTTCATCCATTTCGCTCACCACATGCGCTGCAATGTCGGCAAGTACTAATTCGTCTGTTTCTTTACCACCATTTTTAACCGCTTGTACATAACGTACTTCGCTTGGTATTTGCATTTCTCCGTAGCGCTTAGCTTTTACGGTGCCTTGCCTAAACGCCTCTTCATCAATATCCATTACATCGGCATCTGCAAGTGTAACTAGCTCGCCTTTTACTAGCATTTCTACTACGCGCCCTGCTGCTTTAGGTGTAATTGCATATACGCCAGAGTGAATTTTACAGCCAGCAGGTATACCCAGCACTGGTACGGTATCTTCTATCGCATGACAAATATTGCGCGCAGTACCATCACCACCAGCAAAAAGGACTAAATCTACGCCTAAATTTTTAAGTAGCTTTGCGCTAGCCTCTGTATCATCGGCGCTTGTTATGGTATTGGCGGTATAAATTACCTCAACATTAAAGCCTAGTGCGCGTGCTGCTTTTTCGCCCATATCGCCATTTACAGTATAAATTGTTAACTGCTCTTTATAGGGTACAAGTACTTCTAGGGCTGCCTGTGTGCGGCTGTTAGCTTTGGCTTGCGCACCCAGCTCAATTGCTTTTGCAGCAGTGTTTTCGCCATCACTGCCTTTTAAAGCAACGCTGCCACCAAGCCCTGCAACAGGGTTAATAATTAAGCCTAACTTAAACTGCATTTTGTAACTCCTGAGGGTGGTGCCAATTAAATTGTTGAGCGGTTAACGGCCACGGTGTTTTATAAAAATCACTTAACGCTTTTAATAATGCATGGGTACGTGCGTTAACTCCCTGCTCTAATAACATTAATACTTGCTGGTGTACTCGCGCCTGAAAGTCAAACCGACAAGTTTGCTCACCGTTCAAGTTATCTACCGACACATTAAAATCAAAGCCAGCAGCGGTGCTGAGCAGCCACTCTATGGCTTGTGGTTTTATTTCTACGTTTTCAAATTCAGCCTGCTGGTGTTTATCTCGCCCATCTGGGCAGTACCAATACCCATAATCTTCAAGCTCTCTGCGTTTATTGCCAGCCACTAACCAATGCGCTATTTCATGTAGGGCACTGGCGTAAAAGCCGTGTGCAAATACAATTTGATTAAAACCATGGGTATTATTGGCAGGTAGATAAACAGGCTCATCATCGCCTTTTACTAAGCGAGTGTTATGGCTTTGATAAAAAACACTATCGAAAATAGATATAAGATCGGCTATATGATGCATAAAAACTGATTAATTCGTCTCGGTTACAGCGCAAAATTAGCGCACTAAAAACGAGACGAATTGTACGGGCTTTTACCTTTAAAGTAAAAGTGATGAGCGAGTTATACCTCTACTCCCGCCTCATCGCACTGCACTATATCGGTTTCTGTAAGTGCTTGGGTTATCCACTTTTGCAAAACAGGGCAACGCATCACAAAATCACAATACTGCTGCGCCGCTGGGGATAAGGTAATCTGATACGTTTTTAAACGAAGTACAATGGGGGCGTACATCGCATCGGCAATACTAAAGTCGCCAAAAAACCATTCATTAGGAAACATATCTTGCTGCTGGGAAAATATCTCATCAATACGTTGAATATCTTTTAGTGCAGCACTTGAAAGCGTTACTTTACGTGTGGCTCTTATATTCATCGGCATTTCGTTTCTCAGTGCCATAAAGCCTGCATGCATTTCAGCGCTTAATGCGCGCGCTGTAGCTCGCTGAGTAATATATTTAGGCCACCCTGCTCCCGATAAATGGGCATCGTTAATATATTCACAAATTGCGAGCGAGTCCCACACTTGCAAATCACCATCAATTAACGCCGGCACTTTTTGAACGTGGAAGTGTTGTTTTAGTTCGTCGTAAAAGTCACTGGTGTCGAGCACAAGCTGGGTTTCGTCAAACGGGACATCAAATTTACTCATTAAATACCATGCGCGTAATGACCAGCTAGAATAGTTTTTATTACCGATAAATAATTGCATTTTGTATATACCAAAGTGAATAGGCTTCCCTACCTTACTAGGTGATTAAACAACCAACAACACTTTGTTTTTTATTCTTAAAGCTAAATTTAAAGCCTCTAAAAAAACAGTATTACTATCAATTAGCTAACTGCGTATTTAAATGTTTTTTTAATAAACGGGTATTGCGGGTGTTGGCTTTAAAAAAAGCATCAAATATATCGCCAAAAAATGGAACTAAGCCGCCTACAAAATCAATCAACATATTAATGATCATCTTCGTTTTTATGCGTTTACTTACGCCCAAACGCTGCGCCTCTACCAGTACATAGCTTGATAAAATAAGCCCTGCGGCATCACCTATAACGGGTATTAAACCAATCACAGCCTCTAGGCCAATATTAAATTTAGTAAAAGGAATGCCAATGCTGCTGTCTGTAAGCTTACTAAAGCGCTCTAGCCTTGCTATAGCAGCTTGGGTTTCAAGGTGTGTGTTATCGTGCTTATTATCGTTCATGATTACTCTCCTCCTTAAAACAGTATATAGCGCAAACTTGAACAACCCCTGAAAGGCTTAAATGCAAGTTACAGGCACAAAAAAACGCGGTACTCCGCGCTTTTTTAAAATATTAACGGTTAAACAGAGCCGTTAATTGGTCCATGTTCGTGGTTAACATGTGGGTTTTGCCCGCGCTGGCGCAGTAAATGGTCCATTAAGGTAATGGCCATCATTGCCTCAGCAATAGGGATTGCACGAATACCAACGCACGGATCGTGACGACCTTTGGTGATCATCTCTACTGCTTCGTTTTCAGTATTAATGCTTTTACCTGGAATAGTGATACTTGATGTAGGCTTAAGAGCAATTGAAGCGATGATATCTTGCCCTGTAGAAATACCAGCAAGTACGCCACCCGCGTGGTTTGAGGTAAAGCCTTCTGGGGTTAATTCATCACGATGCTCTGAGCCTTTTTGCTCTACCACATCAAAGCCATCGCCAATTTCTACACCTTTAACGGCATTAATGCTCATTAGTGAATGCGCAATTTCAGCATCTAGCCTATCAAATACAGGCTCGCCTAATCCTACCGGTACGTTGCTAGCCACTACTTTTACTTTAGCGCCCACTGAGTCACCTTGCTTTTTAAGGTCTCGCATGTACTCATCAAGCGCTTCTAGCTTACTTGCATCAGGGAAAAAGAATAAGTTGTTTTCAACTTCATCCCAGTCGTAACTTTCGGCTTTTATTGGCCCAAGTTGGCTTAAACATGCTTTTACTTCAATACCGTGAAACTGCTTTAAGTATTTTTTAGCAATTGCGCCTGCCGCTACACGAATTGCGGTTTCACGCGCAGAAGAGCGACCACCGCCGCGATAATCGCGCAGGCCGTATTTGTGCCAGTAAGTGTAATCGCCATGACCTGGGCGAAACACATCTTTAATTTTACCGTAGTCTTTTGAGCGTTGATCGGTATTTTCGATAAGTAAACCAATACTTGTGCCTGTGGTTTTACCTTCAAAAACGCCTGAAAGAATTTTTATCTGATCGTCTTCACGGCGCTGCGTTGTATAGCGGCTTTGCCCAGGTTTACGACGGTCTAAATCAATTTGTAAGTCAGCCTCTGTGATCTCAAGGCCTGCGGGAGTACCATCTACAACACCGCCTAGGGCAACGCCGTGGCTCTCACCAAAGGTGGACACTTTAAACAACTGCCCTATGCTATTACCTGCCATTAACTTTCCTCATTCCTAATGACTACAAAAGTTGCCGAGCATACGCTCGGCCTAAAATTTATTTTGCAAAATACGTATCAAGCTGCGCTTTGCTTATTACAAATACACCTAAGCCGCCTTGCTCAAACTCAACCCACTCAAATGGTGCGCCCGGATACAAAGCATCCATATGTACCATAGAGTTACCAACTTCTACAAATAACAAACCGTTATCAGTTAGATGATTGCTAGCATGCTCTAAAATAGTACGGGTAACGTCTAAGCCATCATGCCCAGATGCTAAACCAAGCTCAGGCTCATGATGAAATTCTCGTGGTAAATCAGCCATGTCCTCAGCATCAACATACGGTGGGTTGGCTACTATTAGGTCATACTTTTGCCCTGGTACACCACTAAATACATCTGACTGAATAGGCAGTACGCGGTCACTTAGCATATAGTCGTTTATGTTTATATCTGCTACTTCAAGCGCTTCATACGAAATATCAACCGCATCTACTTGCGCCGTTTCAAACGCCTGAGCAAGCGCAATAGCAATACAAGCAGAGCCTGTGCATAAATCTAAAATACGGTTAACGCTTTGCGGCTGCTCAAGCCACGGTGAAAACTTATTAGCAATAAGTTCTGCAAACGGCGAGCGCGGAATAAGCACACGCTCATCAACATAAAATGGCATGCCCGCGAACCAAGCAATGTTTGTTAAATAAGGAACCGGCGTGCAGTCATTTATACGCTCTGCGATTAACCCTGCTAGGCGGTTTTTTTCTGTGCTTGTTAACCGCGCATGCATTAACTCTTTGGGGGCATCAATAGGTAAACTTAGTGCAGGAAGTAATAAGCTAACTGCTTCATCCCACGCGTTATCTGTGCCATGTCCAAAAAATATTCCACTACTTGCAAATTGGCTTGTAGTCCAGCGTAACCAGTCATGTAACGTTGACAGTTCTGCAACAGCTTCATCAAGTGTTGCTTCTTCTATTTGTAAATCACTCATATTTTTTACCTGTTTTAGCTAACTGACTGTTTTGAGTCTTTGCGACGATTGCATTGCCTAACTGTGCTGAGCAAATTACAATTGCCCCTCACCTTTATATTGTACCGCCTTTTGCGCTGCGTTTTTACGTTTTTTTGTTTAGGTAAAATTTATGAAAAAAGACATCTCATCACAATCGTCCCTAAGCAATGACGACATTGACCTTTTTCGCCAAACAATTACAGGCGCTAAGGTGTTTAAACAAGATACCCATAGGTTTGATACAAAACCTAAGGTGTCACAAGCGAAGCAATTTGCCCAGCAAAAAAAGCAGGTTGAGTCTGAATTTTTCTTCTCTGACGAATATATTCCCGATATAGACACAAATAGCACCATTAATTACGTGCAAAATGGCCACGACTCTTTTTTAGCAAAACAGTTGCGACGCGGCGACTTTGCGCCCGATTTAACACTCGACCTGCACGGGCTTAATAAAGAACGTGCAAAAGATGAACTCGCGGGGCTTATTCACGAGTGCAAAAAACAGCATTATTACTGCGCGTGCATAGTGCATGGCATTGGTGAGCGTGTTTTAAAACACAAAGTACCGCAGTATTTGGTACAGCACCCCGATGTAATTGCCATGCACCAAGCACCGCTAGAATATGGCGGGCGCGGTGCCGTGCTGATTTTAATTGATTTACCACAAAGTGATGAGTTTAGACGCTAATTAAAGGAAGAATACGTGCAAATTTTTTCGATTATTTTTCCCTTAATTTTTATTGTCGCACTGGGCTACACCTGTTGTTATTTTAAGTTTTTTAATCAGCAGCATATTGCCGGCTTAAGTAAATTTACTTTTTATGTGAGCTTACCCGCCTTTTTAATGCTCAATATGTCGCAAATAAATTTGCATCAAAGTATTAGCCTCGAAGCATTTTTAAGCTTTTATATTCCTGTATTAGCGGTATTTGCTTTGGGCATACTTATTGATAGGTACTATTTAACTAAACAAGCCAATGCTGGAAATTATCAACAGCATAGTGTGTTTGGTCTTGCCGGTAGTTATTCAAATATGGTGTTAGTGGGTATACCCATTGTCATTGCTTCACTTGGCAAAGACATGATTGCTATCGCCTTTATGATCATCACATTTCATAGCACGCTGCTTTTTGCGTTAACTTATTTAATAGGCGCGAAAGGAAACACAGCTGACTTCTCGTGGGCAAAATTTGCTAAAAACATGGTCCTTAACCCTATTGTGTTAAGTATTGGCTGTGGATTACTTTTAAATGTGTCGGGAATTACATTATTTGCGAATTTAGCCAATGCCTTAGAGCTACTCGCCAGCCCTGCTATTGCATGTGCTTTATTTGTGTTAGGTGCTAATTTGGTGTTTTATAAGGTGGCAGCAAATTGGCAGCCGGCCCTTATTTCTTCACTGTTAAAAATACTGATTTTGCCTGCTGCTGTGTGCGTAGCAGCTACGTGGGTGTTTGTACTAGATACGCAAATTCGTAACGTACTGGTATTGCTAAGCGCCTCGCCTGTTGGCGTTAATGCGTATTTAATTGCAAGCCAATTAAATACGCATCAAGTTACGCTCGCCGGTGCAGTGGTGCTTTCAACGGTGCTTAGTGTAGTAAGCTTTTCGTTTTGGCTTGCTGTGCTTTTATAAAACGCTTATTTAAGTGCGGCCACTACCGAAATTTCTACTAATAGCGCATCGCGCGCCATTTTAGCTTCAACACAGGCGCGTGCTGGTGCATAACCTTCTGGCACCCATGCATCCCATACAGCATTCATATCGGCAAAATATTCCATGCTCTTAACGTAGATAGTTGCGCTTAGCATATGCTTTTTAGAACTCCCCGCCTGCTCAAGTAAGACCTCTACTTTGTCGAGCATAGTTTGCGTTTGCTCTGTAATGTTTTGCTCTGCATCGCTGCATACTTGTCCGCATAAATAAACGGTTCCATTATGTTTAACTATACGGCTCATGCGCGCACCCGTTTCAAGGCGTTCTATACTCATTGTTATCTCTTTTCTCTATATGTTGGCAGGCGCGTTAATATTTACATATTCACTGCGCTGTGATGTTTCGTCATACTGAATTACAGCAACTGCTGCGGTGTTAAAAATAGGCATATTACCCGGGCTGAGCTGATCAACTATATAGCTCACAATAGGCATATGGGCGACCACCAACCAGGTATTACACTGAGGATGCATAGCAATAAGTGTTTCTAAATAATCAGCTGCTATTTGTGGCTTTCCCTCGGGGATTATGTCGCTACAGGTTTCACTAAATTTAAATACATTGTTTTTTTCAACTTCTTTAGCCGTTTGCTGCGCGCGCGAGTAAGGACTTACCAATAACGCATCAACAGAAAAGTGTTTGTGTAGCCATAAGCCCATTTTTTCTGCTTCTGCATGGCCTTTCGGTGTTAGGTTTCTTGCTGCGTCGTTAGCTTGCATCGGTGTCGCTTCGCCGTGGCGCATAATTAAGATTGTTTTCATAAAAAATCAACCGATTAATGAATATAAAACAGTAGCCAGTTTGCCCATTTGTCCGCTATATTAACTATTATTCCAAAGAATAATTCTCTCATGATATTCAGGTAAATCTTTTCGCTATTTTTTCGCTGTCCTGAAGCTATCATCTGTTGTTAACAAGTAAACGTCTAGTTTCAGGAGCATCATTTGAATATCAGCCGCAATGATAACAGAGCATACCGCGCCATTACACTCGACAATGGGCTAAAAGTATTATTAGTGCAAGATAAAGATTCAACTAAAGCCGCTGCTTCTATGGCGGTTAACGCTGGCCATTTTGATGACCCCCTTGACAGGCAAGGCCTTGCACACTTTTTAGAGCATATGCTTTTTTTAGGTACCGACCAATACCCTGATTCTGGAAGCTTTAATAATTTTGTGTCTCAATCGGGCGGTAACACCAACGCCTGGACCGGCACTGAGCACACGTGCTATTACTTTGATATTAATAATCAAGCCATTGAAAAAGCCCTTGCGCAATTTAGCCGTTTTTTTATTGCCCCATTATTAAACCCAGCTGAAACCGAAAAAGAACGTAATGCCATAGAGGCTGAGTTTAAATTAAAAATAAAAGATGATGGGCGTCGTATTTATCAAGCTCATAAAGAAACCGTAAACCCAGCTCACCCCTTTGCTAAATTTTCGGTGGGTAATTTACATACCCTCGCCGATAGAGAGCGCTGTATAAGTGAGGAGTTAAGAGATTTTTTTAATAAGCACTATAAAGCGCAGTGGATGACACTGGTAATTTGTGCCAACGAACCGCTTGATACACTCGCGCAGTGGACACATCGTTATTTTAGTGGCATTAATGGCCATAAAGGTGCGCTTAAAGCCCCTATTGAGGAGCCATTATATCGCGCGCAAGATATTGGCAAAGTACTGCACATTGAACCACACAAGCACATGCAAAAACTCATTATTAGTTTTGCTATGCCAAATATCGATGACTTTTATCGCCACAAAACCGTCAGCTTTATAGCCCATTTACTCGGCTACGAAGGCGCAGGCTCGTTGTACTCAATTTTAAAAGAGCAAGGGTGGATTAACGCACTTTCTGCCGGCGGCGGTATAAATGGCAGTAACTTTAAAGATTTTAACATTAGCATGGCGCTTACCGATGAAGGCATTGAATACTTTGAAGACATAATAGAAATTGTGTTTGAGTATATTTGCCTAATCAACGATAACACCGACAAACTACCGCGCCTATATCAAGATAAAAAAAACCTGTTACAAATTGCGTTTGATAACCAAGAAAAATCACGCTTAATAGATTGGGTAAGTAACCTAAGCATTAATATGCAACACTACGACGAAGCTAACTATGTGCAAGGCGATTACTTAATGGAGGGCTTTAATAAAGCCACTCACGAAATGGCGATGCAATGGCTTACCCCGCATAATATGCGCTTAGTACTTATTCATCCAGGCGTAGAGGCAGAGCACACCACCGCGTGGTACAACACCCCTTACAAAGTTGAGCCAATTTCGCCGCATTGGCTGGAGTCACTTGCGCATATAAATAAACCGCTGAGCACTATGCTGCTGCCCACAGCAAACCCCTATTTAACAAAAGAAGTGGTGCTATACGAAGTCGAAAAACCTCAAACCAAGCCTTTAATGTTAGTTAAAGAGCCTGGGTTTGACTTTTGGTTTAAACAAGACAACACCTTTAGAGTGGCCAAAGGTCATTTTTATTTAGCAATGGACTCGCACTTTGCAGTAAAAGATGTAAAGCACATGGCATTAACGCGCCTTTTTAGTGACTTATTTATGGACAGTGTTGGCGAGCAGTTTTACCCCGCAGAATTGGCAGGTTTAAGTTATCATTTAACCTCTCATCAAGGCGGGCTTACGTTGCACACCGCTGGGCTATCGACTAGTCAGCTAGAGTTGGTGGAGCAATTACTTGATGCGCTATTTAATGTTGATATTTGCGCACGCCGCTTTGCCGAATACAAAAAGCAATTGGTAAGGCACTGGCGCAACAGCAACCAAAATAAGCCCGTGAGTGAATTATTTAGCGTGTTAGGTGCCAAAATAATGCCATGGAACCCACAACCCGACGAGTTAGCCACTGCACTTAAAAATACATGTTTTCAGCAATTTAACGAATTTAGAGCCGATTTTTTTAAAGCCTTACATGTTGAGTGGTTTTTACACGGTAATTGGCAACAAACAGACGCGAAGGTATTTCATAAAAAAGTGGCAGAGCATTTAAAAAACGCCACGGCTATTGAAGATTTAACACGCCCGCTGCACGAGATAGACCAAGTGACTCGCTGCGAACTTGAACTGCCATGCAGTGATAACGCCATGGTCATTTACTACCAGGCACAAAGTGCAGAAGTGGATGAAAAAGTTAAATTAATGGCACTTAATCATATAATTAACCAAGACTATTTTAACGAGCTGAGAACCACACAACAGCTAGGTTACTTAGTTGGCTCTGGCTATGCACCATTTAACACCCGCGCCGGTATTGCTTTTTATATTCAATCACCAAAATTTGAAGCTCAGACTCTACTGCACAGGCATAATCATTTTGTAAGCCAGTTTATTGCTAACCTAGACTCCCTGGATGAAACAACATGGCAGCAGCATAAACAAGGTTTGACAACTCATATTGCTGAAAAAGATAAAAACTTACGGTTACGCTCACAGCGCTTTTGGCTTGCAATAGGCAATAAAGATCATGACTTTCATATGCAAAAACGCCTGCTAGAGTCACTGCACGCCCTCAGCCTAGAAGAAATGAAAAGCTATGCCATAGCTACTTTTTCTAAAGATAGGCCAAGGTATGAGTTATTAAGTAGCGCAAAAGTAAATAAATCGCAAAAAATGCCGCTTTGCTCGCAATCTCTTTGACTCTGCAAGTGGCATGATTTAAATTATCATTTGTTAATTAGTAGTAATAAAACAAATGATAAAAATAACAACAATAAAATGTGGTTTTTACTGGTTGCTGCTAAGCCTAGCACCCGCAGCGGTTGCCTTTGAACACGCCTTTAATATAAATACCAACACCGTTTTAATTATTGCCAGTGCCCTACTTGTGCTGGCTTTGCCATACCTATTATTTGTAATTTATAAATTAAAGCGCTCTCGGTTACAGCACAGCCTCTCGGAAAAGCGCTTAAAAAGCACGGTTGAAGGCAGTGGCGATACGCTTTGGGATTGGAATATAAAAACTGGCGAAGTTATTCGTATTAACGATAAATACATGATGGATTCAACAACGTTAATGGGTTTTCCGCCAAATAAAAGCTTGATCCACCCACACGATATTGCCTCAGTAGAGCATTTATTAAAAAAACACTTTGCTCAAAAGTCTGCTTTTTTTGAAGCCACTTACCGTATTAAAGACACCTTTGGCCACTGGCACTGGGTATTAGACCGCGGAAAAATAATAGAAAAAGATGCCAACTTAGCGCCACTAAGAATGACCGGCACAGTGCGCGATATTTCAGTGTTAAAATCAACACAAGAGCGCCTCAATTTATTTGCTAAGTGTGTAGAATCACTCACTGATGCACTTGCTATATACGATAAAAACTTTAACTTAGTTGATATTAATCCCAGCTTTTTAACGCTTTTTGGTGGCGTTAGAGAACAATATCTCAAAAAGCCTTTTAACTTACCTGGTTACGATAAAAGCTACACAGAAAACATTAAAAATATAGTGCGAGAGCGGGAGCGAATTCAACAAGAGGTAAAACTGCGCAATAGTGAGCGAGTGTTACTGCCCATAGAGATTTCTATTGATGAGATAAAAAACGATCAACACCAAATAACAAACTATGTAGTGGTTTATTCAGATTTAACCGAACGTAAAAATGCACAATCGCAACTGCATAATTTATCAAATAGAGACCGTACGACCAGTTTACCTAACAGAAATTTATTTTTTACCGACCTACAAAAGCTAGTAAAACAAAATACCCACCATGCCCTTTTGGTATTTGATTTAGATAATTTTAAAAAGATTAATGATTCATTAGGCCACCAGCTAGGCGACAGCCTGTTAGCAAAACTGGCTATGCGATTAAATAAATTAACCCGTGAGAATGATGTTTTTTACCGCTTAGGGGGTGATGAATTTGCCTTAGTTATGGCAGATACTAATGATATCCATGTTATTACTCGCATGGCAAAGCAATTTTTAGCTGCAATTGCGACCCCATTTAAAATGGCAGGCCACGAGCTCGCTATTACCTCAAGCGTAGGCATAGTGTTATTCCCTGAAGATGGCAGTACTCCAGAGCTGCTGTTAAAAAACGCTGATACCGCCATGTATCATGCTAAAAAGAAAGGCAATAGTTACCTGTTTTTTAACGACACCATGAACCGCCAAGCGGTTAAACGCTTACAAATAGAAAACCTAATGCGCTTTGGTCTAAAAGAAAACCATTTTGAAGTGTATTACCAACCAAAAATGAATATTCGCACTGGTAAACTTACCGGAATGGAAGCATTAGTGCGCTTTATAACCCCTAAAAAAGGCGTTATTAGCCCCGGTGTATTTATTCCTATTGCAGAGGAAACCGGGCAAATAATAGAAATTGGTGAAGTGGTTTTAAACAAAGCGTGTCGCGATGTAAAACAATGGCTAGACGATGGACTATTTAGCGGCCGCGTTGCAGTTAACTTATCGGCTAAGCAGTTTAGCTTGCCAGATTTAACGACCCGTATTGACGTGATATTGCAAAAAAACGAGCTACCTTCTTACTTTTTAGAGCTGGAAATTACCGAAGGCACGGTAATGGACGACCCACAAGAAGCCATTGCAATTATGCGCTCGCTAAGTGCCCGTGGTATTCATTTAGCCATGGACGATTTTGGTACAGGTTATTCATCTTTAGCGTACTTAAAACAATTTCCGCTGAATACCTTAAAAGTAGACAAAGCATTTATTGATGACATGAAAACCGAACGAGGCCGCAACATGGTTGACTCTATCGTGACGATTGCGCAAAACCTCGATTTACATGTGGTTGCTGAAGGTGTTGAGCAAGCAAGCCAAATTGACATACTCAAAACGCTAAATTGTGAAACCGTACAAGGCTACTTCTATTCAAAACCGCTTTCAAAAGATGAGTTTACGGCCTTTTTGAAACAGCAACAAAGCAACTCTACGCCAAGCCTTATTAGTGCTAATAACCATTTAGCGCAAATAAGGTAATGTTACGGGCGCCATATACACGCACCAGCTCCTACGTTGCGTATAAAAGCACGCCTGTAATGCAAACCAAATAAGCACCATGCGCCAGGGCCGATTAGTGCCCCTAATAAAATCCACCGTTTAATTGGCATACCTTTTTTAAGCGCTTGAACGTAAATGGCCAAAGCACATAGAGCGTTAATAAAAACGAAAAGCAAACATCACCCCAACTGAGCTCAAAACAACGCTGCGCATTTTAACGGCAAATAACACACTTTTAAAGCAGCAGGCTTAATAAGCCAATGAGTCGCCATTTTAGTTTTCAGCGCATATAAGTTAAGTATCGATGCAGATTACTATTACCTAGTTTAAAAATTTAGGCATAAAAAAAGCCGGCATAGCGCCAGCTTTCCAGCTTTATTGTATAGCTTAGGTTACTTTTCAGCGCGACCCATAAATTTGTGCTCAACCGTATTAATACGGATACGGTCGCCCGTAGATATATGCTCAGGCACCGAAATGGTTAAACCCGTGCTCAGGCGTGCAGGCTTAGAGCGTGCACTGGCAGAAGCGCCTTTGATTGAAGGGTCTGTTTCTTCAACAACCAGCTCTACGCTTGATGGCAAATCTAAACCTACAGGCGAGCCATCAATCACAATAACGTGTACGCCTTGCGTTTCTTCGTTAACGAATTGAATCTCTTCTGCAATCGCCTCTTTGTTTAAGTTATACGGCGTGTAGTCTTCATTATCCATAAACACGTATTCATCGCCATCAATGTACGAAAGCATTGCTTCGCGGCGAGTTAAATCTGCTAGGGTTAGCATGTCGCTGTCTTTGAAGGTTTCGTCTACTTTTGCACCTGTTACTACATCGTATAAACGCATACGGTACAAACTACCGCCTGCACGACCTTGCGGTACTGAACGTACAATATCTTTAACTACCAACACGCGATTATTAAACTCAATCGCGGTTCCTTTTTTAACTTCACTCGCCTTTGGCATGGGGGTTTTCCTATTATTTTTTTGATTGCCAGAAACATACCACGAACTGGGTATTGTTCAACTAAAAATACGTTAATTTGGGGCTGCATTTGATATAGACTTGCAAATTTTTAATTTAAAACTAAATACCTATAATCAAAAGCGAAAAAAACTGCTATGGTATCTCTACCGAGTATGACTTCAAGGATTGGATCATGGACCAAAACACAGTACATGAGTATTTAGTAAAGAAGCCCTTGGTGCAAGTGACAAAACCATTTGCTCAAGAGGTTGATGTTTATAAAGTAAATCATAAAATGTTTGCCACCCTTGCCTTAGGTAATGATGGAGACGTAAATGATGATGGAGATCCTATTTGGTGGCTTAATTTAAAGTGCGATCCCGATGAAGCACTTAAATTGCGTGATATTTTTCCTGCGGTGATCCCTGGCTATCATATGAACAAGCGGCTTTGGAATACGGTGATATTAGATGGCTCTATTCCACAAGGCGAAATTGAAAGAATGATCGATAATTCGTTCAAATTAGTTGTTGAGAATATGCCAGAAAAAGACCGTAAAGCAATTGAAGCACATCTATAGAAACCACCATCACGGGCTAGCTTGCTAGCCCTATTTGCTACAATTTTAATGTGTATATCAAATCGTCATAACGTGTATTATTAATAGTGTGCGCTTGCGTATTAATGCCAGTTAACGTTAATCCACACTTTTGTAATACCTTTTCAGACCCTATATTCCCCTTTGTAACCACGGCTTTAAACTGTGTAATACCGCAGTGTTGCCATGCCCACTCAATCACGGCACGCAATGACTCACTGGCAAAGCCTTGATTAAAATACGCGGGTAAAAACAAATAGCCTAGCTCAGCTTGCTCAAGTTCGTATGTAAACCCCGTTACACCCATGGGCTCATTTGAATACTTATCAAATACCACAAGGCAAAGTGGATGAGTAGAAGTGCTATCCCAGCTTTTTAAACGTTGTTCAAACCGGCTGCGTACAAACGCTTCGCTGGGCATATCGTAGCAATAACGGATCACGGTAGGATTTTGATGTAACTGCAAAAATAATGGCCAATCACTGCTTTGAAGCGGGCGCATTGCCAATCGTGCTGTAAACAACTGCATAATGGTTTACCTCTTATCTGCTCAGCTGCAAAATAAGCTAACATACTTTATAGCAAGCCACTTAATTATAAGACTTATTTGAGGGTAAAAACCTGTCGATAACTAAATAAAAACTGGCAATTTAGGTTTTATAAATGCACGTTTTTAACACAGGTAGCGACACGTTATCCCCGCAGAATAATTAAGTATTATTGCGGGTTGGTATTATTGCGCCCTAGAATTCTATATTTACAAATAGCAGATATAAAAAAACCGCATATAATGCGGTTTTTTTTAATCAAGCTGTTTACGAGTCTTGCTTTGGTGAGTCAACGCTCTCTTCTTGAGGTTGCTCATCAGCAGGCTCTGCTTCTATTGCTTGTTCAGCAACAGGTGCTGGGCTTGGCTCATCTGCAACAGGCTGCGTTTGATAAAACTTAGCGCCTGATTCAGCCATACTTACTAACGTGTCGCATGGGGCAAAATTTGCATTGCTATTAGCTAATGTAGACATTTCAGAGCTAACCTTGCTGGCGCCCAATTTATCCATATAGCTAAACGGTCCACCTAAAAACGGTGGGAAGCCAATACCAAATATAGCGCCAATGTCGCCATCACGTGGGCTGGCAATAATGCCATCGTCTAAACAACGCACGGCTTCGTTAAGCATTTGTGATACACAACGCTTAGCAATTTCGCTTTTATTTAAACGCGGTGCAGGGGTTACACCTAATAGCTCATACACTGACTCGTCAACTTTTTTGCTCTTTTTATCGTACTCATAAAAGCCACGACCCGTTTTGCGGCCTAGGCGTTTTGAATCAATCATACGAGAAAATGCATCAGGCGCTTTAAATCGCTCGCCTAATTCTTTTTCAAGAATTGGGGCAATTTTAGAGCCTATATCAATCCCTACTTCATCAAGTAAAGCAAGCGGCCCAACTGGGAAACCAAACTCTACAAGGGCTGCATCAATTTTTTCAATTGGCTCACCGGCAAGCATTAAATTAGCTGCTTCATTTACATAAGGCGCTAAAATACGGTTTACGTAAAAACCTGCCATGTCTTTTACCACAATGGGCGTTTTACCTTGCTTACGTGCAAAGTTAACTACGCGCGCAATAGTCTCTTGTGAAGTCCCTTCGTGCGGAATAATCTCCACGAGTGGCATTTTTTCAACTGGCGAGAAGTAATGCAGGCCAATCACGTTTTCAGGGCGCTGTGCCTGTGCTGCAATTTGTGAAATAGGCAGTGATGACGTGTTACTTGCAAAAATAGTATTGCTTTGGCATTGCTGCTCTATATCGGCAACCATACCTTGCTTTAAGGCTAAATCTTCAAATACAGCTTCTACTACTAAATCAATGTGTTTAAAGCCACTGTAGTCGGTAGTACCGGTAATACGGTTCATTGTTAACTGCATATCAGCTTTAGACATAATGCGGCGTTTAAGGCGCTTATCTAAAATTTTGTAGGTGTAGTTCATGGCATTACTAATGCCCTGCTCTGCTACATCTTTAATACGTACAGGGACTTTGGCTTTTACTGCGCTTACATGCGCAATACCGGCACCCATTAGGCCGCCACCTAAAACAGCTGTTTTACTGATTGCTGGCGCATCGTCGTTGCGCCACTCTTTTTTCATTTCAGTGGTTGCAAAGAAAATACCGCGAAGCGCTTTAGATTCATCACTCATTACAAGTGTTGCAAAGCTTTCAGTTTCTGTTTTGTATGCTTTTAATTTATCCAGCTCTACACTTGCACGCACAGCCTTAATAATTGCAAGCGGCGCAGGGTAATGTCCGCCGGTTTTTTTAAGGACGTTTTCTTTGGCTTTTTTAAAGATAAAGTTACGGCCAAACGGGTTTGACTCTAATAATTTGCTTACTTTATCAAGCTTTGGCTCTTTATCTGCTGGCTTTTTCTTAGCGGCAAATTCTTTAGCGACTTTTAGTAATACGCTTTGTGGTACTACATCATCTAATACGCCCGCTTTTTTAGCTTGCTTAGGACGAATCTGCTTACCAGTTAGCATCCATTCAAGTGCTTTTTGAATGCCTACAATTTTAGTTAAACGCTGCGTACCGCCGCCACCTGGTAATAAACCAAGTTGTACTTCTGGCAGGCCTACTTTAGTCATATCGCTATCTGTGCCTACGCGGTAATCACACGCTAAAGCAAACTCTAAACCACCACCAAGCGCAGCACCATGTATTGCACTTACTGTTGTATAAGGTAGTTTTGTCATATCAAAAAAGGCTTGATGACAAAGTTCACTAATTGCTAACGCATCTTCACGCTTTTGCACGCTATCAAGCATTTTTACATCAGCGCCCGCGATAAAGTTATCGCTTTTACCACTAATAAATACCATCCCCTTTACTGACTCTTGTTTTGCTTGTTCAAGTAAAGCTTTTAAGTCATCAGCGAATGAGTCGCGCAGGGTATTCATTTTCTCACCCGGCACATCAATGGTTACTACGGCAATTTTGTTTTCATCTACCGTTAAATTAAATACTGAATCTGTCATTACGCGCTCTCCAATACAAAGGCTGCACCTAAACCACCAGCAGCACACGCTGTTGTTAATGCTAAACCGCCACCACGACGTTTAAGCTCGTGTAAGCTTTGCGTAATTAAGCGAGCACCGGTTGCTGCAAATGGGTGACCATATGCCAGTGAGCCGCCGTTAACGTTAAACTTATCCATGTTAATTTCGCCAATTGCTTTGCTACGACCAAGTTGCTCTTGCGCAAACTTATCTGATGCAAACATTTTCATATTGGCAAGTGTTTGCGATGCAAAGGCTTCGTGCATTTCAATTAAATCTAAATCAGCAAGTGTAATACCTGCTCTATCAAGTGCGATAGGCGTTGAATGCGCTGGGCCCATTAGCATGTCTTTTTCTACACCAATTGCCGAAAACGCAAAGCTACGTACATAACCTAAAATTTCGTAGCCTAGTGCTTTTGCTTTGCTTTCGCTCATCATCAGTACGGCGGCTGCACCATCGGTTAATGGTGTTGCATTTGCAGCGGTAACCGAGCCATGTTGGCGGTCAAATACTGGTTTAAGCTTAGCGTAGCCTTCAACTGTAGAATTTTTACGAATGTTATTATCTTCTTCAATAAAGCTTTTATATGGCGGTAAATGTGCCGTCATTACTTCATCTTTTAACTTGCCGTCGGCCCATGCTTGGGTTGCAAGTGAATGCGAGCGATGCGCTAGTGCATCTTGATCTTCACGGCTTATATTATGTGTTTTAGCCATTTGCTCAGCAGTTTGCCCCATTGAAAGGCCTGTTGAGTACTCAGCAACCGCAGGCGGTACTGGTAATAAATCTTTTAAACGCAGTTTTGAGAATATTTGTAAACGCTGGCCTAAGGTACGTGCTTTGTTTAAATCAACTAAGCTACCTGCCAATTTTTTACTTACGCCAATAGGTAATACTGAAGATGAGTCGGCGCCACCGGCAATACCTACATTTACAGAGCCTGCCATAATAGATTCAGCTACATTAGCAATGGCCTGAAAGCTGGTAGCACACGCACGCGATACTGAATACGCGTCTACGCCTACTGGCATACCCGTACCTAAAACAATTTCACGTGCAATATTTGGCGCTTCTGGCATTTGTACTACTTGACCAAATACAAGTTGATCGATTTCTGACTTGTCGAAATTTAATCGTTCAAGCATTTCGTTAACCACCAACTTACCCATATCAAGGGCTGGTACATGGTGAAACGCTGTTGCTTGTTTTGCAAAAGGAGTACGTAAGCCGCTAACGATGGCAATACGGTCGCCTTTTGGTGTTTTTAGTATGTTTTGCTCAGACATTTATGCTCTCCCGCTGACAGGTCTGACCTGTTTGTTTTCCTCGATTCTAAACAACCCGTGTGCTAAAGCCAATAGATAAACACAAATTTATACAAAAGCACTAAAGGTAGATATATACATAGTGCTTAATATTGACTACCACAATAGGCTTTTTTACGCGTTTTTACAAAGTTTTGTGGTACGCTAAAAACCGTTAAAAAATAACGAACTATTTTTAAAAATACAGTCTAACTCTTGAGTTACTCACTTATAAACCTTATAACTAGGTCAGTATTAATCACCTAAAATAAATTAGGTACAAACCCAGCTGACGAGGAAGTCTATTTATTATGGCAGCTAACGCATTCAAACAATTAAAAACGTACTTAGATACACAAATTATTGGCCAGCCAGAGCTTACTCAAGCACTCCTTATTGCCATTTTAGCTGATGGCCATCTATTAGTAGAAGGCCCGCCAGGGCTTGCAAAAACCCGTGCTGTTAACGCCCTTGCTAAAGGTATTGAAGGCTCGTTCCAGCGCGTACAGTTTACGCCCGACTTATTACCAGCCGATGTAACTGGCACCGATATCTACCGCCAACAAACCAGTGAATTTGTGTTTGAGAAAGGCCCTTTATTTCATAACCTTATTTTAGCCGATGAAATAAACCGTGCCCCAGCAAAAGTACAATCAGCACTACTAGAAGCCATGGCAGAGCGCCAAGTAACGGTAGGCAAAAACACCTACCCGCTAAGCGATTTATTTATGGTAATGGCTACCCAAAACCCGCTGGAGCAAGAAGGGACTTACCCGCTGCCTGAGGCACAATTAGACCGCTTTTTATTACATTTAAGCATTGATTACCCAGGTGCAGAGCACGAGCTAGACATACTGCGATTAACCCGTGGTGAAGCACTTAATGAACAACAAGCGGTTATGCAACAAATTACCCAAAGCGATTTATTTGCCGCTCGCCAAGCTATTTTAGGCTTGTATTTAGCCGAGCCGCTTGAGCAATATTTAGTACAGCTTATTATTGCCACTCGTGAAGGGGCTAAGTTTGATGAGCAACTTGGCCGTTGGATTGAGTTTGGCGCAAGTCCTCGTGCCACCATTGCACTTGATAAATGTGCCCGTGCCCACGCTTGGTTACATGGCCGCGATTTTGTAGCACCCGATGACATTCAAGCCGTTGTACATAATGTACTGCGCCATCGTATTATTTTAAGCTACGAAGCACAGGCTGATGGCATTACTAAAGATCAGGTTATAAGCCGCATTGTTGAACTTGTAGCCGTACCCTAAGTTATGCAAACACAATTAGACTCAAAGGCGTGGCTAAAAGAAAGCCACAGCCACGGTGTAAATTTAGCGCTAAAAGAGCTGCTGTATTATAAAGCTAAAGCACAGTTATTAGAGCTGGCACCAAAAGTTAAAATTAAAAACAGTTTAACTGGGCAATACCTTGCGCCCCATAAAGGCCGAGGTATGGAGTTTGCCGAAGTGCGTCATTACCAGCAAGGTGATGACATTCGCTCTATTGACTGGCGAGTAACAGCGCGTACCGGCGAAACCCATACAAAGCTTTTTCAAGAAGAAAAAGAGCGCCCTGTTTTTGTATTTACTGATTTTTCAAACTCTATGCTATTTGGCTCAAAGCTGCTGCTTAAGTCGGTACAGGCTGCGCACATTAGCGCGCTAGTTGCGTGGTCGGCGTGTCAACGCGGAGATAGAATTGGCGGTATCGTGTTTAATCAACACTCGCATTTAGAACTAAAGCCCAGCGCCCGCGAAAAAGCGGTATTAAAGCTGTGTCATAATCTATGCGACAGCCACCAGCAAGCACTTAACAATATAGATAAACAAGCAACCAACAACTTTAGCGATAATTTAAAACGACTTAACCACCTAGCTAAACCTGGCAGCTTAGTGTATTTAGTCTCTGACTTTAATGCCTTAGATGATGCAAGCTTTAAACAATTAGAAATATTAAGCCGCCACTGTGAGCTGATAGGCTGTCATATAAGTGATCCGTTTGAACATACGCTCCCCGCGTTTAAAAACGCTGTCACTGTTAATGCCAACGGCCAAGATTTTGCGCTACCGCTTATGGATAAAAGCTTTAGAGAACGCTTTGCAAAAAACGCCGAGCAAGCATTTAGCACACGCCTAAATCGCTTAACTAAATCGGGTCTTAACTTAATATCATTCAATGCAGCCAGCCCGCTTGAGCTGCAATTAGTGAGAAAATAACCATGCAAACCAATCCACTCGATGGCCTGCACGATATAATAGCGCCAAGCCAAGTTAGTTGGTGGCCACTCGCCCCTGCTTGGTGGGTTATTATTACCCTGCTGTTCGTAGCACTGTGTGCAGCTGCTTTTTGGTTTTACAAAAATTATAAATTTAAAAAGCCTAAGCGCTACGCAATCGATTTAAGCCACAACGAGCAAAGCGCGCAAACACTTCATATTATTTTAAAGCGCTTAGTAATAGAGTATTACGATAAACGCCTAGCAACGCAATCAACTGCTAACTGGTGTAACACACTTAATACCTTAACCGGTTTAAGCTTTACCGAGCATGAGCTTTTAAGCCTGTATAATGCGCAGCAAACCAATGACGCGCTTAACGAAAAATTACGCCAAGGCATAAAGCAATTTAAACTAAAGGAGCCAGTACATGTTTGAATTTAGCTGGCCATGGTTGTTTTTATTACTACCTCTGCCCTTATTACTTTTATTATTAAAACCTGCTGCCAGTAACGCACATACCCGGTTACGTATTCCAAGCTTTGCCAAACATAACTTAGCCAGCCAAAGCCTTGAAAAAAGCGCACGTAAACTAACTATTTTTGAATGGCTACTTTGGCTATTACTGGTCACTGCTGCAGCCAACCCAACATGGTTAGACGACCCCATTTCATTACCAAACGAAGGGCGCGATATAATGCTTGCGGTCGATTTATCTGGCTCAATGACCGAACAAGACATGGCTTACAACGGCCAATATGTTGATCGCCTCACTATGGTAAAAGCGGTATTGAGTGACTTTATAGAGCAGCGCCAAGGTGACAGGTTAGGCCTGATATTATTTGGCGACACCGCATTTTTACAAACGCCACTGACTCGCGATGTTAAAACCGTAAGTAAAATGCTCAGTGAGTCTCAAATAGGCTTAGTTGGGCGTGCCACTGCTATTGGCGATGCACTAGGTTTATCGGTAAAGCGTTTTGCCAACAAAGATAAAAGTAACCGTATTGTGGTGCTATTAACCGATGGCCAAAACACCGCTGGTAATTTAAAACCTGAAGATGCCCTACTCCTTGCCCGCGAGGAAGGCATAAAAGTATATACCATAGGTGTTGGCTCAGATAACCCCCGTGGATTTAGCCTATTTAATATGGGTGGTATGAGTGGGGGCAGCTTAGATGAAAGCTTGTTAAAAGACATTGCCGAACAAACCGGTGGGTTATATTTTAGAGCCAAAGATGTAGCTGGCCTTCAGCAAATTTACGCAGAGCTTGATAAGTTAGAGCCAATTAGCGCAGATGAGCAAACATTTCGCCCGCAAAGCTCATTGTTTTACTACCCACTACTTATTGCTATTTTACTCATTAGTTTAAAAGTAATGTTAAGCACCTTACGTGCATTAAAGGAGCCTAACTAATGGACTTTACATTTATTCGTCCCGCTGTTTTGTGGCTTTTAATACCTGCACTTGCGTTGTTTTTTATAGCCTTTATTAAGCATAAAAAACAAAGCGCAGATAACCTAATTGCCCCTCATTTGGCGCCGTTTATTATGAACGAGTCAAACACTAAAGCCAGCCAGCCACTTTGGCTGGTCGCTGTATTTTGCTGTTTAGCTATTATTTTTAGTGCAGGCCCTAGTTTTGAAGAAAAACAGGTCCCTGTATTTCAAAGTAAAAGTGCTCGTGTGATTGTAATGGATATGTCGTACTCAATGTACAGTACCGATATAGCACCGAACCGTTTAATGCAATCACGCTTTAAAGCACTCGATATGATTGAGCTATTTAAAGAAGGCGACACCGCTTTAGTTGCCTATGCCGGCAGTGCATTTACTATCTCGCCACTTACAAACGATGCCACTACGCTTACTAATTTAATTCCGAGTTTAAGCCCAGACATTATGCCCGACAAAGGCTCTAATGTTTTAGCTGGCCTTGATATGGCAAAAGAGCTTTTAACGCAAGCAGGCTATATAGATGGCGATATAATATTAGTCACCGATGGCATAGACCAAGAAGAGCAAAGCGATATTACTAGCTTTACCAGTAATTCTTCTTATCGGCTAAATATTTATGGCGTAGGCACAGAGCAAGGCGCACCAATTAAATTACCTGAAGGCGGTTTTTTAAAAGACAGCTACGGTCAAATAGTCATCCCCACCATTAACATAAGCCGCTTAAAAAGCCTAGCGACCCGCAGTGGTGGAAAGTTTGCCCTTTACCAACCAAGCAGCAGTGACATAGCCACTTTTGCACCAAGTGCCAACAGTGAGTTATTAAAAGATGAAAAACAAAGCCATGCCCTGTGGCGCATAGACGCAGGTATATATGGGTTACTTATTTTACTGCCCTTAGGCCTTTATTTATTTAGAAGTGCAACATTTGTAGGTGCCTTTTTAGTACTCAGCGTTTTGCCAACCCAACAGGCAAGTGCATTAGAGCTCCCCTCTTTTTTAAAAAACACTGATCAGCAAGCGCTTGATGCTTATAAAAATAAAGATTTTGAACGGGCCGCCAATGCCGACTCAAGCAGCTTAAAAGGGTCTGCATTGTACCAACAAGGTAATTTTGATGCCGCACTAGAAGCCTTTAGTAAAGATAAATCAGCCACTGGTTTTTATAACTATGCCAACACGCTTGCCAAATCAGGACAGCTAGAACAAGCCATAGATGCTTACAAACAAGCACAAATGCTACAACCTAACTTTAGCGAAGCCGCTGATAACCAAGCTTTGGTTGAGCAGTTGCTCGAGCAACAACAGCAGCAACAGCAAGAGGGTGATTCGCAAGATAACCAGCAACAATCTGATCAAAGTGAGCAACAAAACAATCAGCAATCAGATCAAAACCAACAAGGTGAAAATAGCGATTCTCAATCAGAGCAAAGTCAAGGCGAGCAATCACAAGATCAGCAAGGTGAGCCAAGTGATGAGTCTGACACTGAGCAAGACCAACAAAGTGCTGAGTCGGGTTCACAATCAGATAAACAAAATGAGCCAGAACTACAAACTCAGCCACAAGCTAATCAAGAGCAAAAACAGCCTGAGCAAACAAACGAAGAACAGGCTGAAAATACTCAGCCGCAAACAGCGCAGCAGCAAACGTTAACCGATGAGCAAAAGCAAAATGCTCAACAACAAGCCGCGCAAGCACAAACCCGTGAGCTCACCAACGAAGAGAAAGAAAAAGCCCAGCAGCTTAACCAGTTATTAAGAAAAGTACCGGACGATCCGGCAATTTTATTACGGAATAAAATGCAATTAGAAGCCCAAAAAAGACAATATCAACGTCGCCCTACAGGAGTAGAAAAATCATGGTAATGCGATTATTTTGCTGTTTATTGCTATTAAGTGCGATGCCATCATGGGCCGCCACCAAATTAGAGGCAAGTGTAGATAAAAACCCAGTCCTTGCTGGCGAATTTTTTATGCTTAACATTTCAGTTGACGACACAATAAAAAGCGAGCAACCCGACACCTCGGTGTTACTTAAAGACTTTGTAGTTGGGCCAACAAGTTTAAGTACGCGCACCAACATTATAAATGGCAGCATTAATAAGCAAACAACCTGGTCTGTTAAGTTAATGACCCGTAATGAAGGTGAATACACCATTCCGGCATTTAACGTGGCCGGTTTAAGCTCGCAGCCAATAAAATTAAAAGTGGCAAAACGCGCTGCCGATGCTGATAAAAATAACGATATTTTTTTAAAAACATCGCTCTCAAGTGACTCGTTGTTTGTTCAAGAAGCTGGCGTATATACGATTAAACTCTACCTAGCAAAAGAGCTGCTTGATGGCAGCCTAAGTACGCCCAGTATGCAAGATGCACAGCTTACTCAATTAGGTAAACAAACCGAAAGCTATGAGCTTGTAGATGGTAAACGTTATTTAGTGATCACCCGAGAATACTTACTACAACCGCAAAAAAGTGGTGTATACACCATTGTTGGCCCTACGTTTCAAGGCCGTGTACAGCAAAATTACCGCCAATTAGAGGTGTCGGCTTTAGGGGATGATCAGCAACTTGAGATAAAACCTATTCCGGCAAACTATAAAGGCGCATGGCTACCCAGTGAGTTAGTTAATATTGATGAGCAGTGGCAGCCTGATGAAAAAACAGTAGAAGTTGGCACGCCTATTACACGCACTATTACCTTAACCGCATTAGGGGTTACTAAAGAGCAACTGCCCGAAATTGATATGAAAACCATTGCGGGAATTCGCAGTTACCCCGATGATGTAGAAACAAACAATGCCGTAAGAAACGGACGGGTTGTATCTCAGCAAACAGCGTCATTTGCGTTATTACCACAAAAAGCGGGCACCTACACCCTCCCAGAAATAACACTGCCTTGGTATAACACCAAAATGAACCGCATTAGCTACGCTACATTGCCTGAGCGCACTATAACGGTAACACCAAGCGCCAATGCTATAAACCCAGGTGCTATTGCAAACGACAACCTTAATACAGGTGAGCCAACTTTGCCTGCTAATAAAGTAAGTAATACACAGCAGCCCAATACAGCAATAGCCGCGCCGCAAAGTGTTATTCCGCTTTGGTTAATTATTGTTGCCGTGCTTGGGTATATTTTTTGGATAATCACTGCAATTTTTTATTGGTTAAGCCGTTCTACTAATAATGAGCCAAAAAATAACAGTGTATCTGTAAATAAAGCCCAACCGCTTTCATTAAACGCGCTTAAAAATGCAGCTAAATCAAATAATCTCAATGCATTTTATAGCGAACTAAATGCGGTAGCGATTAAGCTAACGGGCAAAAAAGTGGCTGCGATAGATACGTTAATACACAACATCAATAATGATGAACTGGCGACGCAAGTTAACCGTTTACAGTCAGCTCTTTATGCAAATAGCAGTGCAGATATCGATCTTAATGCTATTATTAACATAATTGAGCAGCACCAAGTTCAACGTACAAAGTCGCAACAAGCTGTATTAAAAGACCTTTATTAACTAGTTTGATAAATTTAGGTCTTTTCATGCATTAAATAATAAATTTTAATTAAAAAAGTACTTATGCTTGGAAAGAAAAAATCAAATAATCAGGTCTTAGTTGATATGGCAGAGAAACAAAAGCGCTATGAAGCCTTGGTCCATGTATATAATAAGGAGCTTTATCGCTTTGCTTATTGGTTATGCCGTGACCCACATATTGCAGATGACCTAGTACAAGAAACGTTTTTACGTGCTTGGCGCTCGCTTGACTCATTATTGGATCAAAAAGCCGCCAAGCCGTGGCTGCTGACTATTTTGCGCAGAGAAAATGCACGTCGCTTTGAGCGCAAGCAGTTTGACTACAGCGATGTAGAAAACGATACACTTGTCGATGAAACCAGCCATTCGTTAGATGATGAAATGGAGCAAACGGTTATCCAACGCCAAATTGCGCTGCTATCTGATGAATACAGAGAACCCTTACTTCTGCAAGTTGTTATGGGGTGCTCTGGTGAAGAAATAGCAGAGATTCTCGATTTAAATAAAAACACGGTTATGACTCGTTTGTACCGTGCCAGAAACCAACTTAAAGAGGCTTTAAGCCGTGATGATGAACAACTTAAAGGGGCATCAAAATAATGGATGAACTTGAGTTTCGTCGACGCACTATTGCGCAGCCAAACGATTTAGATAAGGAGCTTTTAGAGTTTGCTAAAGAGAGCTCTGAGCGACAAAACTTTATAAGCGATATGAAAGACTTTGATAAACAAATTCAAGATGCGTTAGATGTGCCTGTGCCTGACAACCTTGCTGAGCGTATTCTTTTAAACACCTCGTTAAAAGAAAAAGCAATGCAAGAAGAGCAAGCAACTGGGGATAACGTTGTAGATGCACGCTCACGTTTTAAGTTTGACCGTGTTCACTTAGCCCTAGCCGCGTCTTTTTTTGTAGCTATTGGCGCATTCTTTTTTAGCACAGAGCAACACATTGCTCATGAAGCAGGCGAACATGCTTTAACCCATGTTTACCATGAAATTACCGCCCTAGAAAAAACCAATGCTATTAGCCTACAAAGCGTTAACGATAAGCTTGCACTGCTAGGCGCTCATATAGAAGAGCTGCCAGGTAAAATTACTTATGCGATGTTTTGCGACTTTAAAGGTGAAAAAGGTCTGCACTTAATTTTTGAGTCGGACTTTGGCCCCATGACGGTCTTTATTGTTCCTTCTGAGAATAAGTCGTTTGGGTTTGGCGAAGATGATTTTCATGATGCGCGCTTTGCTGGTCATATTAATCGAGGCGACAAAGCCGATACTATTTTAGTGGCTAATTCCGGCGCGCCAATTAAT
Source organism: Pseudoalteromonas sp. Angola-7 (assembly GCF_028599255.1). Taxonomy (NCBI): domain Bacteria; kingdom Pseudomonadati; phylum Pseudomonadota; class Gammaproteobacteria; order Alteromonadales; family Pseudoalteromonadaceae; genus Pseudoalteromonas; species Pseudoalteromonas sp. Angola-7. The sequence continues at coordinate 234,945 of NZ_JAQREL010000002.1, forward strand.
GTGTACAACGAGCGGGTTACCAATGCCATTCGCTGGCTGTAACTAGCGCTTAACGACTAAAAACCGCTGAGTAACACTGAGCGGTTTTTTTGTGCCTATTCAGCGCTCACTTTTCATCCAAAACAATTGATTTTAAATGTAATTATTAATTTTTACTGAAAAGTTAATTATACTCACCGCTCAGTTTAACTTAGGGAATTACATGAAGAACATCATCGTTATATTTTCATTACTTGCACTACTGTGTACAGCAAGTTTTGATGCACACGCACGCAAAAAGTTTGGTAGTAGTAAACGCGGTACAACCCCAGCAACACAACAAACCACACAAAAGCAAAAAGCCGATACCACAGCACCTGCAGCCAAGACAAAAAGCAGTAAAAAAGGCATTATGGCCGGCGTATTAGGCGGACTGTTAGCCGGCGGTTTAATTGCCGCTATGCTAGGAGATAACTTTGAGGGCATGCAGCTATTAGAAATTATTTTATTAGCAGGCGTTGCCTTTATTTTGTTTAAACTTATTACGGGGTTTATGCGCGCTCGCCACTCCCCGCAATTAGCCGGTACACACGCTACGGGGCACTCTGCTTTTAAGCAAACTGCCGCAGAGCAACCTACTAACAGTGGTTTTACCCAGCAAAGCGCACACACTGAGCAAGTGCCTTTCAATTTACCCCCTAATTTTGACGTAAATGGCTTTTTACAAGGCGCACGTAGCCACTATCACACTATGCAAACTGCTTGGAATAATGCTGATTACGCCACGATGGCTGAGTATTTAAGCCCATCGTTAGCTCAAGAGTTTAAAACTGAGCGCGAAGCGATTGAACGGGTAGCGACTGAGGTGATGTTTATTGATGCCGAGCTTGTACGCGCTGAAACAACAGCAAATTCGTGGCAAGTAAGTGTGCAATTTAAAGGCAAATACCGCGACTTAGACGATAAAAAAGAAGAGCCTATTTTAGAGATTTGGCACCTTGAGCGTGCTACCACCTCAGATGCACCATGGCTGATTGTAGGCGTAGAAGACTTAATCGATAGCGAATAGTGCTGTAATTATAGTTATACCAATTCGCTTAATTAAGTGATCTACTTTGAGGGTGGATAAACGTGTTGATAGCTCGGCAAAAAATTCGCTATTTAGGTGTTTTAATTGAGAGTTTTTTTACGCAGGTAGCGACACGTTTAGCCCCGTAAAATGATTAAGTATTATTGCAGATTGGTATTAGCTAATTGGTATAAATAACAGCTAAAAAAACCGCCCAGCCTAAAGTTTAGGCTGGGCGGTTTTTTATTACTGTTATGTAATAGTATTATTTACAAACGTCAGCAACGGCGTTTGCGAAATACTCAATGTTAGTATCACTAATACCCGCTACATTTACGCGGCTAGAACCAACAATGTAAATACCGTATTCTTTTTGTAGGCGCGCAATTTGCTCTTTATTAATACCTAAGAAAGAAAACATACCGTGTTGACGTTCAATAAACGAAAAGTCTTGCTCTATCTCTTTTGCTGCTAAGCTTTCTTTAATTAAGCTACGTAAACCATTAATACGATTACGCATTTCATCAAGCTCACTGTGCCACATTTGTGTAAGCTCTGTGCTGCTTAAAATAGTGTTTACAATGTCAGCACCGTGCGCTGGAGGCATTGAGTAAATACTACGAACAACGCTTAATAGCACTGAATTTGAAATATCAGCGGTTGCAGTATCTTTTGCAATAATTGAACACGCACCAATACGCTCACGGTATAAACCAAAGTTTTTAGAACATGATGAACAAATAATTAGCTCTTCTACTGCATCAGCTAAAATGCGCAGTCCACGTGCATCTTCTTCAAGTGACGAGCCAAAGCCTTGGTAAGCAATATCAATAAGTGGTGTAAAGCCAACTTCTTTTGCAAGCTGAGCAACTGTGTTCCACTGTGTCTCGTTTAAGTCCATACCACTTGGGTTATGACAACAAGCATGAAGTAGCACAATATCCCCTTTTGGTACTTGCTTAAGGGTGTTTATCATGTCGTCGAACAATAAATCTTTGTTTTCGTAATCGTAGTACGGGTATTCTTTAACGTTTAAGCCCGCAGCTTCAAACAAGCTAATGTGGTTTGCCCATGTTGGCGTAGTTACCCACACTGTTGCGTCTTTATTGCAACGCTTAACAAATTCAGCGGCAACGCGAAGTGCACCTGTACCACCTGGTGCTTGTGCAGTACGTACGCGGTTTGCTAAAAGTGCTTGGTGCTCACCTAGTAATAGGTTTTCCATTTTTTGACAGTAGTCTAAGTTACCCGCTAAACCAATGTAAGATTTGCTTGTTTCGTTTTCTAAACGAAATGCTTCAGCTTTTTTTACCGCTTTTAATACCGGTGTGTTGCCTTGCTCATCTTTATAGACACCTACACCTAAATCAATCTTGTTAGGGTTTGTATCTTGTTTATAGGCTGCCATAAGGCCAAGAATAGGATCTGTTGGTAATGGTTTTAATTCTGAGAACATTAGCTATCTCTTATCATTAATTAGGGGTTGGCTGTTGTAGTAAGCTTAACATAAAAGCTTACCTTCTTGGCTAGTGATATTTACACTAGAAAGTGAGGAATTTTAATGCAGCACGCAACTAATACAGCCAGTGTACGGCTATCAAAAAAGTCGTTACTAAATGCCTCTGCATCTATAATACCGACGCATTCATGTTGCTCATTAAATAAGGGTAAACAGGTTTCAGCTTTCACTTTAGGGTCGCACGTATAGTACTCGCCACCTTGTGCTAAATAGTTTTCTACGTTGTTAATTACACGCCCGCGCTTAGACAATGCAACTTGTACATTATTGCTGCCTGCTGCAAATGCTTCAGTAAGAGGAAACAGTGGACGGCTTGGCGCACCTTGATACGCCAGCTTTAATAATTGCGGACCCTGAGCAGTGTCAACCGCTTGATAAATACCATACCAATCGACCTGTGTTTGCTGCTCTATGTAATTAACTATATTTTGTAGGTTTGCTAGTTTTTGCTCGTTTTGTGAAGTCGCGCTCACGTGATCAGTAAGTTTAAATGGCTCATCTTGTAAATAACCAAACAAACTACACGCACCGCCTTCACCGAGTTCAGGAATTTGATATTCCCAACGTACAGACGGCAGCGCGCTTGCAGCAATATACTGTTCTAGCTGCTCTAGCTCTTTGGCAATTAATTGTGGGTCTATATTTAATTGCGCAATATCAAGGTAAGAAGAAATCATTTGGCCATCCATACATCTAAAATTTTTTAGATAATAACATGGAAATTTTTTCTGAGCTATAGCAACTTGTAACACATTTCGACTTGGTTACCACTTGCGTTATACGTGACTTTTTCTGCCACTTCTTCGAGTAACGATAAGCCACGCCCAAACTCTGCGTTGAGTTCGGTACGTGTAGAAGAGTCACTTGAGAACCCCCTACCCGAGTCACAAATAATAAAGTACAAACACAAAGTATCTGGGCAATATCGCATATCAATAATAATCATCGCCTCCTTCATTTTACTCAGTGCTTGCTCTCTTAATTCATAGTATTTAAAAAAGCCATCGTCTTGTTTTTTTATGTCTGAATCAAGGCCTAACACACCATGATCAAGTGCATTGTTATACGCCTCAGAAAGCAATAAAAATATATTTGAGCGATGCGACCTAAGCCCCTCAACACTGCTTAATACATTAACAACATCATACACAGGGTCTGTGCATTTAATTTGCTGTGCGTTTAAGCTAAGTGAAAAGTTAAATGCCAAATTAGAATACGCCTCTTTGGCCTCAGGCTCTGGGGTTAGCGGCAAACAATTAAGCAGCACTAAGCTTAAGTCGTCTAATTGCTCACTGCCATTGGCAAAGGTATTTACATTATCTATAACACGCTGACTGCTGATCATCGGCTTGCTTTTAAGTGCTGCTAAAAAGCGCTGCTCACCATAAAAAATATCGGCGTCGTTGTTAGTTTCTATTATGCCATCGGTTGAAAGCACCAAGCGGGTGTTTTTATCAACTTCTAAATTAATTAGTTCATATTCAAATTCATCGCTGTCTAAAATCCCCAGCGCCATGTGTTGCGACTCAAGCGTTTGCTTTACTTCACCATCGGTATTTATTAAGTACGCATCTGGTAAGCCACCAAGCCAGGCTGAAATACTTTTGCCCGAGGCACTGAGCTCAATAATAGTCGCCGCGCAGAACATGTGCTCTGGCAGTAAATTATGCAGTAATATATTGATCTCAGAGGCGATATCGTTAACAGCCATGCCTTTTTGCACCATAGTGTAAAACACCCGTGATGCAGGTAATGCTCCAATCGCGGCCGCTAACCCATGCCCGGTAAAATCACCCAACATGCAATATAAATTGCCTATTGGGCTTTGCGCGACTAAAAACATGTCACCGTTAAACATAGAAGCAGGAGAAAGGCTAAAGTCTAAATGGTCTTTAAACTTATCTTGGTTTTCGAGCGAGTTATTAAAAATGTGCTCAATTATTTCGTGCTCGCGCTCTATTTGATTGCGATGATACTCAAGTAAGGTGTTTTGTTGATGGGCTTTTTTACTTAATTCGCGCGTACGGCTGTGCGCTTTAATTTTTGCGTTTAAAATTACTTTTTCAAACGGCTTTTGAATAAAGTCATCCCCGCCTACTTCTAAACAACGCTCAAAGCTACTTTGATCTTCAAGCGAAGTAATAAAAATAATGGGTAGATAAACGTCGTTGTATCGCTGCTTTATCAGCTTTGCAGCTTCAAAGCCATCCATTACCGGCATAAGTACATCGAGTAGAACAATATCAATCGCTTCTTTTTCTAACACCTCAAGTGCTTCTAGGCCGTTAAACGCAATTGATATTTTATAGTTTTCTTCGAGCAGCATTTTTTCGAGCAGGATGCGATTAAGCGCCTGATCGTCAACAATAAGTACGTGGGTCATTAGTTAATATCAAACTTCTTATCAAAACGTGATATTTGCAGTATTTTTTTAAGCTGAGGCTGACAATTACTGATCTCTATTGATTGTACCTGGCTTTCAATGGTTTTTTTCATGTTAAGCAACATACCAAGAGCAGAGCTATCCATGTAGTCAGTCTCTCTTAAATCGATAATCACTTTATTTGTTTTAGGCTCAATTTGGGCATAGGCTTGGCGAAATGATTGCACTAAATTAAAGTCAAATTTGCCTTTAATTTGTATCGTTAAAGTACTTTCATCAACCGATAAACTCTTTGTTAAACTCATTATAAACTCCAATAATATTTCCTTTGACCTAAATATAACCTGTTAAAAGTATTTAGCAAAAATAAAAACACTCGCCAGCAAATTTGTTATTATTTAATACATCAATAAAAACGTTTATTTAGGTAAATTATGAGTGATAACCGCTTAGTATATTCAACCGATATGGGCCGAATTAGCCAGCCAAAGGTTGAACAAGAACCCACTGCAAAACTGTTTAAAGATGGCTTTATCCGCATAGAGCGCCAAACTAAGGGCCGAAAAGGTAAAGGTGTGATGTTGGTGGTGGGTATAGATCCAAAAGCGCACGATCTAAAAAAGCTAGCTAAAACCATAAAAAGTAAAATGGGCCAAGGTGGCGCGGTAAAAGAAGGCATTATTGAAGTTCAAGGCGATGATCGCGAAAAACTAAAAGGGATTTTAGAAACCCTTAAATTTAAAGTAAAAATTGCGGGTGGCTAAACCCGCAACTTTTTATTTGCTACTAGCAATGTTAGGCGCATCGTTTAATTTTTTGTATAACGCTGGCAGTTCGCTCTCAGCAATCGGTTTGCTGTAATAAAATCCTTGCACAATATAACAATTATTATTTTGCAAAAACTCTACTTGTTCAATCGTTTCAACCCCTTCTGCAACTACGTCTAATTTAAGCTTTTGCGCCATGGCTATAATAGCGGCGGTAATTTCCATGTCATTAGAATCAGCAGGGATATCTTTTACAAACGAGCGGTCAATTTTTAATATGTCGACCGGGAATCGTTTTAAGTAACTTAGCGACGAATAGCCAGTACCAAAATCATCAATCGATATTGAAATACCCAGTGCTTTTAGTTCGTGTAACTGCGTAATGGCAGCTTCAACATTGCCCATTAGCATACTTTCGGTAAGCTCCAAGTGTAACCGCTTAGCACTTACCCCTGTTTGTTTTATAATACTGCTGAGCATGGGCACTAAATTAGCGTCTTTAAACTGACGTGCCGATAAATTAATAGATACGTTGTTATCTCGTCCATCTTGCGCTAAACGCACGGCAAACTCGCACGATTGCTGTAATACCCACTCACCGAGTTCCACAATGAGCCCTGTTGCCTCAGCAATAGGAATAAACTTGGTCGGCGATATAAGCCCTTCTACTGGGTGGAACCAGCGTAGTAGCGCTTCATAGCCTACAACGTGCTGAGTTAATGAGTTTATTTGCGGCTGATAATAAACCTCAAACTGTTTTTCTTTAATCGCATGGCGTAATTCGTTTTCAATGAACAGCCTTTCATTGGCAGCCGCGTTAAGCTCTTGGCTATAAAAGTGGTAAGTATTACGCCCTTTGGCTTTTGCCTCATACATTGCTAAATCAGCATGTTTTAAAAGCTGATCTTCTTCTAGGCTATCGTAAGGGGCCATTGTAATACCAATACTAGCGCTGACTATTACTTCGTTATTGCCAAGCTTTATAGGCACATTAAGTGTTTTTTGAATAGTATTTGCGACATCACTGGCATGCTCTTGGCTTTCAATACCACTGAGTAATACAGCAAATTCGTCGCCCCCTAGGCGGGCAATTGTATCTTCGGCGCGTAAGCGTGCTTTAAGGCGGTTAGCAACTTCAATTAGTAACTGATCGCCTGCATCGTGGCCTAACGTATCGTTAATGCGTTTAAATTCATCTAAATCAAAGTAAAAAAGTGCAAACGCATAATGGCCGCGCTCAGCCAAAGCCATTGATTTACGTAGCTGCATTCTAAAAAAGGTTCTGTTTGCTAAGCCCGTTAACGTGTCAAAGTACGCAAGCTGCTCCATTTTGCGCTGGCTTTCTTTAACAAACGAAATATCTTGTGCGGAGGCTACATAACTGGTGATCTCACCGCCGTCTTCGCGAATAGGAGAAACACTTAACGATACCCAAATAGGCTGTTTATCATTGCCCTGAATCAAGGTATCACCACGCCAGTAGTTTCTACTGCGAAGGTCGATATTGATATCTTCAACCAAAATGGCCATCTCAGATGCGATAATATTCAACAGCGGCGCGCGGTTAAAGTGGCTCTCTGGGTAGCCTGTCATCTCCAGCATTTTGGGATTAACGTATTCTATAACAAAGTTTTCATCGGTGATCACCACACCGGTTCCTGAGAAGGCAACGGCTTTAGAGAGCCTATTAGCGGCTTTCTCGGCAATTTCTTTTTCTGTAATTCGCTGGTTTAACCCATCTATAAGCTTACGAATTTCTACGGTCATATCTCTAAATGAGCCGTTTAGCGTGCCTATTTCGTCTTTGTTCTCTGGCGGGAATTCGGTTAGTAATTGCCCTTTACCAAAGCCAGTAACTGCATGTACTAATGTGTGAATTCTGCGAAGCACTAGCTGATACAGCGCTTGGTGTAACAATAAGGCAACCAAGACCGCATAAAGCACAAACAAGCCAAAAAACTTCAGTTTTAAATCTTGCAGAGCAGAGAGCGTTGATGAGCGTTTTTTATAAACCCCAATATACCAGTCTAATTTATCAATTTTACGAATATTAATAATGTGTGCTTCATCGTTTTGTACAAACGAATTAGCATACTCTGGTAATTTCATGGTAATTGCTTCATTTATAATGGCTTGCAATTGCGGATTTACAAATTCGTTTGTTGTTATTGTTTTATCTTTGCTGCCATAACTTGCTTGTAGCGCTGGGTTAAGACTCGGGTGCGCAAGCAGTTGGCCTTTTTTATCAAATACCAGTAAATGTTTTTCTTTATCGCCCACAGGTAAAAATGAAATCAGCGTATTTAAATCTATATCGCTGCCGGTCACCCCTAAAAATTCATTATCAACATACAAAGGGACAAGCAAACTAATAACCCATTTATGCCATACTTTATCGTAATAAACCTTAGACCAAACAGGTTCTCTGCTAGGGTTTAAATCACTTTGTACATACTTAAATGTTGCACCATTAGAGCCTCTGAGTTCAGCCGGTGCGTTTAACGCCCAATTGGGGGGCGAGACACGGATGAAATCGTCTTTGGTGATCATATAAAAATTAAAAAAGTCGTGAATTAAGGTTGGTGAAATGACTTTCCATAACGACTCTGAGTTATTAAATAAACGCTTATAAAAAGGAGAATAATGCTGCTGAGGAAGAAATGCGGCTGAAAGGCCGTCGCTCGATGCACTGCGTATAGTGCCGTCGCTATTAAATTGTAACTGGGTTTTGTTAGATAAATTGATTGCTGAGCTATCACTAAATAGCTGCTCTGACACAACATTATTAGCCTGCTTGGCAACGGCTGATTTTGTTTTGATTAGTGCGTCAAATTGCCTGATAAGTAATTCGGTGGAGCTTTTAAGTACTTCATGCTCTTCGAAAACTAATTGTTTTTCTTCAGATTTAAGCATCAGCGCGGCAGCACACACACCGGCAATTAAACAAATTGCAGATATAAGCAACGACAGCTTTACACTTAAAGAATTTAGTCCAAAACGCGATGGAGGGCGTCTATACACCACAGGCCAACCTTACTATTTTAGTTGTTGTTATTTTTAGCTAATACCTGAAATATACCAGATCCCTATTCATATTTATAAACTATTTGTAAATTTTATCTAAATGTTAGCTAGGAGCTGATAATTATTCATTATGTCTATTTAAACTGGCTTGCTTGTTGACTTTGCTAGTAACACCTCATACATTAACAGCATGAAAATTATCTTATCTTGCACTTTTTTTTCTTTTTTTAGCTTCTTTATATAAAAGAGGCTGAACTGTTTGTGAGATAAAATCAATCGAATAGCAAAGCCTCCCACTTGGGAGGCTTTTTTGTTTTAGTTGCACTAAGCAACTTATTTTTGGAATGAGGAAACCAAAATGACCAACGATGTTTTAAACGCGCTCAGACACGATATTAACGAAATAGACTCTGATCTATTGGTGTTATTAGCTAAGCGCCGCCGTATTAGCCATGGTGTTGTTGAGTATAAAATTGCGAATAACAAACCGATTCGTGATGAAGCGCGCGAACTAGCCTTACTCGAAAAGCTGATTGGTTATGGCAAGTCGCTTGGTCTAGATGCGTATTATGTGAATAACGTTTTTCAAACCATTTTGGAAGACTCTGTGCTGCATCAGCAAGCCATGCTGCAAAAAAACTTAAACCCCGATGCATTAAGCGAAACACATCGCGTTACTTACTTAGGCGGGCAAGGCTCGTACAGTCAGCTAGCATGTCATAAATACTTTAGCCGCCGCCCTGGCAAGTTAGTCGAAATTGGCTGTACCTCGTTTGATGAAATTACGGGCAAAGTAGAAAATGGCCAAGCAGATTTTGGTTTGCTGCCTATAGAAAACACCAGCTCGGGCAGTATTAACGAAGTATTTGATTTATTACAACATGCTCAAGTATCAATTGTAGGTGAAGTTACACACAGTGTAGAGCACTGCTTACTTGCTACCCCAGATACTGAATTAAGCCAATTAACTAAAATTTATGCCCATCCTCAGCCATTTGCTCAATGTAGTCGCTTTTTACAAGGCCTCGGTGATTTACAACATGAAACCTGTGATTCAACCTCAAGTGCTCTTCAGTCAGCTTTAAATACGCCAAATAGTGCGGCTATTGGCTCAGCGCAGGCAGGTAAAAACGTTGGCCTTGAAGTGATTAAATCAAACCTTGCGAATCAAAGTGAAAACCACAGCCGCTTTATCGTGGTGGCGCGCAAACCTCTGCAGGTATCTAAACAAATACCGACTAAAACCAGCCTTATTATGGCTACTAAACAACAAGCAGGTTCATTGGCTGATGCGTTAATGGTGTTTAAACAACATCAAATAAACTTAGTTAAACTAGAGTCTCGTCCTGTACCGGGTAACCCGTGGGAAGAAGTGTTTTATGTAGACTTAGAGGCAAACCTTGCCGATAGCCAAGTGCAACATGCCTTAGAGGAGCTAAAAGAGCATACTCAATATGTGCGCGTTTTAGGCTGTTATCAAAGTGAGTCTTTACAAGCTGTGAGTGTTAATACCTAACCTAACACGCAAATACTAAAAAGGGCCTAAGTAGGCCCTTTTTTAATCGCTGATTTAAAATGCTTTCAACGTATAGCTTAAGTAACTACACATTTTTAACCCTTTTAATCTAATACCTTGGCGTCATTTGCTTTATTTAGCAGGCTACGGCTTTGCGTCAAAAAGTGCGCGGTAGAGTCTGAAAAATACGCTTTAGCATCAGCAAATGCATCGATGAGTGCGCCTTTATCTCCCGCTTTTAGCTTTTCAAGAGTTTGTGCAAAGGTCTCTTGGTATTGCGCTAATAAACTCTCAACATTATCAAACTGGGCCAACATTATATCTGAGTATAGCTCAGGAGATTGTGCAAATAAGCGCCCTACCATCATCAACTCTAACTGATAAATAGGAGACGAGCAGCTTCTTAGTTCCTCAAGCGTATGGCTTTGCTTTGCTAAAAACTGCCCATAAACAAAGGTCGTTAAGTGGCGCATTACTTGTATAATTTGCATTGCTTCATCATGCTTTTTAGCATCTAGCTCAACAAGTTGGCAACCCCATACTTGCAACTGCTGTAGTAAGCCTTTCGCAGCATCATGCGCTCGGCCTTCACACACAACAACAGTTTGTTTAACCCAGTGAGAAATATCAGGGCCAAACATAGGGTGCAGGCCAACAACGGGCCCAGAGTGCGCCGCCTTTAATGCCTTAATGGGTGATTGCTTAACTGAGGTAATATCAACAAGCAAACAGTCATCATCAAGTTTAGGTAGCTTAGCAACAACGGCCTCAAGTGCATTGATAGGCACACTGATCATCACTAATTTTGCGCCAGCTAAAATGGCTTTAGCATCGTTTTGCTGATCTTTATCTAAAATCTTAACTTCATAACCTGAACGAATAAACTGCTGAGCAAATAACTGGCCCATTGCCCCTTGCCCACCTACAATTACAATAGGTGATAAATCAGGAGCTGCACAGGCAAGTTTAGCTTGTTGGTTTTGATAAGCTTCGCGCATCATGCGCCTTAATATGTCTTCAACAAGTTCAGGGCTGACTCCTTGTTTAATCGCTTCATCACGTCGAGCAGCGAGCAAAGCAGCTTCTCTTTCAGGGGCATGCAGGGGGGCGCCATTTTGCTGCTTAATAGCACCAATTTTTTGGGTTATTGCATTTCGCTTTGCAAGTAAAGCAACTAATTGCGCATCGCACTCATCTATGCCATCTCGTAATTGTGATAAATCACTTAATTCAGCCACGTTTCTCATTCCACCTATAAACAACTCATTTCGTAAATATATATTTACATTTAAGTAAACTAATCAATACGTTAAATACTAACAGGATCAAGTATGGGTTAAAAGGCTAATGTAGCAACGCGAGTGAAGATTACTTAATACAGAGGGATGCTTTTGTGAAGAGGTAGTATGTTATTTAATGCTTAAAAACCAAAACGGGTTGCAACCGTGAGGCTGCAACCCGTTTTCTTTGCGTTGATAAACAGCGCGTATTAGTTAAGTTTTTCTCTAATACGTGCAGATTTACCAGAACGCTCACGTAGGTAGTAAAGCTTAGCACGACGAACCGCACCGCGACGCTTAACTGTTACGCTATCAATAAGAGGGCTGTGCGTTTGGAATACACGCTCAACACCTTCACCGCTCGAAATTTTACGAACTGTGAATGCTGAGTGAAGACCACGATTACGCTTAGCGATTACAACACCTTCAAAGGCCTGTAGACGCTCTTTGTTACCTTCTTTTACACGTACCTGTACAACTACTGTATCACCAGCGCCGAATGCTGGTACGTCTGTTTTAAGCTGCTCTTCTTCAAGCGCTTTAATAATATTTTGGTTTACTTTTGCCATTATGTTTCTCACTTTCCTAGGTGTAACTGTCTTCTAGCCACAAGCTTTTTGGTACTCTTGCTGAAATTGTGCGAGTAATACCGCTTGCTCCTCAGTCAGAGCTAGGTTATGCAACAAGTCAGGACGTCGTAGCCAAGTTCTGCCTAATGACTGCTTAAGCCGCCATTTTGCAATCTCTTGGTGGTTTCCACTGAGTAGTACAGCAGGCACCTGTTTGTCGTCCAATGTTTCTGGCCGTGTATAGTGAGGACAATCTAGCAAGCCATCCGAAAATGAGTCTTGCTCTGCTGACTGGTTATGACCTAACACGCCTGGCACTAATCGCGCTACTGCATCAATTAATGTCATGGCAGGTAATTCGCCACCACTCAAAATAAAATCACCAATTGACCATTCTTCGTCAACGTATGACTCTATTATTCTCTCGTCTATACCTTCATAGCGACCGGCAATCAAAATCAGCTTTTCAGAGTTTGCGAGTTCGCTAGCCCCTTGCTGATCTAATTTGCGCCCTTGCGGGGACATATAAATTACTTTTGCGCCATCACCTGCCGCTTTTTTAGCGTCAAGAATGGCTTGTTTTAATGGTTCAACCATCATTAACATACCTGGGCCGCCCCCGTAAGGACGGTCATCTACGGTTCTGTGCTTATCTAAAGCATAGTCACGTGGATTCCAGCAGTTAAAGTCAATTAAGCCATTTTTCACTGCGCGACCAGTGACACCTTGGTGTGTAATAGCATCAAACATGTCTGGGAAAAGGCTTATCACCCCTACCCATAATGAACTAGTTTGAGTCATTAAAACCCAGGTTCCCAGTCTACGGTAATTTCTCTCGCTTCGTATTTAACTTCTTTAATTACTGAATCAGTTAAAAAAGGAATCAAACGCTCAGCTTGACCAAATGCATCTTTACTGTTTGCCTTAACAACCAGTACGTCATTCGATCCTGTCTCCATCAGGTCATCAACAGTGCCTAAATTATAACCTTTATCAGTTACAACCGACATGCCAATGAGATCTCGCCAATAAAACTCGCCTTGCGGGAGTTCTGGTAATTGCGCTGAATCAACAGATATTTCTGCATGGGTATAAGCCATTGCTTCGTCTCTGTCGTTTACTTGCGCAATTTTAGCGATAAAGCCTTTGTTGTGGCGACGCCAGTCGACCACTTCTAAGGTCTGCCATTTACCTTGTTGCCCTATCAACCACGGGCTGAAATCGAAGATCCCTTGGGGATCATCAGTAAATGAATGTACCTTAAGCCAGCCCTTTATACCATATGGGGCACCGAGCTTTCCTACGACAATAATTGATGAGGTGTTCTCTTGACTCATGGTTACACTTACGCCTATTAAGCCGCTTTACGAGCGTCTTTAACTAACTTAGCTACACGATCAGAAAGACCTGCGCCCTGACCTACCCAGTGATCAACACGAGGTAAATCTAAACGAAGTTTTTCTTCTTGACCTGAAGCAATTGGGTTAAAGAAACCAATTTTCTCGATGAAGCGACCGTCACGCGAGAAACGGCTATCCGCAACCACAATTTGATAGAAAGGGCGTTTTTTAGCGCCACCACGTTGCAAACGAATAGTTACCATACCGTCCTCTAAATAGATTGACTGTTTTCATTAATAAGATTTACTCCCCAGTATGGGGAGCTGGGGAATTGTACGAGTTTTTAGCAACAATGCAAGTAAGAAGTGAAGCAAAAAGCCACTTTAGTAGGTTAAACTGTGATCTGAGCCACAATTAATAGATTATCATGCACCACGCGCATAATTTATTCAACAAAAAAGGGCCAATTAGCCCTTTTGTTATACATTATATAGCGGCTATTTAAGCGCTACATTAAAATTTAGGGCCACCGCCACCCATCATTCCAGGTGGTAACATGCCTTTCATGCCGCGCATCATTTTTTGCATGCCGCCTTTACCTTTCATTTTTTTCATCATTTTTTGCATTTGCGTAAACTGTTTTAGCAGTTTATTTATCTCTTGTACCTGTGTACCAGAGCCTGCGGCTATACGTTTTTTACGAGAGCCTTTAATAATCTCAGGGCGCGCACGCTCTTGTTTGGTCATAGAGCTGATGATTGCTTCCATTTGAATGAAGGTTTTGTCACCCATTTGGCCTTTTACCGCATCGGGTAAGTTTTGCATACCAGGCAGCTTATCTAGCATCGACATCATGCCACCCATATTTTTCATTTGCTTTAATTGCTCTGCAAAATCATCAAGGGTAAAGCCGTTGCCTTTAAATACTTTTTCAGCGACCTTAGCTGCTTTTTCCTTATCGACTTTCATTTCGACTTCTTCGATTAATGAAAGTACATCCCCCATGCCTAAAATACGCGATGCGATACGATCGGGATGGAACGGCTCTAGTGCATCCGTACGCTCACCCACACCCATAAATTTAATTGGCTTGCCGGTAATATGACGAATAGATAAAGCAGCACCACCGCGTGCATCACCATCTGTTTTAGTTAAAATAACACCGGTTAGAGGTAGCGCTTCATCAAATGCTTTAGCGGTATTCGCCGCATCTTGACCCGTCATTGCATCAACCACAAATAATGTTTCGATTGGGTTGATTGCTTTATGAAGGTCTTTAATTTCGCCCATCATTTCGTTATCTACGTGCAAACGGCCGGCGGTATCGACTAAAACAACGTCTATAAATTTCTTTTTAGCATGAGAAATAGCAGCGGTGGCGATATCTACTGGTTTTTGCGAAATATCACTTGGGAAAAAATCCACGTCAACTTCGCTGGCAAGTGTTTCAAGCTGTTTAATAGCCGCCGGACGGTATACATCGGCACTAACAACTAGCACTGACTTTTTCTTACGCTCTTTTAAAAACTTAGCAAGCTTACCAACACTGGTTGTTTTACCCGCACCTTGTAAACCAGCCATCATAACAACGGCTGGCGGCTGTGCATTAAGGCTAAGCTCTTCGTTGGCTTCACCCATCGCTTTTTCAAGCTCTTCGCGCACTATTTTTATAAATACTTGGCCAGGGCTTAAGCTTTTAGTTACTTCAACACCTACGGCACGTTCTTTAACTTGCTTTACAAACTCGCGAACAACAGGCAACGCAACATCAGCTTCTAAAAACGCCATACGTACTTCACGTAGCGTGTCTTTAATGTTGTCTTCTGTTAAACGGCCGCGGCCACTAATATTTTTTAAGGTTTTACCTAATCGTTCTTGGAGGTTCTCAAACATGTAACGGTTCCGATAAGACGTTTATATTGACCCAATAAGCTCACGCTTATTTGCATTTTACTTATTAGATGGGAGCAATAGTATTAAATTTCAATTAAAAACAGTATACCGTAAATGATGGCGCACAATACAGTATTGAAGCACAGCTTATTGAGTTTCTTTTTTTAGGTCTATGCAATTGCTTTGCTATAAAATACAATGTGCTTATAACAACAAGAATTATTTGACTCTAATTATAAGTGGCCCAAGCACAATGCTGATTATTAGTTTAACTATTATTGCCAGTTTATTTTATGTGTTAGCAACGTCTCACGTGTTAACACGCCTGTTTCATCAACAAGGTCCTAGCCAAAAGGTAACGGTTATTTTAAGTACCGTGGCTATACTAGCGCACATGCTGCTGTTGGTTAATTCGGTGTTTCGCTCCGACGGGCAAGATTTAAGTATTGTTAATGTTGCACTGCTGACCTGCTGGGTTATTGTGGTGTCGGTGACTGCGGTGTCGTTAAAGTTCCCTGCTACATTGCTATTACCGGTCGTCTATGGCTTTGCAGCCCTACTCACCATTGCGAGTTTGTTTATACCGCACCATATTTTATTACAAAGCTTTAATATTGAAATAGGCCTTATTACACATATATCGCTATCACTGTTAGCATATTGCGTGTTAATTATTGCTACTTTATACGGCGTGCAGTTTTACTTTATTGATAAACGCTTAAAACGTAAAGATTTAGCAATTGTGCATAGCCATTTGCCACCATTAATGGTGGTAGAACGTCAGCTCTATCAACTATTAAACTTAGGTACGGTGTTACTTACCTTTGCCTTATTAACAGGGTTTGTGTTTTTGGATGGGATGTTTGCAAAAGAATTTATCCATAAAACCATTTTATCGCTTGTCGCATGGGTTATTTTTGTCACTGTGGCGCTTGGGCACATGAAAAAAGGCTGGCGTGGAAAACCTGTGGTTATTACCATCATGGTCGCTGCATTTACCCTCACACTTGCTTATTTTGGCAGCCGTTTTATACAAGAAGTGGTGTTAAATAAGTTTTAACTTGACTCTGTCAGCTCACTCTAGCTTAATACGCATTGGTTTATAAAAAAAGGATCCATCGTTGGACGACATATCGACAAGTACCTTGTTTATCATTTTAGGTTTATTGGTGCTTTTTTCTGCTTATTTCTCGGGTTCAGAAACCGGGATCATGTCAATTAATCGTATACGCTTGCGCCACCTTGCAAAAGAGGAACATCGCGCAGCTAAACGAGTCAGTAAATTACTTAGCCGTCCTGATAGACTCATTGGCCTAATATTAATTGGTAACAACCTTGTAAATATCGCTGCCGCCCAGGTAGCCACTATCATTGGTATTCGTTTATACGGTGATTTAGGTATTGGTATTGCAACCGGTGTGTTAACGCTAGTGGTACTAATATTTGCAGAAGTAACCCCAAAAACGCTTGCTGCGTTGTACCCTGAAAAAGTAGCCTTTCCAAGCTCTATTATTCTCAAAGGGTTACTCAAAATACTATTTCCGTTTGTGGTTGTTGTTAACTGGATGACCAACGGTATTTTACGTCTATTTGGTATCAGCTCAGCACAAATAGATGAGCACAGCATGAGTAAAGAAGAGCTTAAAACAGTGGTGAATGAGTCAGGCGCATTACTGCCAGCTCGTCACCAAAGCATGCTGACCTCTATTTTAGACTTAGAGCAAGTGACCGTTGAAGATATTATGATCCCTCGTAACGAAATAGTGGCGATTGATATTAACGACGATTGGAAGCTCATTAGCCGCCAATTAACTCATGCTCAGCACACCCGTGTATTACTTTATCGCGACAATATTGATGACGCGGTAGGTTTTATCCATTCGCGTGACGCTCTTCGTCTTTTAACCAAAGAGCAATTTGATAAACCGTCATTATTGCGTGCTGTACGTGAGATTTACTTTATTCCTGAGGGGACATCCCTAAATACCCAGCTATTAAAGTTCCAACAATCAAAAGAACGTATTGGTATAGTGGTTGATGAATATGGCGACATACAAGGTCTCGTAACCCTTGAGGATATTCTTGAAGAAGTGGTTGGCGATTTTACTACCACGCAAACACGTACGCCAAGTGAAGAAGTGACGACACAAAGCGATGGCTCTTACCTTGTTGATGGCGGCGCTAACGTGCGCGACTTAAACAAAGAGATGGGCTGGGAGTTTCCTCTTGATGGCCCTAAAACACTCAGCGGTTTAATTGTAGAATACCTAGAAGATATTCCAGATGCTAATTTAAGCCTTAAAATAGCCGGCTACCCTGTTGAGGTGTTAGAAGTAAAAGAGAATATGATAAAACAGGTAAAAATTAAGCCAAATCAACGTAAGTTGTAAGTGTAAATAATGCATTAAAAAAAGGAGCCTTGGCTCCTTTTTTTGCTTTTAAGATATGTAGTTAGCCAAAAAGCAGTCGCTCAAACCAGCCTTTATCAAGCTCCTCTTCACAACGTTTAAGCTGCGCACCATAACGGCTTGCGCGGTGTTTTACTTTATTAGCAACACTCATTAGCCACTTTTTCTTTTTATAGGTACCGCGTTTATAACCGCCCCACCCTTCGTGATAATTTAAGTATTGGGCGTAAGCATCCCATTTAGAGATACCATTTACTTTATGTGTTTTATAAACAAACCATGCCATAAAGTCGATTGCATCGTCAAAATCATCCCTATCAGCCCCACTGTTACCCGTTTCACGAATATAGTCAGACCAAGTTGGAGTTTTTGCTTGTGAGTACCCGTAAGCATCACTGGCACGCCCAGTTGGAATTATCCATAAAAAATACTCCATGGGTGGTGCGGCATCATGACGAAACGAACTTTCTTGGTACATCATGCTCATAAGAACATGTTTAGGTGAGCCCCATTTTTCTTGTGCATCTTTTGCATCAAAGTACCAATCTGACTTTTCTTCAAAAATTTTACAAAGATCATTAGGCTGCTTTGGCGGCGCAGTGGCACACCCAGCTAAAGAGAGGGCAAAAGATAAAATAATTGCATTTTTTTTCATTTTTATAAGATCTCACTGAACTTTTTAAAAAAGCGTGGGTCTGAGTATATGAATGCAGCAGTATAGCATTGTTTCATCCCTGAAGAATATTTACGCAGCCACCTTGGGCTGCGTTTTTTTTGCTTAAAAAAACTTAAGCAGATGCTTTGGCATTAAAATATTCATCTAAAAAGTCAGTAAAGCTTAGCGTGTCGGCGCGCTCTATTTCTTCTCGCGCTTTATCCGAGAGAACAACTTGTTGCTCGAGCCATTCTTTAGAAAACACATTGTAGTTGGCTTGCGCATGGCTTTGCTTATATTTATTAGCCAATTGAATAGCAAATAAACCGTTATCTATACCCGCACTTTCTAGCTCGCGCACATAACGCCCTGAAAAAGTCAGCGCTGGGTTATCAACCCAAGTAGCCATTTGTGCGATGGTTTCGCTGTAATAGGTCACCCCATACGCCTTATCCATATGCTCAGCGACTTCACTTAGTTGGTCAAAAATTTCTCTCCCCCAACTTTGTAACGTACGCTGTTGGTTGTTGTCGTTAAGCATAACACCTAACTGACGCCCCTGATTAACCACTGTGTCTAAATTCTCAGTGCTGCGGGCTTGCTCTTTCCACTTCATTTCTGGGGAGTCTTTTAACAAACAATACGTTAAAAACACATCTAAAAAATGAATTTGCTCTATATCAATGCCGGTTTCACTAAACGGGTTTACATCCAGCGCTCTAATTTCAACATACTCAATACCTGCTCTTAATAATGCATCCGTTGGTTTTTCACCACTTTTAGCATTACGTTTAGGGCGGATCGGCGAATAAAATTCGTTTTCGATTTGCAGAATATTTTTATTAAGCTGCTTAGGTGTTGCTGTGGTGTAGTCATCAATATCGCCGTATAAGTCAGAAGGCGTGTTGATTGCTTTTTTAAGCCCAGCGACGTACTCATCAAGCGAGTTATACATTACGCGTAATGAAGATTGCGCACTGTTGGTGTAACCTAAATCACCCAAGCGTAGCGCGGTTCCTACTTCTAAATAAAGTGTGCCTTTACCTAGCTTTTTAAACGGTAGGTCAGTTTTGCGACCTTGTAAAAAAGAATTACATAATGCAGGTGAGGCACCAAACAAGTAACTAATTAACCAAAGCTCGCGTTTGAAATTACGAATAAGCGCTAAATAACCATCCGAAATGAATGCTTCTAGGCTTTGCTCACTTTGCTTTAAGGTGTGTAAAGATTGCCAAAGTGTTTCTGGAAAAGAAATATTAAAATGAACACCCGCAATCGCTTGCATCATACTACCGTAACGGTTTTTTAATCCTTCACGGTATAGGGTTTTCATACGCGCAGTATTTGAGTTACCAAATTGAGCAAGTACGATGTCATCTTGCTCTTCAATAAAGCATGGCATACTGATGGGCCATAAAAGCTCATCACCCATGTGCTCAAGTGTAAATTTTTGTAGGTCTTTTAATTGCGCTAAGGTTTCTGTCGCTGATTCACTAACAGGGGTAATAAATTCAAGTAATGACTCTGAAAAGTCGGTAGTAATATGTCCGTTTGTTAATGCACTACCTACGCCTTTAGGATGTCCTAAAGTGGAAATGGCGCCATTACCTTTAATACGCAACGACTCTCGCTCAATACCACGTTTGATCCCTTTAATTGCGTGCTGATGCGGTGTTGCTGATAACGCGTTTAGCGCGCTAGATAAATCATGTATAGTCAAAAAATGCTTCCTCGGCCACGTGGCTTAATCTTAGGGTTATGGGGGCTAATTGCCCATACTCAAGATTAAATTATTAAGAACAATATAATTTTTCAAAATTTTTAGCTATTTACCCTGTTGAGCATGCGCTTGATACAATAAGCATCAACCAGCAAGCTAATCTTGCCACTGCTCACGCTAATATACAATCGCTTTGCTAGGGCGTGTTGGCCTTTGTGAATTGAAATTTGTTTGAACTAAGGGCGATTCAATCGCAGCGCGATATTTGTAACCTAATAGGCTCGATAACTGCCCTGCGTTATTCTTATGACTTACATCCATGTATGAATAAGTAAAAACCGAACAAAGCTTTCGCGTCCTGCTCTTACCCCTTGCCTAAAAACCAAACATACTGCTGTAAATTCAGCCACCAAAAACCCTCACGCCCCAAACATAAAGACCCTGAATTAATAGATTACACTTCATAAGCTTTAACATTTTAAACGCAGTATTTGATATAGATCATAAAAAGTCGCAATTTTGATGACAATTTTATTTAGCGCAGCGCCTTTACTTCACCTCCTTTTGTTTACCCAATACAATGACAAGTTAATTAAAAAGGATGGTTAAAACTAACATGCGTCATAATCAAAGCTTAATAAATGAAGAGGTTCACTTTAGTGATGCTCAGCAATTGGTATCCACAACCGATTTACGAGGAGTCATTACGTATGCAAATAAGGCATTTTGCGATGTAGCAGGGTTTAGTGCCCAAGAGCTCGTTGGTAAAAATCATAATATTGTGCGCCACCCAGATATGCCCAAAGCAGCATTTAAAGAAATGTGGAGTACGCTAAAAAGCGGCCACTCATGGCGCGCCATAGTAAAAAATAGATGTAAAGATGGGCGCTATTACTGGGTTGATGCATTTGTAACCCCTATTTTTGAAGGTGATCAGTTAGTTGGCTATCAATCTGTACGTACAAAACCAGATAAAAAACATGTTTTAACAGCCCATAAACTATACGAAAAATTAAATAGCGGTAAAGCCGCTTTTAATTTTAAAGAACGCACACACTTGCGCCAAATGCTTACGTTAGCCGTTGTATTTAGCTGGCTAATAATGAGTGGGTTTGCCTTTTCAACCATGGCAGCGGTTATCAACGTATTAATTTGCGTGCTTATTTTGGCCTTAAATTATCAAGAGCTAGTGGCAACCCCTGCTAAATTAAACACCTATAAACAGCATTCTGACTCTATCTCGCGCTATGTTTTTTGCGATAACTCACCGCTAAGTGTGAGTGACTATAAAGAGCAAATGCTACTTGCTAAGCTCAGAACTGTATTGGGGCGCGTAAAAGATGCTACCTATGCCTTTAATAACATTGCTGAAAACCTAGATGATAAATCGTCGCTCACCGAAAAAGGCATTGAGGCGCAAAGCACACAGCTTACACAAATCGCCACTGCTATGGCGCAAATGACCGCCACTATTGGTGAGATTTCGAATAGTACAACAACTACCGCCGACAAAGTTAATTCTACTCAGCACAGCTGCGCGGATATAAAACAACATATTGCTGATAACAAAAAAATGGTATCTGAGCTGGCAACTCACGTAGATCATGCTGCCAATACGGCTAATAACCTCGCGCAGGAAGCAGATAAAATAGGCCAAGTAATGAATGAGATAGAAGGTATTGCTGAGCAAACCAATTTACTAGCGCTTAATGCTGCAATAGAAGCCGCAAGAGCAGCCGAGCATGGCCGTGGTTTTGCCGTAGTTGCTGATGAAGTGCGTGCTCTTTCTTCTCGTACGCAAAGTGCTACGGGGCAAATTCACAGCTCGATTAAAGATATACAGGATACATTGGTTAATTGGTCAAAGGTAATGCAAAGTACAAAACTACAAGCTGAGGGCTGCGTACAAACAACCGAGCAAACACACCAAGAGCTCGATATTATATTCAATCAAATTAGTGAAATAGCTTTGCTAACAAATAGTGTATCGACGGCTGCAGAGGAGCAGCAGATGGTGAGCCATGATATTGCTAATAATGTAGATAATATAAAAGAGGTGAGTAACGAAAACTTAGCTTTAAGTTATGACGTTGCTAAAGATGCCGCAGAATTAGTTGCCGGCTCTCAAAAAGTAAACAACCTACTTTATACATTTAAAGTATAAAGCAAGGCAATAAGCCGCCTGCTTAGCGGCTTATTGTGCGTCTGTATTAGCGTTTTGAAAAAATCAGGCCCTGCTCGTTTGCATCTATCACGACAATATCGCCAGGGTTATACTCTCCCCCTAATAGCTGCTGAGCCAGTGGGTTTTCAATTGTTTGCTGAATAGCTCGTTTTAATGGCCGAGCACCGTAAACAGGGTCGAACCCGCTAGAGGCTATTTTTTCAAGCGCCGCATCACTGATCTCTAATAAATAGCCCATTTCTGTTAAACGCTCACGCAATTTAACAAGCTGAATATCGGCAATTTCTTTAATATGCTCATTGGCAAGTGGATGAAATACGACAGTTTCATCAATACGGTTTATAAATTCTGGCCTAAATTCGTTAACGAGCACATTCATAACTTTGCTCTTAAGCGTTGCGTAGTCGTTTGTGCCCGCTTGCTCTTGAATAATATCTGAGCCTAAATTTGAGGTCATAATAATAACCGTATTTTTAAAATCAACCGTACGCCCTTGCCCATCAGTAAGGCGGCCATCATCGAGTACCTGCAATAAAATATTAAATACATCGGGATGCGCTTTTTCTATTTCATCAAGCAAAATTACAGAATAAGGCTTACGGCGAACGGCTTCGGTTAAATAGCCGCCTTCTTCGTAACCAACATAACCGGGAGGCGCACCCACTAAACGTGCTACCGCGTGTTTTTCCATAAACTCTGACATGTCGATACGCACCATGGCATCTTCTGTATCAAACATAAAACCTGCAAGCGCTTTAGTAAGCTCTGTTTTACCCACCCCAGTGGGTCCTAAAAATAAAAATGATCCTATTGGTCGATTAGGATCGGCAAGCCCCGCACGAGAGCGTCGTATCGCATTCGCGACCGCTACAACTGCTTCGTCCTGCCCTATCACTTTACTGTGAAGTTGCTCTTCCATTTTTAACAGTTTTTCTCGCTCACCTTGCAGCATTCGCGATACTGGGATCCCGGTCCAACGAGAAAGTATTTCTGCAATTTCGTCTTCGCCTACTTGGTTTTTTAGTAAGCTCATTTCTTGCATTTCAGCTTGCGAGGCTAAATCAAGTTTTCGCTCAAGCTCTGGAATTCTTCCGTATTGCAGCTCCGACATACGCTGTAAATCGCTCGCTCGGCGGGCAACCTCTAAATCAAGGCGCGCTTGTTCAAGCTCAGCTTTAATTACTTGCGTGCCTTGTAACGAGGCTTTTTCTGCATTCCATACTTCATCAAGCTCTCGGTATTGCGCTTCTAAGTCGGTGATGAGCTGCTGCATTTCGCTGCGCCGCTTTTGGCTTGCATCGTCTTTTTCTTTAGCTAAAGCGTTATCTTCAAGTTTTAATTGAATAATACGGCGCTCAAGCTTATCTAAAGACTCAGGCTTAGAATCTATTTGCAAACGAATTGACGAGCCAGCCTCGTCAATTAAATCAATAGCTTTATCTGGTAATTGTCGGTCACTAATATAACGGTGCGATAAATGCGCAGCGGCGACGATTGCCGGGTCAGTAATATCCACCGAGTGATGTAACTCGTAGCGCTCTTTTAAGCCGCGTAAAATGGCAATGGTGTCTTCAACTGAGGGCTCTTCAACCAATACTTTTTGAAAACGACGCTCAAGTGCGGCATCTTTTTCTATGTATTGGCGGTATTCATCAAGCGTAGTGGCGCCCACACAGTGTAGCTCCCCTCGAGCAAGCGCTGGTTTTAACATATTGCCAGCATCCATTGCGCCATCGGTTTTACCTGCGCCCACCATAGTGTGAATTTCATCAATAAATAAAATCACTTGGCCTTCTTCTTTAGCCAACTCGTTGAGCACCGATTTTAAACGCTCTTCAAATTCACCGCGGTATTTAGCACCCGCCACCAGCGCGCCTAAATCTAGCGATAAAACACGCTTACTTTTTAGGCCCTCTGGCACTTCGCCATTTATAATGCGCTGTGCTAACCCCTCAGCAATGGCCGTTTTACCTACCCCTGGCTCACCAATAAGCACGGGGTTATTTTTAGTACGGCGCTGCAAAACTTGAATCGTGCGACGGATTTCGTCATCTCGCCCAATAACGGGGTCGAGCTTACCTTGCTCTGCGCGCTCGGTTAAATCAATGGTGTATTTTTCAAGTGCTTGTCGGGTTTCTTCGGCGTTAGGGTCATCGACCTTTTGGCCACCGCGAATTGCTTTTATGGCACTTTCTATTTTAGTTGCAGTGATATTAAGCGCTCTAAAAATATCACCTAAAGGGCCTTTGTCGTCACAGGCAGCTAATACAAATAATTCGCTCGAAATATACTTATCTTTACGTTTTTGCGCGTACTTATCACATAAGTTAATAAGCGAAGCCATGTTATTAGAAAGCTGTACGTCGCCCCCTACTCCTTCAACTTTAAACAGCTTTTCTATTTCTTGAGAAAGCTTGGTGTTGAGCTCATCCGCACTCACGCCTGCTTGTGCAAGCAAGGCGCGCACGCTAGAGCCATTTTGCTGTAAAAGCGCATACATTAAATGTACGGGTTCAATAAATTGATGATCGCGCCCTAATGCTAGCGATTGAGCATCTGAAAGCGCAGATTGAAATTTACTTGTGAATCTATCTAAACGCATGAGGGTTTACCTATTTAATAAACTAATTGCTTAATAAATGGGTATGTTAATAGAATTGTTCAAGGTGTTAAGATGAATATTGTAGGGAAATAGTGTTTTATTTGCGCCAGATCAAACTTGCCATACGTCCTGTTTTACCTTCTCGCCGATAAGAGAAAAACAATGATGGCTGAGAAACAGTACAATAATCGCCTCCGCTAATATTAATAACGCCTAACTGCTCAAGCTCAATGCGAGCGATTAGGTAAATATCGCACAAGTATTTATTATTGCTTTGTAATTTAAATGCCTGTTTAAACAAAGGGGATTTTGCGATAAATCGCGTAGCAACCTCAGCACCAACTTCAAATTGCTCAGCACCAATAGCAGGCCCAAGCCACGCATATATTTGCTTACTAGGCGCGCTAAAGCAGGCAAGGGTATTTTTTATGATCCCTTTTTCAAGGCCGCGCCAGCCACCATGTACTGCTGCAACTTCATGGCCATCATGACTTGCAAACAGAATAGGCAGGCAATCTGCACTCATAATAGCAAGAGGCTGATTTTTAACTTGGGTATACAACGCATCAGCACTGTGTAATGTTTGAAAATTAAAATCTGCATCAACACAGAGCACATCGGCGCTGTGCACTTGATTAAGCCACAGTGGCGGGTT
Organism: Pseudoalteromonas sp. Angola-7; assembly: GCF_028599255.1. Classification (NCBI taxonomy): domain Bacteria; kingdom Pseudomonadati; phylum Pseudomonadota; class Gammaproteobacteria; order Alteromonadales; family Pseudoalteromonadaceae; genus Pseudoalteromonas; species Pseudoalteromonas sp. Angola-7. Next base: position 260,509 of record NZ_JAQREL010000002.1, read on the forward strand.
TGGCAGGGATTGCTCAACCAAAGCACGGTTTTTTAGCACGTGCTCTGGATCATCATCAACATGTAGGCCTAAATTTAAGCTATTAAAAGGCGGCTTTGACACACCGCCTTCTCGGGTGGTACTGAGCGTACCTACCGAGGTTAAATTAGGCCAAGGGGCTGACAAAAAAGCCATTAATACTCTATGTTAGGGTTAGCTTTGGTATCTTCTCTAAGCACCTGAGTCATTGCCACCATGTCATCTGGAATAGGCGCTTGCCAGGTCATCATCTCGCCCGTAATAGGGTGCGCAATACTCAATTTTACTGCGTGTAAGGCTTGGCGATTAAATGTACGTAACATTTCAAACAGCTCCGGCGTAGCACCTTTAGGTGGACGCGGACGGCCGCCGTAGGCTCTATCGCCAATTAACGGGTGGTTTATATACGCCATATGAACACGAATTTGGTGTGTACGGCCGGTTTCTAGGCGAAGGCGTAAACGTGTATGAGCACGGAATTTTTCAGCAACACGGTAATGTGTAATAGCAGGCTTACCCATTTCGTGAACTGCCATGTGTGTACGCTGCGTTGGATGACGGCCAATCGGCTTTTCAACCATGCCACCTGCGGTCATAGTACCATTACATAAAGCTTCGTATTCACGCGTAAAGTTTTCGCGTTTTTGCAGTGCTTTAACTAAATGTGTTTGCGCCTGAATAGTTTTAGCCACCACCATTAAGCCTGTGGTGTCTTTATCTAGACGGTGCACAATACCTGCACGCGGTACGTTAATAATATCCGGAAAATGATGCAGCAATGCATTTAGCACTGTGCCATCTGGGTTACCTGCACCTGGGTGAACGACTAGGCCCATAGGTTTGTTGATAACCAAAATATCATCATCTTCATAAACAATGTTTAATTTGATATCTTGTGCTTCGTATTCGCGTGGTGCTTCAATGCTGGTTTCAACATTTACAACTTCACCACCGAGTAGTTTTTCTCGTGGTGTGTTATAGATTTCACCGTCAACGGTGATTTTATCATCCAATATCCATGTTTTTATACGTGAACGTGAATAATCAGGGAACAATTGCGCTAATACTTGGTCTAGACGTTTACCACCTAACTCGGTAGGAACCTCGGCTTGAAGTGAAATTTGTTCTGACATTAGTAACTTTACCCAATTTACCAGTGCAAGCTGTGCCTGACTGGGTTAGAATCGCTTTTAATAAAAGCATAATATAATACGCATAGTTTACTCGGTTTTACCGCCGTGGCCTAGCCGAAGACATCGAAGGTAACAAATAAAATGATAAATAAAATAGGGAAACGTGCATTCGCCATTGTTTTTTCAGCTTCTGTACTTACTTTAGGGGCCTGTTCTTCTGCGCCTGACCAAGAAGATATCCAACGCGTTCCTAACAAATCTGCACACGCTTTGTATGAAGATGCAAAACAAACACTCGACTCAGGTTTATACGCCCGAGCAATTGAGCTATTAACCGCTATTGATTCACGCTACCCATTTGGCCCTTTCTCAAAGCAAGTACAAATGGATTTAGTGTATGCCCATTACCAATCAGGTAATACAGAGCAAGCATTAGCGACCATTGACCGCTTTATTCGTTTAAACCCAAACCACAAAGATTTAGATTACATGTACTACATGCGTGGCTTGGTTAACATTAAAGCAGATAAAAATGCCTTCCAAGAGTATTTTGGCATAGACAGAGCTGACCGCGATGCAAACCGTACACGTGTTGCATTTACCGATTTATCAACGCTTGTAAAACGCTTTCCAAAGAGTGATTACGCACCAGAGGCTAAACGTCGCTTAGTGTGGCTTTTAAACCGCATGGCGCGTTACGAGCTAAAAGTGGCTAATTACTACTACGAACGTGAAGCTTACCTAGCGGCCGCTAATCGTGGTAAGTACGTTGTTGAGCATTACTCGCAAAGCAGCTATTTAGAGCCTGCACTTGAGATGATGGAAAAAAGCTACGAAAAGCTTGGCCTGACAGATTTAAGTGAGCACGCAAGACTAACGCGTGAATACAATGAATCTAACAAATAAGAATGGCAGAGGTTTTTATTTAAACCTATGTTGATTGTTTAAAAGCCCTCTCTGAGGGCTTTTTTATTGCCTAAAAATAAGGCTAGTTGATGCCTGTGGCGCTTTTTAATACTTAGCGATTAGCCATCGCACCACACTAAGTATAATAATAGCAATTGCACTACACGCTTGTATAGCGCTTTTAACAAAGGGATTCACTATTGATCTAAGTTTTTCTTTTTGCAGGCGAAAAAAAAGGTAAGCCTAAGCTTACCTTTTAATTAACTCATTGCGGGTTATTAAAGCTCAAAGTCTTTTTTGAATTTTAAACCAAACTCGCTACGGTCATTACTGCGCATTACACCAACAAAACCTGACTGCTGTAAACGACCTACATCGTAAACCTCGTTTAATACGTTTTCACCGTATAAGGTTACTTCCATATCGCCATAAGGGTTAGTGTAAGAAATATTAAAACCAACTAACTCACGCGAATCAATAGTCTCGCTTTCATTGTAAACCGACTGGCCTTGCATTTCGCTTCTGAAAGAGTAGTTAGCGTTAAATGCAACGGTTGCACCGCTGTCTAAATCCATAAAGTAAGAAGGGGCAATCATTACAGTCCAACGTGGTGTTAATGCCGGTGAATCACCTTTACCAATACCTTGTACACCTGCATCTACTTCTGTAATTTCAGAATCTAAGTAACCTACAGAGCTGCGAATTGTGAAATCGTCTGTAATGGCAACGGTAGTTTCAAGCTCAATACCTTGCGCTTTAGATTCACCTGCATTCTCAACAATCGTTACAAAACCACCGCCTGCAGTAGGGTCAGAAAATGGTAAAGCAAGGTCAGTGTAATCTGTTACAAATACAGCTAACATCATAGATACATTTTCATGTACTTGGCCTTTTAAGCCCATTTCGTAGTTAATTGCTTTAGTTTCATCAAACGATACAAACTGATCGGGGCCGCCAAATGGACGTGGAGGGAAACCACCGGTTTGGTAACCTTTTTGAATTTGACCATATACATTCATGTTATTGCTGATTTGATATGATGCGTTTACATCCCATGTTACAGCGTCAAACTCAGCACTTACGTATTTACGTTCAGCAAATGTTGGGAAAATCGCATCGGCATCTTTCTCATCTTTTGAGTAACGAAGGCCACCACCAATACTTAAATCATCTGTTAAATCGTAACTTGTATTAAAATATACAGCGTATGAGTTTGTTTCTTGGTTAATTTCAAAATCGCCATAGCCACCAAATGAAGGTGTAACACCATCGTTTAATAAACCATTAGGTGTATTGAATGGGCTAAATACAAATGGACCTGAACGTGTAAAGCCATCTTCATTAAAGAAGTAAAGGCCTGATACAAAGTCCATATTGTCGTAAGTCGCATTTAGTTGAATTTCAAACGAGTATTGGTCTGCACCACCCTCTTCTGGGAACTCAGATAAGTTAAGAGGTGACGCATCATCATCAAGTCCACCTTCGTATTCAGAAGTACGGTAACTTGAAATAAATTTAGCCGTGTACGTATCATCAATTGCCCAATCAGCAGTAAATGACGTACCCCACCCTGAGTAAGACGTAGATTCAATACCAGCAACGGTAGTGCCTAAATCATCTGGGTCAGATGGGATCATATCCTGTGTTAATAAAGGAAAGTCACCATTAAATACATCATTTGCATCAAGCGGCTCAGTTAACTCAATAGTGTAAGGCGATTGACCCGACTCGTTATCAACACCGTCAAGTGAAAAAGTAAACGCTAAATCGCTATTGGCTTGCCATTTAAGGGCTACGCGACCGCTAAACTCTTCTTCTTCACCAATTTCTTTTTCTGGGTTAGCTAAATTGACAGCTTCACCCACACCATCGCGCGTTTTGTATGATGCACTTGCAGACATACTTACTTCATCTGTTAGCGAGTTATTAAAGTATACATCGCCAGCAATACGTCCGCGGCTACCAATTTTAGCTGTAGTTGAAACAATCCCTTCATCACCTGGTTGCTTAGTAATTACATTTACTGCGCCACCTAAGGTATTACGACCATATAATGTACCTTGTGGTCCACGTAGAACTTCAACACGCTCTACATTTGGTAACGATAAGTTTGACCCCATTTGACGGCCTAAGTAAACACCATCTAAATAAACACCTACACCCGGATCGGTTGTAATTATGTGATCTTGTAGACCAATACCACGAATAAACACAGAGGCATGAGCCGCATTACCTACACCGTAGCGAGTGATATTTAAGTTTGGAACGTATTTACCAATATCTTCTAGGTTACTCATATTGGCTTTATCAATTAGGTTAGCACCAATTGATGTGATAGCGGTTGGAGATTCAAACAAGCTCTCTGTACGTTTACGAGCTGTAACTTCGATTTTTTCAAACGCGTCTTGTTTTGCTGTTGTTTTAGCTTCTTCAGCATTTACTGAGATAGTTAGTGCAGCGACAATTGCGAGGCTTAACTGTGAGAGTTTGCGTAGTTTCAAAATATTCTCCAAAGGATACCGTATAATTTAGTTATGCGAACTTATTGGCTTGGGCAATAAGTTTTGGGCATAAAAAAAGACGCCTAATAGCATCTTTCCTCTGGAAGGGTATTATATTACATATTTGTGAAGAAATGTATAAAAATTTTCATTTAATAAACATACAGGTACAAATTAATTATAATTTTTGATTATTGTTGGATAATATTACTTACATTATAAATAATTAAGGCAGGCTATAAGGCCTCACTTTTAAGCAACCTATTCAAATACATAGCAAAACAGTGTAATAGATATAGGTGAACTAATTTTCTTTATAGTAATAGTTGCTTCAAATAACGGCTTTAAACTTCATTGAAATCGGCAATAAATAACAATATAGTATAATTATCAACCTTATGGATTGAATCGTTATGGAATCAGACAATACTAGTAATAAAAGTCTTAAATGTTTTAACAACCCTGATTACACCTCGCTATTTTGCGTAGCTGCGAAATACAATATTTTACTGGTTAACTACCAAGCACTTAACATAATTACTACCCATGATTTAATTACGCAATTTATGGCGCAGAATAAGCAACAAGGGTTAGTTATTTTTGATGTCCCTAAAAATTGCAATGCACTTTCTTTGAAAGAGTGGCCTAATCTAAAAGGGTTATTTTACGAAAATACCGATGAAAAATATTTTCAAAAAGGCCTAGAGGCAATTGAAAAGGGGAAGCTCTGGTTTCCACGAGATATTTCTGATTGTTGGATGAAGCAAATGCTAGCCACTGAGAAGCAGTCAGCGGTACAATCAAGCAACTTAACTAGCAAAGAAATAAAAGTGTTAAACTTGTTATTCTCAGGGCTACACTCCAGCGCCATTGCAGACAACTTATTTATTAGCGAAGCAACAGTTCGTGTACATTTGCATAAAATTTATCAAAAAATTTCTGTTAAAAACAAGCAGCAGGCCTTGTTATGGTGTCAAGCCAATCTTAATAAAGTAAATAATTAAGTAGCATAACGACAAATGCTTTTAGGCTTTTATATGCGCAATAAGCTTATATTAATAAAATAGTATTCCACTCTTTAATCATCATTTAGTACCGAAATAAAAAAATATCTAATGAAATCATACTGCTTTAGATAATAGCTTCTATGATTTAACATTTGTAACCAAAAGAAAAACACGGTCGGTAAAGTTTTTTTAACTAACTTCCTAAAATTATTAGATAAAAACTAAAATCACTTCTATAATCCCCATGAAATCAACATCTAAATAACAAATAGGAAATACATATGAAAAAGCTATCTGTAGCAGTAGCAATATGTGCCGCACTTGCATCTAGTTACACGAGTGCTGAAGTTCGCATAAATGGCTTTGCATCTATAGTAGGTGGCAAAAGTCTAGACAGTGATCAAACTTTATACGGATATGATGACGATATCTCATTTAAAAATGAGAGTGTATTTGCATTACAACTATCTGCCGATCTTCAGGAAAAGCTCAGCGCAACAGCGCAAATTGTGGCTCGCGGCGAGAATGACTTTGATGCAGATTTTGAATGGGCGTATTTAACTTATGAGTTTAGTGATGAGTTACAACTCAGCGCTGGTAAAATGCGTGCGCCATTTTACAAATACTCTGACTTTCTAGATGTAGGTTACACTTACCGCTGGGTTCGCCCTCCTCAATCGGTTTACAATTTACCATTTTCTACTTACGAAGGGTTGAGCTTACTATATACATCACAAATCGGTGATTGGGACTCAAGTCTTCAAGTCATATATGGTAGCTTTGAAGATAATATCGCAGTAGTCTCGGTCAATGGTGAAACTGAGCTTAATGATATCGCTGGTCTTAACTGGTCACTTAGTTACGATTGGTTTAGCGCACGTGTTGCCTATTTTGTGGCAGAGACCACCATTGACATTGAAAATGATACTGATGCTGGTATCGCCCTTAATGGCCTAGAGGCAACTCTTCGCAGCTCGGGTTTCACTGATCAAGCAGATAGCATTGCTGTAGATGAAGACGATGGAGCATTTTTCGCACTTGGCTTTTCAATTGACTACAACAATATTTTATTTGATGCAGAGTATACTCAGTTTGAAGTCGATAACAGCGCTTTAGCTGAGCAAACTCAATACTATACCTCTCTAGGCTATCGTATGGATGAGTGGCTTGTTCACGTTACCTATGAAAACAACGACGATAAACACGATAACAACCGTTATGATTCACTTACAGCTGTGCCGCAATTAAATGCAGGTATAAATTCAGCATTAGAAGGCTCTAAAGCAAAAAGTAATGTTTACACCATCGGCGCCCGTTATGACTTCCACCCGTCAGCTGCATTTAAAATCGACTTTAGTCGCTTAGATGACGACATAACAAACATTGAAACTGATGTAGTAGCTGTCGGCGTTGACTTAGTATTCTAATTGGAGCGAAATATGAAAAAATTAATCCTAGCCAGTGTACTGTCGGTATGTGCGTTTAGCGCCTATGCTGAAGTTGCGGTAATAGTAAACCCTGGCAATGCAAGTGCACTTGATGGCGATACTATTAAAAAGATTTACCTAGGAAAAGCAAAGTCATTTGCTAACGGTAATAAAGTGAACCCAGCCACTCAAAATGGTACCGCTGTTGCTGATGAATTCAATTCTAAAGTAGTTGGTAAATCAAGTAGCCAATTAAATGCCTATTGGTCAAAACTTGTTTTTACCGGTAAAGGTACACCACCAGAGAAATTTGATTCTGACCAGGCTGTTATTGATTTTGTTGCTAGTAATGGCGACTCAATTGGTTACATAGACAGCAGTAAGGCAACAGATAAAGTTAAGGTAGTTGCTACGTTTTAAGCGCGGTAGCTAGATATAAAAAAACCACCGATTAGGTGGTTTTTTTATATCTAAATATTACGGCTTTATACTAATACCCTTAAATAAATAAGCAATTGAGAGGCAGACAAAGTGTGTAGTAAGCTAAGCAAAAAATTATTATTTAGTTACTCTAAATAACGATTTTTTTATGCAGCGAGCGCCTAGCTTAGCCTCTAAAATGCTTAAGTATTATTGCAGGTTAATATTACTCAATTTTAAACTTCGCGGTGGCATCTAAAAGGTTATCTGAAAGGTAGTGTAGGTTTTTCGCTACATCCCTTACCGCCGCGAGTGAGTCCATGGTGTCTTCAAACGATTCATGCATATTCGTCACATTTTCTACAACCATCGCAGCAACCGATGTTTGCTCTTCTGTTGCAGCAGCAATTTGTGAGTTCATACCATTTATTTCTAACATTTGCTCTGCAATTTTTTCTATCGAAACGCCAGTTTTCTCTGCGGCTGTTGCGTTATCTGTGGCCATATCTCGCGCTGATGTCATCGCCGTCACAGACTCATTTGCAGCCTCAGTCAAGGTGCTTAGTAACTCACGAATTTCATTCGTTGAATGTGCTGTACGTGATGCAAGCTCTCTTACTTCATCCGCAACCACGGCAAAGCCTCTACCGTGCTCACCTGCACGAGCCGCTTCTATAGCAGCATTTAAAGCTAATAAATTAGTTTGTTCAGCAATAGATGTGATCACATTAAGAATTTGAGACACATTTTTTGTATCATCAGCTAACTTATTGATAGTTGAGGCGGCTTGATTTATTTCATCACTTAACGTACGTGAGGCGGTGACTGACATTTGAACTTGAGTTCTGCTTTGTTCTACCTCTTTTTCTGCTGTTTGCGCTGCATTTGATGCACTTGCCGCCGATTGAGAAATATCACCCACGCTTTGCTTCATCTCTTCCATAGACTGTTTAACCACCTCAGCCTCTGTTGTTTGCTTTGTGGTTGCGCGTTCAGCCTGCTCCATACCTTGCACTAAGCGAGTTGAGTTCTCCATTAGTGGCTCACATACCGCGATTACTTCAAGTACTGTTTTTTTCAGCAAAGCGATGAAAGAGTTGAAGTTAATTGATACTTGACCAATTTCATCCTCTGAATTTACGCTCAGATTAGTGCTCAGCGACCCTTTACCGTTTGCGAGTAGACTCAGGTTATTAGCGGCATCACTTGCAGAGGCAGCAATACGTTTAGCAATCCAAATAGCCATAAATAGCAGTAAAATTAACGAAATAATAGATACCACCAACATAAGTGTTAGTGCGTGATCAGAACGCTCTTTAGTACTTGCAACCAACTCAAAAAAGCGATCGTCTGCTTTTGCTTGAGCGGTTTTAAACTTTTCAAGCACATCATTATACAGTGCTGTTTTTCTTTGTGCTTGTTGCTGAATTTTACTGAAGTCAGCTGTTCCATTTACCATGCCATTGGCAATACTGGCTGATATTTTTTCGTAGTTTGCTAACTGAACTTTCGTGTCACTATGAATATACGAAGCGTTTATTTGCTCAACCGCATTTATGTTGTTGCTTAGTGCATTGTATGTATCAGCTGCTTTCTCTACTAACTCCTGCTCACCAAATGTAACTGCTTGCGTATAAAGCTCATCGAGCTTTTCTAAAAGACTTACATTTGCTGATGTTAACTTAACAACCTGATATGAAGACTTTTCCATTTCATCAAGTGCGATTCTATTGTCATTCATTGCAAAGTAATTAATCAAAACGATTGCTAAAAATGCTACAACCGCAATGCTGGTAATCGCATGTATTTTTTTACTTATGCTGAGGTTTTGAAAAGAGAAGCCTGAAGCCATTGTGTATACCTTATTTTGTTGTCTATATCTATTATCGGCTTATTACCTATAAGTGTTAACTAAATTTGTAATATTTCTAGTTTTTTTTACAAATACAGCGAGTTTTAAACAACTAATAAACGCCACAAGGATCAGGCGATTAATAAGCGAGCAAGTTGAAAATTTCCCATAAAAAAACCAGTAACATTGCTGCTACTGGTTTTATAATTTGGTGCGGATGGGGGGACTTGAACCCCCACGCCCGAAAGCACTACCCCCTCAAGGTAGCGTGTCTACCAATTCCACCACATCCGCATTTTTTAAGCTTTCGCTTAGGTGTTAAACTTATTGACTTACTTGAGGAGTATAAGTCGTTTAACGTTAGCTTTACGCTAAATTAGTTTGGTACGTCAGAGCTCTGCTGTTGAGTAACAGGTACGTCTTCTTCTGCTGGCGCTACAGTTTCTACTGCAGGTGCTGCTTCAAGGTTTTCCCACTCATCGGTCTTTTTAATTTGACCGGCAGTTAAGTTACCTAACACAATACTTAAAACAAAAAACACTGTTGCTAAGCTTGTTGTTGTTTTGGTCATGAAGTTACCTGCACCTGATGAGCCAAAAACTGTGCCCGAAGCACCGGCGCCAAATGAAGAACCCATGTCTGCGCCTTTACCTTGCTGGATTAAAACCATACCAACTAAAGCTAAAGCAACAACTAAATAAACTACTAATAAAATTTCGTACATCTTATACGGTCCCTTTTGCACTGTTACAGATTGCAGTGAACGAATCTGCTTTTAGACTAGCACCGCCAATAAGGCCGCCGTCTATATCTGGTTGTGCAAATAATAATTCGCTATTTTTTTCGTTAACGCTACCACCATACAAGATGGTAAGCCCTTGTGCTAAATCGCTATCTAATGATGCAATTTTGTCACGGATAAATTTATGAACAGCTTGTGCCTGTTCTGGCGATGCAGTCTTACCTGTGCCTATGGCCCAAACGGGCTCGTATGCTATCACAGAATCTTTCAGTGCTGCTACACCTAATTTCTCAATTACTGCATCAATTTGTGCAGCAACCACGTGTTCGGTTTGACCGTTTTCTTGTTCGCTCTCGCTTTCGCCGATACACAAGATAGGTGTTAGTCCCACTTGCTGCGCACGGGCAAATTTTGCGGCTACGGTTGCATTGCTTTCTTTGTAAATACTGCGTCGCTCTGAATGACCTACGAGTACATACTTAGCACCTAAATCTTTAATAAGCTGAGCATCCACTTCACCGGTAAAGGCGCCTGGGGTATTTTCACTGAGCGTTTGAGTACCCGTGGTAACACCACTGTCAACCAGTGCTGATACTAATGGAAATGGAGGAAATAAAACAATGTCTATCTCATTTGATTTAACACTGTTAATGGCATCAGACAGTTGAGTGACAAGCTCTAAAGAGCCATTCATTTTCCAGTTTCCCGCGACCATTGCCTTACGTATTGCCATTTTCCACTCCAGATTAGAAAGCGGGCGAGATATTAACTTTTCTCGCCCTAAGTTACAAGAGGTTATTGTTCTCAATCAGTTTATTTGCTCATAGATTCGACAACTGCTGCAATTTTTTGCGCACTGTCTATGACTATTTTTTCTTGTTCGGCTTCAACCATAACACGTACTACCGGTTCAGTGCCTGATTTACGGAGTAAAACACGGCCTTTTTCGCCTAAAGCTTGCTCTACTTGCGCAACCGCATCTTGTACTTCTGGTGCTTGTGTAGGGTCTGTGCCAGGTGTGTAACGTACATTAATCATTTTCATTGGGTACTTTGTAAAACCAGCCCCTAAATCTTGTAATGTGCGATTTTGAGCCACCATTGCAGCCAATACCTGAAGGCTTGAAATGATACCATCACCCGTGGTGATTAAATCGAGGTTTAATACATGGCCTGAGCTTTCACCGCCAATTCTCCACCCTTTTTGCTGCAGCATTTCCATTACATAACGGTCGCCAACTTTACTGCGCGCAAATTCAATTCCTTTTGCTTTTAATGCATTTTCAAGCCCCATGTTCGACATAACCGTGCCAACAACACCACCACCTAGCATATGATCTTCAGCCGCTTGACAGGCAATAATGTAAACTAAGTCATCACCGTCAAATACGCGACCGTTGTGATCAACCATCATTACGCGATCACCATCACCATCGTAAGCAATACCCACATCAGCTTTGTGCTCTAGCACTTTGCGCTTTAACGTATCAACGTGTGTAGCACCACATTCATGGTTTATATTCACCCCATTAGGCTCACATGCATGAGTAATCACTTCAGCGCCTAGCTCACGCATTACCGACGGAGCAATATGGTAGGTTGCGCCATTGGCACAATCTAGTACAACTTTTAAACCTTCAAGTGATAAGCCTTGTGGAAATTGGCTTTTACAAAATTCAATATAGCGCCCATCAGCACTTACTAAGCGCGAGGCTTTACCAAGTTTATCTGAGGCAACACAGGTCATTGGTTCATCAAGCATCGCTTCAATTTGTAGCTCAACGTCGTCATCCAATTTTAAGCCTTGGCCATTAAAAAACTTAATCCCGTTATCGTAATATGGGTTATGCGATGCACTAATTACAATACCTGCTTCGGCTCTGAACGTTTGCGCTAAATATGCAACAGCGGGCGTTGGCATTGGCCCAAGCAGTACGACATCTATTCCTGCGGCAATTAAACCAGCTTCAAGCGCGGTTTCTAGCATGTAACCTGAAATACGGGTATCTTTACCTATAATTACTTTTTTTGTTCCACTTAGAGACAAAACTCGACCTGCGGCCCAGCCTAATTTCATTGCAAACTCAGGGTTAATTGGAGCTGTGCCCACTAAACCACGTACCCCATCGGTACCAAAATATTTTCTTTCGCTCATTATAAAGCTCCTTTTTCGCAAGCTTGGAGTACACCAAGCACATCTGCTGTTTCTTTTACATCGTGTACACGAATAATTTTTGCGCCATTTTGCGCGGCAATTAGCGCACCGGCTAAGCTGCCCGCTAATCGCTCATCTGTTTTTCTGTTTAGCAAATTACCTATCATCGACTTGCGTGAAAGACCTGCTAAAAGCGGTAGTGCAAATTTATTAAATGCATTAAATTTAGCAAGTATTTCAAAATTATGCTCTAGGGTTTTGCCAAAGCCAAAACCTGGGTCGAGGATAAGTTGCTCCACCTTAATCCCCGCTGTTTCGCATGCGCTTATACGCTGCTCAAAAAAGAGGTTAATTTGCGCTAGCAAGTCAGTATAAGTGGGTTCACTTTGCATTGTCCGTGGCTGCCCTTGCATATGCATCAAACAAATTGCTACATCGGGATACTTAGCGAGTGTGCTAAGTGCGTGGGGCTCTTGTAATGCACGTACGTCGTTAACTATATCAGCACCTGCTAAAATCGCCTGCTCCATGACCTGCGCTTTACTGGTATCTACCGATATAACGCAGTCACTTTTAGCTCTAATGGCTTTTATTGCAGGTATCACACGATTAAGTTCATCGTCTAAATTAACATCTGGCGCGCCTGGGCGTGTAGACTCCCCGCCAATATCAATGATAGTTGCACCCTCGTCTAGCAACTGCATTGCCTGTTGCACCGCGTGCGCTGTATCTAAAAACTTTCCACCATCAGAAAATGAATCTGGGGTCACATTTAAAATACCCATCACACATGGTTTTTCTAAATTAAGTTTACGCCCACGGGGAAGGTTTATTATGTTAGTCATCGCCAACCTTTTAGTTATTTGATACAAAAAAGCCCCGAAGTACGGGGCTTTTAAAGTATTATTTTAACGATTATTCAGCTTTATCATCAAGGTTTGTTTCATCTTTTTTCGATGAATCATCCGGTTTTTGGCTTTCATCAACCGGCTTTTCTTGAGGTGCGACTGTTTTAGTTGGCTTATCGTCTAAACGGTCGTGTGCATCACGTGGTTCACGCACAGGTTGACGCGCCATTAAATCATCAATTTGTTTAGCATCAATTGTTTCGTATTTCATTAATGCATCTTTCATCGCGTGAAGAATATCAATATTTTCTTTTAATATATCTTCTGCTCTTTGATAATTACGGTCTGAGAATAAGCGTACTTCGGCATCAATTACTTTAGCTGTTTCATCAGACATGCTCATTGCGCGACCACCGCCGCCACCCATGTACATCTCGTTTTGATCCTCAGCGTAAAGTAACGGACCTAGTTTTTCACTCAAGCCCCACTGCGTTACCATTTTACGTGCAATATCTGTTGCACGCTCAATGTCGTTACTCGCACCCGTTGTTACTTTGTCTTCGCCATAAATAAGTGCTTCAGCAATTCGGCCACCGTAAAGGCTTGAAATCATTGACTCTAAAAGCTCTTTAGAATGGCTAACACGGTCCTGTTCAGGCAGGTACATAGTTACACCAAGGGCACGGCCACGTGGAATAATCGACACTTTATAAACTGGGTCGTGCTCTGGCACCATACGGCCAACAATAGCATGGCCCGCTTCATGGTAAGCCGTCATTTCTTTCTCTTGCTCACTCATCACCATGGTCTTGCGCTCAGCACCCATCATGATTTTATCTTTAGCAGCATCAAACTCAGCCATACTTACAACACGTTTATTACCACGTGCAGCATAAAGTGCGGCTTCGTTTACAAGGTTTGCTAAATCAGCACCAGAGAAACCAGGCGTACCACGTGCAATAACTGCCGCTTCTACGTTATCGCCTAATGGCACTTTACGCATATGTACTTTAAGAATTTGCTCACGGCCACGAATATCAGGCAAACCAACCACTACTTGACGGTCAAAACGACCAGGACGAAGTAATGCAGGGTCTAGTACGTCAGGGCGGTTAGTTGCCGCTATAACGATAATACCTTCGTTACCTTCAAAACCATCCATTTCTACAAGCATTTGGTTTAGTGTTTGTTCACGTTCGTCGTGTCCACCGCCCATGCCAGCGCCACGCTTACGACCTACAGCATCAATCTCATCTATAAAGATAATACAGGGTGCAGCCTTTTTAGCTTGCTCAAACATGTCACGTACACGCGATGCGCCCACACCAACAAACATTTCAACAAAGTCAGAACCTGAAATGGTGAAAAACGGTACTTTTGCTTCACCGGCTACGGCTTTTGCAAGTAATGTTTTACCCGTACCAGGAGGACCCACCATTAGTACGCCCTTAGGAATACTACCACCAAGTTTTTGGAACTTAGAAGGGTCACGTAAAAAGTCTACTAACTCTGTTACGTCGTCTTTTGCTTCATCACAACCTGCTACATCAGCAAAAGTTGTTTTAACTTGGTCTTCGCTCATCAGGCGCGCTTTGCTTTTACCAAACGACATTGCGCCTTTACCGCCACCGCCTTGCATTTGACGCATGAAGAATATCCATACACCTATAAGCAGCAACATTGGGAACCAAGAGATAAAAATACTTGCTAAAAACGATTGTTCTTCAGGCTGAACGCCTTTCACATTTACATCATTTTTAAGTAAATCATTAATTAAGTCTTCATCGTACATTGGCATTGTGGTTTGAAAACGCTCACCACTGCTTTTAGTACCTGTAATATTACCTGTTCCACGGTCAATAATAACTTCTTGTAAAGAGCCGCTACGCACGTCTTTTACAAATTGAGTGTAACTTGTTTGACGATCAACTTGATCGCCGCCATTAAAGCTCTGAAATACTGACATTAGCACAACTGCAATAACCAGCCAGAGTATTAGATTTTTCGCCATATCGCTCAAGGGGTTAACCTCTTGTATCCAATTAATTTAAATTCAACTAAACGCCAAGCAACTGTACTACAGTTTGTAGCCGGTCGCTACTATATATACTTCCCGAGAACGGGCACGTGAGGCATCAGGTTTGCGTATTTTCACTGCTTTAAAACTATTACGAACGTCTTGCAAGTATTGATCAAAGCCTTCACCTTGAAACACTTTAACAACAAATGCACCATTTTTCTTTAATACTTGATGACACATATCAAGTGCTAATTCTACCAAATACATGCTACCCGCTTGATCTACCGAGTTATTACCGCTCATATTTGGTGCCATGTCAGAGAGTACCACATCAACATTTTTACCATCAATGCGTTTTAACAATGCATCAAGTACGGCTTCTTCACGAAAATCGCCTTGTAAAAAGTCAACCCCCGCAAGTGAGTCCATAGGTAATATGTCACACGCAACAACCTGACCTTTATCAGATACTTTCTCGGCTAAGTATTGTGACCAGCTGCCAGGTGCAGCACCTAAATCAACAACGGTCATACCAGGGCGAAGCAGTTTATCTTTATTTTGGATCTCATCTAATTTGAAAACAGCTCGAGAACGCCAGCCTTTTTTTTGCGCTTGCTGAACATATTGATCATCAAAATGTTCTTTCAGCCATCGCTTTGAACTGGCTGAATGTTTTTTATTTGTCATAAATTAACACGCAACTAATTAGTAATATTCTTTAGATGGCGTTAGAATACCCTTAATTCAAGCCATATTCAGCAAAATTTGTATAAACATGACATTATCAAACAAACAAAAGCAGTTTTTAAAAGGTCAGGCGCATAGCCTTAAGCCTGTAGTTTTACTAGGTTCTAACGGTTTAACCGAGGGCGTAGTAGTCGAAATTCAAAGTGCATTAGAAATTCACGAATTGATTAAAGTAAAAGTACCTACTGACGATCGTGAAACAAAAGCACTTATTTTTGATGCAATCGTTCGTGAAACCGGCGCTACTAAGCTACAAACAATAGGTCACACTGTTGTATTGTATCGTCAAAGTGCAGAAAAAAAGATTCAATTACCACGCGCATAAGTTAATTGTGCAGTGAGTCTTTTTATAAAAAAACCAGCATTAAGCTGGTTTTTTTATTATATGAGCTTATTTATGCTTTTTACCTTTAAACAATAAATTTAAAGCACGGCGCTTTTTAAGCAATTTTAGGCCTGTTTTATTTAGTGCGTTTGTATTTTAATAAACGGTCTAAAAATTCAGTAGTTAATTCGTTTATCACGCCTGTTTCCGCGTTAACAATCAAGCTAAAACCCACATTTAAATGCGGTATAACCACCAAATCACTGCGATAGCCTTGCACCCAGCCACTATGATAATAAAGCGTTTCATCGTTATAGTTATAAACACGCCAGCCTAATCCATAATAAGCTTGTTCTAATTCCTTTTTCCATACTCGTCTATAACGCTCTTTTTTTGTAAGTGTATAAGGACGTGTTTGTGTAGCAAGTGCATCTAAAGAAAGTACATCTAGGTTTTGCCCTAATTGCGCATTTAACCATTTTGCCATATCGGTGGCACTTGCATTTACGCCCGCAGCCGGACCAACTTTATAATAGTTTTTTTTCAGCTTGGCTGTGTACCAACGTTTTTTGCCTCTAACATGCGGCAGCGCATAATTTTTATCCTGCACCATTGCATCGTAGCCTAAGCTGGTATCGCTCATTTTTAATGGTGTAAAAATTCCCTCTTGCAACCACTGGTCATATTTTTTATTGGTACCGCTGTAAATAACATCATCAATTAAACTAAACATCACATTTTGATAGCCGTAGCATTGGCCTGGTTCGCAAATGGGCTTTACTGTTAATAGCTTTTCGACAATATCGGGGTAATTCATTCTTGATTCGATTAAATTGTCATACGCATTAGGGACCAACCCGCTGGAGTGGCTTAATAAGTGAAACACTTTTAAATTGTCTTTATAAACCGTGCCTTTAAAAGCAGGTATATACTCACTTACCGGTTTAAATAAATCTATTAACCCTTCACTTGCAAGCTTTGCAGTTAACGACCCTGCAAATGTTTTTGACACAGAAGCCAACCTAAAGCGGGTGTGGCGGTTAACCTGTGTGCCACTTCTTGCCTTAGTGCGGCCCATGGTGTGGATATAATCAGCGTTACCAATACTCACTATCGAAAGCGCAGCGCCAGGAATACCTTTACTGTTGAGTTTTTTTTCTGCGTAGCGTCCATACTGTTTTACGAATCCATCCCAGCTTGAGTCTGCTTTAGCTATTGCCTGAAGCGGTATAGATAGACAAATAGCGACCCAAACGTACATAAAATTAGTGAGATACTTCATTCGTTACAAATTTATTCTTTTTTAACTACATCTATGTGCATAATATCATGAAGTTTTGATAGGACTAACGTACAATGTTGCAATTATTGGCTTTTTAAGTGGATGTTAAGTATTTATGCGTTTTATAGTTGTATCACTTTTTATATTATTATCAGCAGGTTGTGCAATTACCAAGCAGCCGGCCGAGCCTTTGGCTTTACCGTTAAAGCCAACATTAAAGAGCGAAACTTACCAGCTTGAGTATAAAACAGAGCACGCATCGCCAAAAGTTAAGTCTGTACAGTTACCGGCGCACAAAGTAACACGCGGCCAAACAGTGCGTATTACAACCGATAAAGCAAGCGTAACAGACACGCTATTAAAGCAAATAATCCAAGCCTTGAACGATAAAGGCTTAGAAGTGACTGATAGCAAAAACAGTGACTACACGTTAGCTATTCATCAGTTAGATTTAGCATTTACTGACGATACAAAATATGCGTTAACTCAACCTGAAAACCCGTACCCTTTATTTGCCAAAGTAGCGCAGCAATACCCTACTCAACAATGCGCCACCATACTAGCGCAAGTGAGCATGCGCATTACGCACCGCGCCTCTGGCGATGTGGTGTGGTTTGCAAAATCATCAATAGACAGCGCAAGCTTCCACCGTGAGCCTTTATTGTTTAGCT
Source organism: Pseudoalteromonas sp. Angola-7 (assembly GCF_028599255.1). Taxonomy (NCBI): domain Bacteria; kingdom Pseudomonadati; phylum Pseudomonadota; class Gammaproteobacteria; order Alteromonadales; family Pseudoalteromonadaceae; genus Pseudoalteromonas; species Pseudoalteromonas sp. Angola-7. The sequence goes on from NZ_JAQREL010000002.1 coordinate 278,562, forward strand.
TTGCCCAAGAGCAAAAAATTACTAATGAGTTGGAAGTGGCAACATTTGTACATCAACAAAATACCGAGCAAGCCCGTATAGCGCGCGCAGGTAAGGAAGTAACTGTACCTCCCTTTAAAACTATTACTAAATTAAGCAGCTTAACTAAACTACAAGGCCCATGTACGCGTACAGAGGTGAGTGCCTTAACGCCTATGATGCAATATTACTTAAGCAGTATTTTAATTGACAAAATAAAAGTGCAATAACGTGAAAAACTACATTTTTTTACAGATTCAAGGATTCACTTACCAATATAATACGCTTAATAACAAATAATAATTAGGTCCCCAGGGATGAAAAACGCTTTCTTACAGCATACTTTTATTAATAGCGTATTGCTTTGCGCCAGTTTTTTGAGCTTTCAAAGCCAGGCAAGCAATCGATACTATGCTGATAACACGCTAGAGCCCACCCAAGGCTTTGCGTGGGATTGGAGCGCTGGGGCTGGTTATTATGTAGAAGACTCTTACCTAATTGGCCTTGATTCCTACGACGATGGCATTGAACTCGATTTAAGCCTGGCTATTTCCTACGAAAACTTTTATCTCGACTTTGACCATAACCAATTAAGCGGCGGCTTAGTTGTGGGTTACAGCCTTATAGATAAATTTGATTGGGGCTTGGATATATTAGGCACCAATACTCAGGCTGGCTTTGATGACAAAGGTTTAGGTTTTTACAACCACGGTGTAATAGAAGAGCTTGCGGGTATAAAATCGCGTAATTACGATTTTGATGCTGGGCTAAGATTAACGCGCCGCTTTGAAAACTCGCAAATTTCGTTTGAGTTTTTACATGATATTACAGGTACACATAATGGCTGGGTGTTTAACACCTTTTTTAGCCATATTTTGCCATGGCGTAATTGGGAGTTTAGATCTGGGGTGGGTATTAGCGCTTATTCGGGCAGTTTTACTAACTATTACTTTGGTATTGATGCAGACGAAGCCACCGCTAATCGCCCTATTTACACCCCTAATGGCAGTACCAGTATTATGTTTGAATTTCATGCTGAGTACCCTATTTCTCAAGATTGGGTGTTTTTGTCTGGCTGGTTAACAACGTGGTTTTCAAAAGAAATAGACGACAGCCCCATTATTTCTCAAGGGTATCAACATAAAGCCAAGGTAGGCCTACGTTATGTATTTTAGATGGATCTGTTTATTATTGATCTTCCCTGCTATTTCATCTGCTAAAACCACAGATAAAACAGCCCCATTAATTGCGCTGCCCGACACTTGTGTTGCACTACGTGAGGGCCGTAATTGCTACGCTGATGTAACGCTTAGCTGGCAGCAACCAACTATTGGTAATTACTGCCTAAGAGACGCAACATCAAAATATATAATGCAATGCTGGTTAAAGCAGCAACAAGGCGTATTTGAATATACCTTCGACTCCCAGCAAAGTATTTCTTTTGAATTGTTTGATAGTAATACAGCCCAAGTTATTGCCACAACAGAGGTTAAACTGCAGTGGGTTTATCAAAATAGACAAAAAAAACGCCGCTGGCGCTTGTTCTAATTAGAGGTGTGACCTTTCGTGATTGATTTTACAGCAATGTGTTTGGTAATTAAGTAAGTCAGCGTTTATAAAGTGTGGTCGTTCACCTAAATAGGCACTAACGCAGCATAAATCCCAAACCTATGCAGCCCTTAGGGTTATTTAAGGGCGAGTTTCAATCCACACACGGCAACCCTCTAACACTAAGGAAGCTTTATGGATAATTACGGCACTATTTTATTAGTTGAAGATGACACCTCTTTAGCCCAATGGGTTGCAGAGTACTTAACCGAGCAAGGCTATACCACCCATGTTTGCCATCGCGGCGATGAAGTAATAAGCCAGGTAAAAAACTTAAACCCTAACATTGTGCTGCTCGACATTATGCTGCCAGGCCAAGACGGTATAAGTGTGTGCAGAGAGCTACGTAGCTTTTACACCGCGCCCATTATTATGCTGACCGCCCGCGATGATGAAATGGATGAAGTAATTGGTTTAGAAGTAGGTGCGAGTGATTACATCATGAAACCTGTGCGCCCTCGCGCATTACTTGCCCGTATAAAAGCAGCACTGCGCCTTACCAGCGAACCGACTAAAGTAGCCACTAACGAGAGTGTGATTACTGTAGGCGCACTCAGTATTGATACTCAATCACGCAGTGTAACGCTTAATAATCAAGATATGGCTATTTCTAGTGCTGAGTACCTCCTACTGCACTATTTAGCCAGTAATGCAGGCCAAGTAGTCTCGCGTGATGCTGTGTTTAAAGCAACCAAAGGCCGTGAATACGATGGGCTTGATAGAAGTGTTGATGTACTAATATCTGCGCTGCGCAAAAAGTTTCATGATGACCCGCAAAACCCAGAAAAAATTAAAACAATTTGGGGGCGTGGTTATTTACTTGTTGCCACTGCGTGGGAATAGTAACCGTGGTGGTTTAAATGAAAAAATTTTACATTTCACTACTCGGTAGTGCGCTGCTTTCTATTGTTGTATTGGGCTGGCTAATCGATGCATTTAGCCAACAAACTCAAACACCGCATGATGAATTTAGCCTACAAAGCCAAATGATCAACGGCTTTAGTAAACATTTGAGTAGTGTAGCGACCTCAGAGCGCGCAGCTTATGTAAAGCAATTGGCAAACGACTTTAATGTAAAGCTTGATTACAAAAACAATGAATCCCTTGCCCTGCCACCGTCTTTAATACTGCAAATGCATACCCAAAGCGGTCTTATTTTAGAAGACCAGCAAGGTTTTTATATGCTCTACAGTAGCGAAGTATTGTCGCCTTATCATCTTTCCATGCGCCTAGATAAAGGCTTTGAAACAGATCAGCGCAACGATATTATTTTAACTTTGTTGTTTTATGCTGGGCTCTGCATTTTTATGGGCTTTATTATTGCCCCACTTGCTAAACGCTTAACAGTATTAAACGATGCGGCTAAAAAATTTGCCGCAGGAGATGTGCAAGCGAGAATAAAGGTCTCTCACTTTACCTACATAAGAGATGTTGAGCTTACATTTAACCGCATGGCTAGCCAAATAGAAAAGCTCGTGGCGGAAAACAAATTAATGGCATCGAGCTTATCGCACGATATTAGAACCCCTATCGCATGTTTACGCTTTGGCTTAGATGCTGCGCTCGACAGCACAGATATGCCTAAAGTTAAACAATACCTTGTGCGTATGGAAAACGATCTCGATCATATGGAATCAATGCTTAAAAGCTATTTAGCCTTTGCAACCCTTGAGCAAAATGCCAACCAGCTCACCTACTCGCAAACTAATTTATCGCACTATCTAGAGGATTTACTTACTCAGCTTTCGCCTAAAATTGAAACCAGCCAACTTAAAATACAACTAAACAGTAGTGACGATATGGTTTTTGCTGACTTACATTGGCTTGCCCGAGCTATTAGTAATTTAATTGGCAATGCCTGCGACTTTGCAAAAGACACTATTTATGTCAGTGCAAAGCGCGATGAGCACTATTTATATATTACGGTTGAAGATGATGGCCCAGGCATCGCACCAGAGAACTTTAATAACGTTTTTAGCCCGTTTTTTAGAGAAGAAAGCCACCGTAACCGTGCTGATAAAAGTTATGGCTTAGGCTTAGCCATTGTTGCAAAAGTGGCAGATTGGCATCACGGCAGTGTAAGCGTTAGTAAAAGTGCGCGGCTTCAAGGGGCGTGTTTTACCCTTAAAATTGGCCAGCATCACGATTCGTAAAATATTATTTACACAACTGTAATTAGGGCCTGTTGGCCTTTTAGGGTTATAATTTGTTCTATCTAGGGGCTGTTTAATCGCGGCGCGAGGTTTGTAACCTAGTGGGCTACGTAAAAACCGAGTAACAAAGAGTAAATAGCCCCTAGGCAGAACCCTTAGGGCAGCGCCTGTTTGGCATTTATACGTCGTTATCGCCTATTTATGGGGAACATCCACACTACATAGGCTCTGCCTTGCCTAAACACCAAACAGACTGCTGCAAATTTAACCTCGAAAGGTAAACAGGCCCTAAAATTTATTACACAAAATCAACTCCTTATTCTAAACCTGTTGATAACATTAATTAAATGCATCGCATGATAGACACACCAGACGATAATTATTGTCACAATTGAGCAAATAAGTACTTTTTATTTATTTGCAATTCCAGTAGATTGTCAGCGCCGTCAAAAAATAGAGAAGTACAACAATATGAGCGCAGTTAGAGGTGAGTTTAGCTCTCGCTTTGGATTTATAATGGCCGCCGCAGGCTCTGCAGTAGGTTTAGGTAATATTTGGGGTTTCCCTACCCAAACAGCAAGTAATGGTGGTGCCGCTTTTTTAGTCGCTTATTTGGTACTCGCGTTCTTTTTAGCATACCCCGCACTTATGGCTGAGCTTATAATTGGCCGCCACGGACAAGCTAATGCGGTGTCTTCTTTAACAAAAATAACATCACACGCGTGGCAAAAGCGCTTTGCTTTTATCGTGGGTTTTGGCGGGATTTTATGTGCGGGCTTTATTTTAAGTTTTTATGCCATTGTGGCAGGCTGGATGCTCAGCGCAACAATCGAGCCTATCACTACATTAGCTGGTGCAAACCAAGCTTCAGCGTGGTTAAGTGAGCAGTCACTTACACGAAACATCATTTTTACAGTGGTATTTATTATACTCACCGTGGCTATTATTAGTCGTGGCGTAGAAAACGGCATAGAAAAATGGTCTAAGCGTCTGATGCCTGCGCTTTTAGGTATTTTATTTGCCTTAATTGCCTACGTTATGACCCAAGAAGGTGCCATGCAAGGGCTTAAAGCCTATTTAGTGCCTGATTTTTCATCTATATTTGATGCAAATTTACTCGTAAGTGCACTCGGGCAAGCGTTTTTCTCTTTGTCATTAGGCACCAGTGTGATGATTATTTATGGCTCTTACATAAGTAAAAAAGAAAACCTAGTCACGCTAGGCGCATATGTAACCTTAATAGATGTGTTTATCGCGTTTGTAGCGGGCCTTTTAATTATACCTGCCATGTATGTCGCACAAGCTCAAGGCGTAGAAATTTTTTCATCTACAGGCAAACTTCTCTCTGAAGACACACTGGTGTTTCAAGTGCTACCAGCATTGTTTGATGGTATGGGCTCTGTGGGTTTATTTATAGGCTTTGCATTTTTTGCCCTAATGAGTATAGCCGCACTTACCTCCTCTATTTCAATGTTAGAGGCGCCGGTATCGTATACTGTGGAGCGCTTTGCAATGAGCCGCCTGCAGGCTACATGGTTAATTGGCGCGCTAATAAGCGCAGTGAGCATTACCATAGTATGTAACTTAGGAAGCTTATTTGGTTTAGTGATCACCCTAACAACTAAAGTTGCTCAGCCTTTACTTGGCTTAATGTGTTGTATTTTTGTTGGCTGGATTTGGTACCGTGGCTCACTACTAAAAGCAATACAGCAAGGTAACCCTGAGGTTCATAACACACTATTTTGGAAAGTATGGCCTGTATACACTAAGTTTGTGTGCCCTATAGCTATTGGTGCTGTGTTTTTACATTCGGTGTTAAGTTAAAACGTTATTTTTAACTAACCCGAGTTCAGGTTAAGTTCTAAATTAAGTAAAGCCCACGCGTTAAGTGGGCTTTTTAATAGCTTAAATTTACTCGTAATAAATTAGCTTAGTGTATTTAACACCATATCTTGATGAGGGATGCCATCTTCTAGGTATTGCTCCCCTACTTCTGTAAAGCCAAAAGAGCGATAAAATGCTAATAAATAGGTTTGTGCGCCTATATAAATATGACGCTGTGGCCACTGCTTTTTACAACATGCTATGGCCGCATTTACAAGCTCAGTAGCCCGCCCTTTACCTCGCTCACTTTTGCAAACCAGTACACGGCCTATTGCACTGTACTGCTCGTTTTTTTCATAGCAGCGGGCATAAGCTAATAAACTATTATCTGCAATTGCATATAAATGCTGAGTACTAGGGTTAAAGTCTACTTCATCAAGCTCAGGGTAAGGGCATGTTTGCTCTACTACAAATACATCAACACGACCTCGCATTATCGTAAATAAAGTACGCGTATCAAGCGCATCAAAATGCGCACATTTAAACGACATATAAAATCCTAAAATAAAAAACCCAGCCTAAGCTGGGTTTAGTTAAATTACGCATCACTTAGGCAAACAAACGCTCTAATTGGTCGCACAACTGCGATAAATTCACATGGTCGTGCTCTATGGTTAAATCAACATAACCATCGCCTCTAAATGCTCTATCCAGCTCAATTAAAACATGCGTTTTGTGTGCTTCTGGTACAAACGATAATTCAATTTCTTGAATACCAAATAAGCTGCGGCTATTAGGCTTGTACTCTAACTCTTGATAACACCCCGATACCGACTGAAAAGTAGGCGCACGTAAATGGCCTTTTTCAACATCAGCTTTTAATAAACTAAACCCTAATTTATCCATTGCTTGCATACAGGTTTTAACAGCTTCGTTAGGGTAAATATGCAAGTGGTCTTTATCTGTTGGGTCTAGTGCTAAATCAATATCAAGGCCTGTTTCAATCCATACATGTGATTGGTTGTAACCGGCATTAATTTCAGTAATTGGCGTTTCTGGATGAAGGCGCGCTTCAAATGGAATACTTTTAACTTCACCTGGCTCAATGGTGCCTATGTCGGTTATACGCCACTGATCAATTACGTGATTAGTAAAGTACTCACCTTCTTCGCCATCAACTTTAACGCGAGTCATTAAAAACAAATCAAGGCCAGCAATTTCTTGAGCCACATCGCCTGCAGTTATAACGATATTAGCGTTAAAAAGTTGCCCTGGCTGAAGATGCTCAGTTTCTAAAATTGTATCTACTTTTGCAGCGCCAATACCTACCGACGCTAAAATCTTTTTAAACATATCTATCTCCTTAAGCTGAGCGGCTCAGTTTGTTGCTCAAGCTTAAACTCCTTCGTTAAAGCATCTTAACCATATTTAAAAGCCAATGTCAGTGAAAAAATGTTATTTACATGCTATTTACGATTAAATACGTGTTTAATGTGCATTTTTTATACGTAGCTGGGCAAGTAATTGATTAAACGCGCTCATTTTTAGGGCTATTTTTATTTTCAATGGTATAAAATTTTCGCTACACTGCAATCCCAAATGAAGTGATATTAAGAATTATGGAACTAATCTATTTTGCCGCCGCGTTTGTTTGTGGCTTTGGTGTTTATCAATTAAAACTTCCTCCCCTTATTGGCTTTTTACTTGCCGGTTTTGCATTAAATTTATCAGGCTATAAAAGCACCGAATTACTCGATACCATTGCGGCACTGGGTGTAACACTTCTTTTATTTAGTATTGGCTTAAAACTTAAAGTAAACAGCTTAATCAAGCCCCAAGTATGGGCACCCGCTACCCTACACATTATTTTTAGCAGTGCATTATTTAGTGGCTTTATGTTACTGCTAGGTATTTTTGCTGTGCCTATGTTTGTTGATTTAAGCTGGCAAAGTGCCTTATTAGTTGGGTTTGCGCTAAGCTTTTCAAGCACTGTATTTGCGGTAAAAGTACTTGAAGAGCGCGGTGAAATGGCAAGCCTACACGGAAAAATAGCCATTGGCATTTTAGTTATGCAGGATATTTTTGCGGTTATATTTTTAGCCATTAGCACCGGCAAAGTACCTAATATGTGGGCTCTTGCTTTAATTATTGCACTCCCTTTAGTGCGCCCACTTATGTATGCAGTGCTTAACCGCTCTAAACATGGTGAGCTATTGCCGTTATTTGGCTTTTTCTTTGCGTTGGTAGCCGGTTATAACGCTTTTGATTTTGCAGGTTTAAAGGGCGATTTAGGCGCGCTCATTATGGGGATGATGTTTGCGCCACATAAAAAGGCGGGAGAGCTTTCAAAGTCGCTGCTTAATTTAAAAGATATTTTGCTGGTCGGTTTTTTCTTAAGCATTGGTTTAAACGCAGAGCTTACAGCGAATTCATTAATTGTAGCGTTAATCCTTATATTTGTTCTGCCAGTTAAAACCTTACTTTATTATGTGTTTACGAATACCTTTAAGCTCAGAGCGCGCACCTCGTTACTCACTGCATTTAGCCTTGCTAATTTTAGTGAGTTTGGCCTTATTGTGTGTGCTGTGGCAGTCTCTACAGGCATGATCACCTCAGAGTGGCTGGCGGTAATGGCTATTGCGGTGTCTATTACCTTTGTTATTGCATCGCCTCTTAATAAACGCTCAAACGAGTTATACGTAAAAATTGAGCGCTGGCTATTAAAATTCGAAAGCAAAACCCGCTTAGCTGAAGAGTTACCCGTTAATTTAAACGACACTAAAATCGTTATATTTGGTATGGGCCGCATAGGTACAGGTGCTTACGAAACAATAAATGCGACTCACCCTAATGTAGTGGCGGGCATTGATATAAAACCAGAGGTGGTAGAAAAACATATTAAACGCAATCGAAAGGTACTCCTTGCCGATGCCACCGACCCTGACTTTTGGCAGCGCGTTAACCACTCTCATGTTGAAATGGTCATGTTAGCTATGCCAAAGCATATGCAAAATATTTTTGCACTAGAGCAATTACAAGCCTCAGGCTATAACGGCCAAGTAACAGCTATCGCCAATTACCCTGATCAACAAAAAGAGCTTGAACAAATGGGCGTAAACTCGACCTATAACTTTTATTTAGAAGCAGGAAGTGGTTTTGCCGAGCACGTAAAGCAAGAGTTATTCGAAAAATAGCACTTTTATACTTAATAATAAAAACAACCAAATGAAAACGCCTTATTTTTAATAAGGCTTTTTTATTAGTTTTAGTTTAAAAACTCATTTTATTTACATTCCTTTACATTACTTCTCTCTATCTGTAAAAAAAACAGATAAACTACCGGTGTTGTTTAAATAAACGCCTTCGCACCTGTGTCACATAATTAGACTCCAGCTAATTAATGCAAGGTAAGCATTTATTTATCAACACAAATTTATTCAATCAGAGGGCCTACTCCCTCGTTCAATAGGCTGTTTCTTGCCCGTCACAGCCTATTTTATTTCTGTTTACTTGCCCGCTTACCCAGCCACTATTTAATGCGTTTATTATTAATAAGCAGTAGTATTACTATTATACGTTTTATCAATTACTGACTTATTATGGATACAGCCGAACTCAAGCTCGCCATTAATACAATTATGCCCTTTGGGAAATACGCAGGCAGACCTTTATTGCTTTTGCCAGAGCCCTACCTAGTGTGGTTTAAACAGCAAGGGTTTCCAGAAAGTAAACTCGGGGCGCAGCTTGCAATGATGTACGAGGTTAAATTAAATGGGCTTGAGCAAATGCTGATGCCCCTACTTAAAAAAAATGAAAAATAATTGAGAACTTTTTCCACGTAGCCGGGTCTACTATTTTGCTACTTGTTGATTTTGGTTTTTAACCACAAAAAGCGCCTTAGGCGCTTTTTTTATGTCTGGCGTTTTTAGATGAATTGCTTTTATACCAATCCGCATAATAAAGTGATCTATTTTGAGGATGGAAAAACGTGTTGATAGCTAGGCAAAAAATTTGCTATTTAGTTGTTCTCGGCAATTGCTCCTGCATTGCTCTACCTTCTGCATCCATGCAATCGTAAATGAGAATTTTTAACGTAGGTAGCGACACATTTGGCCCCACAAAATGATTAAATATTATTTTGGATAGGTATTAGGTAAGGTAACTATAAACTTAGCACCACCAAGCGATGAGTCAGTGATTGAATAGTGCCCTTTATGCCACGATACAATTTTTGCCACTATTGCTAAGCCTAAACCAAAGCCCCCTGTGCTTTTATCACGGCTTTTATCTAAACGAGTAAAGGGTTTAAATACGCTTTCTCTGTCGCTTTTTAAAATACCTTCTCCGTCATCTTCCACAATAAAGTAAATTGCATCACCCTGCGCTTTGAGTGTGACATCAACACGACTAACAGCGTACTTTAACGCATTGCCCACCAGGTTTTGCATTACACGCGCAATAAAGTGCGCATCACACTTGTACACTAGAGCCTGTGGTAACACCGCATTAAACTCTATGCCGCTTGCAAAATTTAGCTTATTAATGACCGATTGTGTCAAAGCAGCCAAATCAACGTCGCTTCTAGCTAAGCTTGGTTGCTGCGAATCAAGCCGAGCATATTCAAGCATTTCACACACAAGCGCTTCAAGTTCGCTTATATCTGCCTGCATATTAGTTAGGTAATGTTGCCCTTTTTCCGATTGCAGTGTTTCTTCTAACATGGCTATACCAAATTTTAATCGTGCAAGGGGCGTTCTAAATTCATGAGATACAGAGGAGGTCAGTTCTTGTTGCGCACTAAGAAGATGCTCTATGCGCTGCTGCATTACTTTTAGAGTATCAGTAACGGGTAAAAAAAACGATTTAGAAGGACTGCTTAAGTTAAAGTCTTGCGAGCCATCTACCGCTTCGCACGCATGGCTTAATTTAGAAAAATCACGCCATAGTAAAAAGCTCCACAGCCCCACAGGTAACCCTACAATAGCCAGTAACATTAAATACGGAATAACAGAGCTTTCAGGTGCTTTTATAACGCCTACAGGACCAATTTGAAGTAGTTTGTTATCACCAAGCTCAACATACCACACTATGCGCTGCTTTTTATCATACAGATACAGGTAATGGTTTTTATCTAATGAGGCTTGCTCCTTAAGGGGTAAAATAAGATCTTTGCGGGCAATAACTTGGCTTTCAAAGCTGTGTTTTAGCTTATCTAGACCATCATCGGTTTGCGATAATAACCAAAGTGCTTGGCCAAACTCATCATCTAACAGCACTTGCTGCTGCGTCTCTTCGTAAGGCCAAATTTGTTCTATAACACCACTAACAATAAATAAAGAAACAATGATATAAACATATAAACTTATAAATAGTTTGCCCATTATTCCTTATTTACCTTCATATATTATTTTTCCCAGGCGTCTGATACAAACAAGTAACCTTGCCCCCACACGGTTTTTATACGGTAAGGTTTATCGCTGTTATCACCTAGCTTTTTACGAATTCGTGACACGCGTACATCAACGGTACGGTCAAGCCCATCGTATTGACGACCAATCATATGTTGATGAACATGTTCACGGCTTAGTACTTCGCCTGCATTTGAGGCAAGTAGCCATAGTAGCTCAAACTCATGGGATGTAAGTACTATTTCGTTTTCGTTTAATTTAACAATTCGGCTGGTTTTATCAATGACTAAATCACCAAACTGAATCTCTTCTGCGGCCTTAACCACGGGTTGCCCGCGACGCAGTAATGCATTTACACGCGCCAGTAAAACACGCGGTTCTGCAGGTTTTACCACATAGTCATCTGCGCCAAGCTCTAAGCCAATCACCTGGTCAAAGTCTTCACCTTTTGCAGTAAGCATTAAAATTGGCAACGAAAACTTATCACGTACTTGTCGACATACGCTAAAGCCATCTTTACCTGGCAACATAATATCTAAAATCATTAAATCAGCAGCGTTATTCTCAAGATAACTAAATACTTCATCACCACGGCTTAATACGTCTACTTCTAAGCCATTATGTTCAAGATAATCTTTTGTTAGTTGTTGTAAACCTAGGTCATCTTCAACAAGTAAAATTTTTGGCATGAGTTGCTCCTAAATTAAAAATAGCTCCATGGAGAGCGAAGCCTGCGCCTACTTTTTTTAGCATCAGCACTTTGCACTTCAACGTGTGTTTTAGCAATTAACACACCGGTATGAGGATTGATTAAGGAGTATATGGTCTCTACCTGAACACGCGCTTTATACTCAAACTCACCAACAGCCTGCTGTTGCCAGCATTTAATCAGTTTGTTTTGTTGGTACAGGCATGCATCGCTTGGCGATGGTTGCTGCCAATTAAACTTTAAATCGAGATCGCAAAACGCTTGCTGCTCAGAAACAACACACACTTTGGGAGAGACCTTTAAAGACGCATTTTGCGCTACAACGGGAGGGCTAAACAGAAAAACTGTAAGCACAATCAACATTAAATACTTCATATTAAAAAGTATGATCGAATCCTATAAAAGCAGTCATTGAATAGTTACGTTCAAAAAGCGGACTGCCATCCATAGCTGAATAGTCGTAATATGCTACATGAAAACGAAGACTGTTAGCCTCACTCAATGGCCAACTGGCGTCGATTTTAGCATAAGGTTGCCAGCTACTACCAACGTCAATTTTACCTAATGAGGTTTCGTGTGCTTTTAAACCATAATAGTAGCTGTTTAATTCAGCTGATTTATAGTTAACCCCAAGCGTTGGCTTTAACTTTAAACGCCCTACTTCACTGTGGTACTGCCATTGTATAGCGCCTCGAGTACCGTTATAAACATTACTTATATCGTGTAATAACTGTATCGATAGCACATGGTTTTGCTGCACATAATGATAGCTTCCCCCGGCATCTAGGGCTAAATGGCGATTATCAATATTATCGATATTTATTTTTTTAGGCTGGGGATTATTTTGCGCTAATGCAGAAGCACCTGCGGTTGCTGGTAAAACAAAGAGGTTATTAGGATGCCAATCAATAAAAAAGCGTGACTCTGCGTTAAGTTCTGAAACGATATTAAAATAATGCTTTTGATTTTCTTTAAGTGTGTAGCCAAGGCGACCATTATCGAAAAACCAACGCTCGCCATAAAAAGCAATTCGCGGGATCACAGGGAGCGGGACGTTTTTTCCGCCATGCAGAGGGTTGGTAATAACACCCGCGCCGGCACTTAGATTTACATGCCACTTCTTAACAGTAATATGTTGCTGCGCATACTCTTGTTCGTTGTAGGCCTGCGAAGCTGTGCTAGGCACGCAAATAAGACACACCACAAAGCAAAAAATGTAAATAAAAGTATTGAGCCGCATTAACCTAATCTAAATGAGTAAAATAAGTAAGTGACCCATACTAGCAAGGTAAGCACAAATGTGCGCCACCTGGTTACAATCATTCACAATTTTTATACATGCGTATCACATTTAAATGTCAGGGGCTATTTCAATACGGTTGCGACCATGTGTTTTAGCTATATATAAAGCTCGGTCGGCGCGCTCAATAAGTACCGAACCTTTCGTGAATGGACGTAAAATAGCGAGCCCAAAACTTGCAGAAATTGCACGTTTAGAATTTACATCGTCTTTTTTACGGATAGTTAATGAGGCAATATCTAAACGAATTTTATCAGCAAACACCATAATCTCGTTGATGCTGTCAAAATACCCGGTAATACAAAACTCCTCACCACCATAGCGGTAAACATTCAGGCTATCGGAAATATTTTGCGAAACTTTTTTGGCTACTAATTTAAGTACTTCATCGCCTTTTTGATGACCAAAATCGTCGTTAAAACGCTTAAAGTGATCAATATCAAACATGATTAGTACCGCCAATACGCTCTCGTCAGCTTGCTCTGAATAGGTTTGACAAAACTGCTGAATATCATCATCAAACTTTCTTCTATTAAAAAAGCCTGTCAGGGGGTCTGTATCAGCTGCTTCTTGAGAAAGGTTAAGTGCTTCTTTTAAATCTTTAATTTCGTTATAGGCTACCGCAAGCTTAGTTTGAAATTCTCGCGCATAGTCTTGCATAGCCACCGACTCATCGGTTAAGCGTTCAACACAACCGAGTATTTCGTTAAACGAATTTACATTAGCTAAACTTGCCAACTCATTTTGAGAATCTACCAACGACGTGGTAAAGCTTTTAGAATGATCGAGGGTAACGCTTATATCATGCTGTACTTGCTCCATAGTGCCATGGAAGCGATCTGCCATTTCTTGAAAAAACACTAAGTCATCTTCGCTTAAATGCTTATCAAAAATTTCTTTTGCTTTATTTTGAGTACATGTTTGTTGCTCAGCAATGACGTGATCAAGCTCAGCATTTAATGCTGGCTTACTGCCTTGCACATAGCAATACCAAATAGCGTAATTGATAGGCGTTACCGGCATTCGGTATTTTACCATCAGGGGAATTGCTTTTTTTAAACATTGAGCAGAATGAGCGAGCGATACAGCATGATCCATAATTATTATAAACTCTCGTGCGTCATTATTTTTTATTATTAAGCTTTCATGTTAAGTAATAGTAAACTCATACGCAACTGTTAATCATACTATTTACTGAATTATATTAATCGTTAAAAGCTTAAATAACATTTGCGCCTAAAGTTTGTGCAATATTCCATAATGCACTGATTGCTGGGTCGTTAAGCTCTTTTTTTAGCACCGCCAAACCAATATCAAACCCTTCTGGCTGGTAATTTTCACTGGGCAGTACGTGTACCTTGTCTTGTAGCGGACTATTATCTAGCACTATTTTGGGAACCATGGCGACACCTAATCCTAGGCTCACCATAGACACCATAGCTTCGTGCCCTGCTACTTGTGCATAAATTTTTCCATGCACATTATTTTTCCGCCACCACTGCTCTAACCGCTGCCTAGAAAAACCTTGCTCAGGTACAATAAACTCCAGTTCTGACCAATCAATATGTGGGGCGTTTTTCGCTATTTTTTCGCTGATCGGGCATTGAATTTTAGGTCCAATAAGAACCAGTGGAGAGTGGCCTATATTAACAAAAGCAATTTGGGCAGGCAGTTTACTTGGCCGTGCAGCAATAGCCATTGATTCATGGGCATCCAGCACTCGGTTTATTGCCAACGCCGGATCGCCGGTATTTAGCGTTATTTCTATATGCTGATGCTGCGCGCGGAGTTGTTCTAATATTTGATGCAAAAAACTATACGAGGCGGTGACTGAGCAATAAATACTCACATTACCGTAAATATGCTGGGTTGGGTCTTTCACATTCGCTTTAAAGCGCTGCCAATTAGCCAGTGTAGAGGTGGCGTAATCAATAAACGACTCCCCTTCTTTAGTTAATTTTACACTTCGGTTATCGCGTATAAATAAAGCAACGCCGACCTCATCTTCAAGCTGCTTAATATTGCGACTTAATGTAGGTGCACTTATATGGCACAGCTCGCTCGCACGGGCAAAATGGAGCGTTTTAGCTAACGCTAAAAAGTAATTTAAATGCTTATGATCCATTATATGCCTCTACGTTTCATTTTTTGAAATACTTTAGTGCAAATATATCATTTTACGCAAGCAAAGTTTTTTTTTATGGTGTGTTTAAGCAAAGCAAATACGCTTTGCATCTAACAAACACGAATTATAGGACACTAACATGGCGAATTATTTTAATACCTTACCTTTACGCGAGCAGTTAGCTCAATTAGCGCAATGTGAATTTATGGACCCAAGTGAATTTACCGAGGGTGTTGATGCACTTAAAGGTAAAAAGCTGGTTATTGTTGGCTGTGGCGCACAAGGTCTTAACCAAGGTTTAAACTTACGTGACTCAGGCCTAGATGTATCGTACACGTTACGTCAATCAGCAATTGATGAGCGTCGTCAGTCATACTTAAATGCATCTGAAAACGGTTTTACTGTAGGCACCTACGAAGAGCTAATTCCGAGCGCTGACGTAGTATTAAACCTAACACCAGATAAGCAACATACGGCCGTTGTAACTGCCATTATGCCTTTAATGAAACAAGGCTCTACACTTGCTTACTCGCACGGTTTTAATATTGTTGAAGAAGGCATGCAAATTCGTGAAGACATTACGGTAATCATGGTTGCTCCTAAGTGTCCTGGTTCTGAAGTGCGCGAAGAATACAAACGCGGCTTTGGTGTACCTACTCTTATTGCTGTTCACCCAGAAAACGACCCACAAGGTCACGGCTTAGCACAAGCTAAAGCCTACGCTGCGGGTACCGGTGGTCATCGTGCCGGTGTACTTAAGTCATCGTTTATCGCTGAAGTTAAATCAGACTTAATGGGCGAGCAAACAATTCTTTGTGGCATGTTACAAACCGGTTCAATTTTATGTTTTGATAAAATGATTGAAAAAGGCATTGATGCGGGTTACGCATCAAAACTAATTCAATACGGCTGGGAAGTAATTACCGAAGCCCTTAAATACGGCGGCGTTACTAACATGCTTGACCGTTTATCAAACCCTGCAAAAGTAAAAGCGTTTGAACTAAGCGAAGAACTTAAAGTTATTATGCGCCCGCTTTATAACAAGCACCAAGATGACATTATCGACGGTACTTTCTCACGCGTAATGATGGAAGATTGGGCAAACGACGATGCAAACTTACTAAAATGGCGTGCAGAAACTGCCGAAACTAACTTTGAAAAAACCCCTGCTGGTGATGTAGAAATCTCTGAGCAAGAGTTTTTCGATAACGGTATTTTAATGGTTGCTATGGTTAAAGCGGGCGTTGAGCTTGCATTTGAAACCATGACTGCAGCGGGCATTATTGACGAGTCGGCTTATTATGAGTCTTTACACGAAACACCGTTAATTGCCAACACAATAGCACGTAAAAAGTTATTCGAAATGAACCGTACTATTTCTGATACTGCAGAATACGGCTGTTACTTATACAACCATGCGTGTTTACCATTATTGGCCGATTTTATGAAAAACATCGACACCGATGTTATTGGTAAAGGCTTAAATGAGCAAAGTAACCAAGTAGATAACCAAACATTGATTCAAATTAACACTGCACTACGTGAGCACCCTGTTGAAATTGTTGGCGCTAGACTACGCGGCTACATGTCAGCTATGAAGAAAATTGTATAACTAGTTTCGCTTGTTAGAAACCAAGCCCACATGCATACGCTGTGGGCTTTTTCGTGCTAGTAATAATAAAAAGCGAGTATACCCTTTTAGATATATTGCAATAATTAGCGCTTAATTAATAATGTGCTAACATGGCTATCTACCTAGTTGTAAAGTTAAATAATATGACGATAAAAAACCTAACTATCACTCAAAAAATCACCATTTTAGGCAGTACCATTGCAATCTGTGTCGCTGCATTAATTGGTTTAACGTCTTTATATAGCTCTGAAGATATTATAGAACGACGTATGATTGAATCTGAGCTACCCAGCAAATTACACAGTATTAGTAATCAAATTGGTGGCGAAATAAACGAACTACTAGGTGCTGCACAGCAACTATCATCAAATGAATTTATCTTAGAGTGGGCGCGCTCAAATAACCAAGACGACACACTACTGCTTAAAGAATTAAACCGCGTAGCAAAGCAGTTTGATTTAGCAACGGCGTCGTGGGCTAACCGTGATACAGCACAATATTGGAACCAACACGGATTTTTACGCGTGCTTAAAAACGACGCGGCTGATGGGTGGTTTTTTGGCTTTACCAACTCAAATAATCCGTACTCAATCAGTATTTATCAAGAATCCCCGACTGATGTAAAAATGTTTGTAAATCATCAACAAACAAATGGGCTTGGGTTAGCGGGGCTTGCAAAAAGCATCACCGACATGCAAAAGCTATTACAACAATTTAAAATTGAGCAAACAGGCTTTGTGTTTATTGCAGATAAAAGCGGCTTAATTCAGTTACATAAAGATGCAAATAAAGTGGCTAAAGTAAACATAGACACACTTTATGGCAGTAATGTTCATAGTACTTTATATAACCCCTCTGGTTTTGCAATTACAGAATTATCACTTAATAACGAAGCCACATTTTTAGCAGCCATGCCAATAGCCAATACCGACTTATACGTATTAGCCCAAGTACCTAAAAGTGAGGTGTTTGCGACTGTAGGTACATTGGAGTGGCAAATATTTACCTTTACGCTAGTGATAGCCCTCGTTGCTAGCATGCTAAGTTACTTGTTAGCACGTTCTTTAGCGTCACCGCTTTCGGATATGGCCGAGCTGTTCTCACGTTTAGGATCAGGCGATGCTAATTTAGCGTACCGTTTGCCAGAGTCTAATCAGCCAGAGCTAAACAATTTAAGCCATGGCTTTAACCAGTTTATTCATAAAATTGAAACTGCCATAAAGCAAGTCGCCAACGAAAGTACAGAAATACGCCAAAGTTCTAATCATGTATTTGAACAAGCAAAAAACAACTCGCAGTCTATTGATAATCAAAAAGAGCAAACCATTTCGGTAGCTGCAGCCATTAACGAAATGGGCGCAACTGTACAAGAAATAGCACAAAGTGCGGCTAATGCAGCCAAGTTAACGCAAAGCAGTCAAGAAAACACCAGCCAAAGCCATCAGCAAGTACTGCAAAGCCAAGCTACAATTTCAGCGCTTGCCACTGATATTGACGGCATTACCGAGCAAGTAACACTGCTTTCTAAAAAAACAATTGATATAGCGAGTATTGTTGACTCTATTCGCGGCATTTCAGAGCAAACTAATTTACTGGCCTTAAACGCAGCCATCGAATCGGCACGGGCTGGTGAGCATGGTAGAGGCTTTGCAGTGGTGGCCGATGAAGTACGCGCGCTTGCTAATCGTACCTCGCAATCAACCACCGAAATTCAGTCAATGATTGAAGAGCTAACCACTATTTCTGAAGATGTAGTAAACGATATTAGTCAATCTAAGCAAAAAGCCCAACAAAGCGTAGGCGCAATGCAAAGCTCTGTTGAATTGCTTGATGCGATAAGCGAAACAGCAAATCAAATAAACGACATGGCTACTTTAATTGCCACCGCAACTGAGCAGCAAAGTAACGTGGTTGCTGATGTAGGACGTAATATTGAGCAAATAAGTGAAATTAGTGACCGTGCTATGAATGAGCAAATAAACACCGAGCAAGCAATTCGCGATTTAGCAAATAGCGCTCAAGCCCTTGATGCACTCGTAGCCACCTTTGAAAAACACCACTAAACACGTTTTGTAACACTTTAATAAACCACCTGCGCATATTGCATCTACACTTATAGATGTAATATGTTGGAGGTGGTTTATGAACATATCTTGTTTTAACGCATTATTACTAAGTAGTTGCTTATATTTAAGCGCATGTAACACCACGGTGCGTGAACCGCCGCCGCTTGCCCTAGCAAACCATCCAACATTTAACCGTATTAACGTTGAAACCGAGCAAGACATATTTAAGCTCGACAAAACAATCACTTCCCAACTTGATGCCCACTTAACCAGTAAGCGCAGCGCGCATTACTTAGCGAACAGTATTTTAAGTTTTTTATTAAAAAACGGCGATAACTCGTTAACCTATCAAAGTGGTGCCACATTGAGTGCATCGCAAACCTACGCTAATTTAAATGCTAATTGCCTGTCGTTATCGATATTAGCGTATAGCTTAGCCGATTATTTAGGTATAAAAGCGCGCTTTCAAAAGGTTCATATTCCTGAATATTGGGCAATGAATAAAGGGGTTAATTTACTGACAGGGCATATTAATTTATCAATTGACAATGCGCTTATGCAAACAATACCAGCCACAATGGTTTATCAACGTGATAAACAGTTAACCATAGACTTCGACCCGAATATAAGAAAACAACGCTTTAAAACCAGCCCAATAAGCAAAGAGTTTGTTACGGCTATGTTTTATAACAATAAAGGCGCTCAAGCGTTAGTAAATAAAAATTATAATTTAGCTTATAGCTACTTTAGTGCCGCCGTTGAAGCCGCCCCATTATACAGTGGTGGCTGGGGAAATTTAGGTATTGTATTTAGGCAGCTTAATTATTTAAAAGAAGCTGAACAGGCATATAACTATGCATTATTGCTTGATAAAAATAACCATACTGCCATAGGTAATCTCGCTGTGCTGTACACCTTAAGTAACCGCGCTAAACAAGGTCAGCAAATGCTAAAACAGCTCAATAAAAAGCGCCAAGCTAACCCGTATTACCATATATCATTGGGTAATAGTGAACTGGTACTTAAAAATTACTCCCAAGCGATTAAGCATTTTAAAAGCGCTTATAAAATTGACGCTAAGTTACACGAAAGCCACTTTGGCCTTGCGCGAGCATATTATTTTACCGGCAATATAAAGCAGGCAACACATTATATGCGTTTAGCGGGTATAAACGCCGAGTTTAACTATGACAAAGCCCGCTATCGTAATAAATTAAAAGCATTAAAAAATGCCACAGCTTCACTTAGTCATTAGCTGTTGTACGTAGTGCTCTTTTTGGGCCCTACTTAATTTTTTAATTTGCCACTCTAACTTACTGGCTTCGCTTTTTGAGCCCACCTTTTGTTGATGAATTAAAACTAAAGGGCCTTTGCCTTTTAAGTTTTTTGCGCCTTTACCCGCTTGATGCGTGGCTAAGCGCTTATCAACATTTGTTGTTATACCTGTATACCAGTGGCCTAAACGCGTTTGCACTATATACAAATACCACGTTGAGGGTACTTTGTGTTCTTTGCTTATATTTATACTTAAACTTTTTTGTGTGTTTGTGGTCAAAACGTTGCCCTAACCCTCGTAACTAAAAACAATTTCTTAAAAGGGTTTTACCTTCAGTGACTAATCGGTATCATGCAGATTATAAAAAATAAGGATCACAACTAACAATGCAGTCGTTAAAAACTTTTTCTCTTTGGCTTATCGTTGCTCTCACATTCAGCTCTTTAGCAGGTTGTTCTAGCTGGGTATATAGAATCAATATCCCACAGGGTAACTTTTTAGAGCAATCAGATGTAGATAAGCTTCGTGTAAACATGACACGAGAGCAAGTTATTTATGTATTAGGTCGTCCAATAGCAGAAGATGCGTTTGATAATAGTACCTGGCGTTATGTGTACAGCTTTAACAAAGGCCGCGATAATGAGCAGCATAAAGAGTTGCTGGTTAAATTTGAAAATGATCAACTAGTTGCTGTTTCGGGTGATTATGATCAGCCAGAAAACTTTGATACTCCGCTAGAGCAGTAAACGCTTTAGTTATTAAAAAAGGTGAGCATGGCTCACCTTTTTTATTTACTACATTAATAACCTTTATAAAGGACGCCCACCGGTAACTTTATTAGCTCGACCTTCCTCTTTTGCTTTTTCAGCACGCTTTCTTCGAGCATCTTTAGGGTCTGCAATTAGTGGACGATAAATTTCTATTCTGTCGCCATCTTTTAATTCGTAATGCGCTTTTACTGTTCTATTCCATACACCTAAAGTTAGCGCAGTTGGGTCTATTTCAGGGCACTTTTTAATGATCCCCGATTGAATAACAGCTTGTTCGGCTGTGGTTCCTTGCGCTACTTCCACTGTTAATGTGGTTGCTTTAGTCGGTAATGCAAAAACTATCTCAACGCTAATCATTATCTTGCTCCGTATACATCTTTTGCACGTTGCGTGAATGCGCTAACCATATTTTTAGCTACATCATTAAATATTTTACCAAACGCCAATTCTATAAGCTTGCTAGAGAATTCAAATTCAAGCTTAAGCTCAACTTTACAGGCTTTTTTATCTAACGCTTGAAAATGCCAACGCCCTTTAAGAGTTTTAAATGGGCCATCAACCAGCCTTAATTGCACGGTTTGCTCGTCAATAAAGGTGTTTTCAGTGGTAAACCACTTTTTTATACCCGCCTTGGATATTTCTAAACTCGCGGTCATGTTATTATTGTGCTGCGAAACGATTTTAGAGTCTGAGCAATTAGGTAAAAACTGCGGATAAGCTTCTACATCATTAACTAGGTCAAACATCTCTTTAGTGCTGTACATAACCAGCGCACTTTTTTCTATTTGTGGCATACTCACTCCCAACTGTGTGGGCGAATTTTAGCAAGCTTTGCGCGTTTCCCCAAATTTTCATGGTCTTAAGTTCACCAGATTATTTTAAAGGCACATATAAAAAATCGATGTAAAACATCTCTTAATACGTATATTATAGGGCACTATGGCTAAGAACAAATCATCAAAATCGAACAGTAATACCATCGCGCTTAACAAAAAAGCGCGTCATGAGTATTTTTTACACGACAAGTTTGAAGCAGGTGTTGAACTACAGGGCTGGGAAGTAAAAAGTATCCGAGCTGGTAAGGTAAACATCTCAGAAACTTATATACATCTTAAAAATGGCGAAGCTTTTTTATTAGGCAGTCAAATTCAGCCTTTAAATAGCGCCTCGACTCATGTTATTTGCGATCCAATGCGATACCGTAAACTGTTATTAAGCCGCAAAGAGCTTGATAGATTAGTCGGTGCCACTGAACGAGATGGCTACTCACTTGTTGCCACTGCCATGTATTGGAAAAAATGTTGGGTGAAACTTGAATTTCACTTAGCAAAAGGTAAAAAAATGCATGACAAACGTGAAGACGGCAAAAATAAAGATTGGTCGCGTGAGAAAGAACGCCTCATGAAACATAAAGTATAAACACAACGCCTAATTTATTTAGGCGTTTTTTTTAATTTCTTACCGGTTAAATTTAAAACAACCTGATCAAATTCCCCTCAGCTTTATTTAATTCATCCCTGTGCATGATATAAATAAATTATTACACTTTATTTATTTTTTTAATTTATTTAAATGCCTGTCCATTTTAGTGCGCAAATTTTATGGTACAAAGCGAGTAATTTAGCCTTGTCTATCCTTTTTCGTTGTTTCTATTATTGAATATTTTTCCCTCAATACTCTACAAAAACTCATACTAAAATCGCAAAGGGTGTAGATTGATAACACTTAAGTTACATGATATTAATGTCAGCGCTTGTTAAGCAACTAAATTTATAACATATCAACAAGGACTTAAGGATGAAGCAATCAATTGCATTTACACCTAGCATAATTGCAGGTGCTACAATCGCACTTTCAGCAGGGTTTACAACAACAGCTTATGCTGCTGAAGAAGCAAAAAAAGTAGAACGCATTGAAGTAACAGGTTCGCGCATAAAACGCACCGATATCGAAGGGCCTTCGCCAGTACAATCTATTGGCAGAGCAGATATCGAAAACATGGGTTACGATAACCTTCAACAACTCCTCGAAAGAATGCCTGTGGCAGGCAGCGGTACTTTCTCAACACGCGGCAACAACCAAGATTCAACTGCAAATGGATCTGCCGCGGTCAGCCTACGTGGTTTAGGTGCTGATGCTACATTGGTGCTAATCAACGGCCGCCGTGTTGCAATTAGTGCCTTTGCCGAAGGTATTACAAACTCATTTGTCGATATTAATAGTATTCCGGTATCGGCGATTGAACGCATTGATATTTTAAAAGATGGCGCATCAGCAATTTATGGCTCTGATGCAGTAGCGGGCGTAGTCAACGTTATTTTGAAAAAAGACATAGATGGCGTTGAACTAAACTTAGGCTACGGTGGTACCGATGGCCCTAATTACGAAGAAACAACAGCAAGTTTAGTATGGGGTACAACTAGCGAAAAAAGCAGCGCCTCAATTATTATTGATTACTTTAAAAACACCTCGCTTTCGTCGGATGAAATGGGCAGCTTAGGCACCGCTAATCAATCGCCTTATGGCGGCGAAGACTTTCGCTCTTCTCGTGGCTTTCCAGGCTACTTTTATGTTGATGGTGTAAAAACAATTGACCCAGATTGCCCTGCTGAAAACGCCACATCAAGCGGTAGTTGTTTATTTGATTACGGCCCATTTGGCTACATCGCCCCTGAGTCTGAGCGCGTAGGTGCTATTTCTCAATTTGAATACAATTTTGATAATGGTATTACCGGCTTTTTAGAAATGGCAGTGCAGCATAATACCTCAGTTGCAGCCGGTGCCCCTACTCCACTAGATGAAGATGCAGGTTTAACAGTACCTGCTAGCCACCCTAACAACCCGTTTGGTGAAGATATTCAAATTGGCCGTTACCGTACGGTTGATGCGGGCGCTCGCCAATGGGATATTGAATCAGACACGCTTCGCTTTGTAGCTGGCCTAAGAGGCGAAATTAACGAATGGAGCTGGGAAGCTGCGGTTCAAAAAGGCCGTAGTAAATCACTTCAAACAGGCGATCGCTCGCAAGGTTGGGTTCGCACCGACTTTTTACAACAAGAGATTGATGCCGGTAACTACAACCCATTTGGTGGCACCTATAACAGCCCAGAAGTTATTGACAGAATTACCACAAGCTTAGTACGTCGCGGTGAGTCTCATATGACCTCATTCGACGCTAACATCTCTGGTGAAGCATTCAGCTTTGGTGATGATGTGGTTATGATGGCCGCGGGTATTGAATACCGTGAAGAAGATGTAACCGATACACCGGATGACCAATTTCAGCGCGGTTTAATTTTTGGTACTGAGTCTGTGTCTGCTGCAGCAGAGCGCGACCAATACGCAGCCTATGTGGAATTTTCAATCCCACTTGCTGAAAACCTAGAGCTACAACTCGCTGGCCGTTACGATGATTACAGCGACTTTGGTAATACAACAAACCCTAAAGTCGCTTTACGCTGGGCACCTACCGACGAAATAACCATTCGTGGTTCGTGGGCACAAGGGTTTAGAGCGCCATCGCTTGCACAAGTAGGTTTAGGTCCATCACAAGAAAGTCAGTTTTTTGTAGATACTTATCGCTGTGAAGCAACTGGCCTTGATTGTGACGCGCTAGATTACAACATTGAATTTGCGGGTAACCCTGACTTAGAAGCAGAAGAGTCAGAATCATGGAATGTTGGCTTTATTTGGGCACCTTCTGCTGAGTTTGGTTTAAGCGTAGATGTGTGGAGTATTACCCAAGATAATAAAATTGATGAACAAGAATTTGGCCCAATTTACAACTCTGAGTGTAATAACCAAGATAGCACGGTGTGTGTACGCTTAGCACCTAGTGGTGGTAATAGCTTAGGTACCATTCAAAAAATATACAGCACCTTTGAAAACGTCTCTTCGCAAGAAGTGTCAGGAGTTGATTTATCAGCAAATTACAACCATTCGCTGGATGATTTAGGCTTACTTAAATTTAACTTAGAATGGGCGTACCAAAACAAGTTTGAAAAAGACGGCCGCGACTACACGGGTGAATACAATTACCCAGAGCACCGCTGGATTTTCTCTACTAACTGGGAAATTGGCCAATTTAATACCAACGTAAATATTAGCTACGTAGGCGAGTTTGAAGATACCCCAGATATAGACTTTGACGGTAACTTAGACTTTGATAGCAATACATCGCGTATGGTTGACTCGCAAGCACTGGTAGATTTACAAACATCTTACCGTGTAAGTGATGCAACTAAAGTGTCGCTTGGTGTAAATAACGTATTTGACGAAGAGCCACCATTTGCCATTGGTGATGGCGATGCCGACCTTTACGGGTATGCATCGGGTGTACACAACCCTCGTGGTCGTTACTTCTACACTAAAGTAACCTTCTCGTTTTAATTTAATATAGCCCATTATTAAATGGGCTATGCTAAAAACAAAAAAACCGCCATATGGCGGTTTTTTTATTAAAGCGTAGGGGCTAAATTATAGCTCGCCTTCGTTTTCAGATAGGAACTTAGCAACACCTTCAGGGCTTGCGTCCATACCTTTTTTACCTTCTTCCCAACCTGCAGGACATACTTCGCCGTTTTCGCTGTGAAATGCTAGCGCGTCAACCATGCGGATCATTTCGTCGATGTTACGACCAAGTGGTAAGTCGTTCACTACTTGGTGACGTACGTTACCTTCTTCATCGATTAGGAAAGAGCCACGAAATGCAACGCCCGCTTCAGGGTGCTCAACGTCGTATGCTTTACAAATTTCGTGCTTAACATCTGCAACTAGTGCGTATTGAACTTTACCAATACCGCCGTCTGCTACAGCAGTGTTACGCCATGCGTTGTGTGAGAATTGTGAATCGATAGAAACACCAATTACTTCTACGCCACGCTTTTGGAATTCTTCGTAACGCTTATCAAATGCGATAAGTTCTGAAGGACATACAAACGTGAAATCTAGTGGGTAAAAGAAGATTACTGCTTTTTTACCTTTAATTGTTTCATGAAGGTTATAGCTATCTACAATTTCACCATTACCTAGTACAGCTGCAGCGGTAAAGTCTGGTGCCTGGCGGCCTACTAATACACCCATTTTATTCTCCAAATATTTTGAGTTTGTTGTCGATTGCATACGCAATGCTGATACTTATATGGGCGCTAAAAATAAAAAAACAATAGCACCAACACATAATTACGTGGCATTTTAAATTTAATAAGGAAAAAAGAACAATCGTATTTAGCGATGTGCACAATCGAAAATACCGAACAGATATTAAAACTTTATTACGCCTATAAAAAAACCTGCATTTGCAGGTTTTAAAAATGGGTTAATCCATGATATCGGAAGGCATATCGCCTTTAATATTTTGCCAGATTTCACCGGTTTGATGGCCAAACTTACGCATCATTGAAATCGCGCCATCATGCTCACGGTTTTCAGCCAATACTGTTAGATCTTTATAAAATTGACGTGCTAACTGGCGAGTGCCTGCGTCTGAGAAATAATGACAACCAATTTTAAAGTAAAACCCTCTAAAACCGTTAAGTATAAGTACGTATATGCGGTTATTACCAGCGACAGCTAATTCGTGGTGTACTTTGTAATCGTAATCTGCAAAAGCTTGCGCAGTGTCTTCAAGTTCATCGCTTTTTGATAAAATTTCAATAACACGCTCAGGGTTAAGCTTTATCGCTGCACGGGTATAAATAGCACTAATATTAGTACGTGCAGATAATAACTGATCGGTAAGCTCTGGCATTTTGTCTTCATCTAAGCGCGCCAGCGTTTCGAGTATGTTTAAACCCGATGTTTCCCAAAAGTTATTCACTCTGGTTGGCTTGCCGTGCTGAATAGTTAGCCAGCCATCGCGTGCTAAACGTTGCAGTACTTCACGTAAGGTTGTTCTGGTTACACCAATTAACTCAGAAAGCTCACGCTCTGCAGGTAGAATTGAACCTGGAGGGAAATCGCCGTTCCAGATAGATTCAACTATATACTCTTCAGCAAATCCTGCTGGGCTTTTAGCTTTAAAAATTCTCATTCAATTCCCACTCGAATTAATCACAACTCATCGTTTTATACGAATAACTGACAGATTGTACCAGATGAAATATAACTAACAAGTAAACTCGTTGATATAAGTGCCAACCAACCGCTGAAAATTTCGCAATAGTAA
Source organism: Pseudoalteromonas sp. Angola-7 (assembly GCF_028599255.1). Lineage (NCBI taxonomy): Bacteria > Pseudomonadati > Pseudomonadota > Gammaproteobacteria > Alteromonadales > Pseudoalteromonadaceae > Pseudoalteromonas > Pseudoalteromonas sp. Angola-7. The sequence continues at coordinate 305,618 of NZ_JAQREL010000002.1, forward strand.
ATAATAAAATTCAACATGCTTAAATTAGGTCTAATTTGCTAAATAAATTAACCCTATTCATAGTAGGTACATTAATACCATTGCTGTTTTTGCTTCACCATTGCATTACTACAATAATTCCCGTGTGCGGCAACAAGCACATTCAAAAGTCGCATACAGCAGAGCCTGTTAACTACAACGTTTAAACAAGCCTTTTTAGCGAACCAATCTTATATTACATGTTCACTTAGCAAATTAAGCTTAACCTTTCCCTAAATAGGATTGGCCATAACCGCTTATTAATTTCATCTTAAAAAAAGCCACTTCGGTAGCTTTTTTACCCTTTTTGTTGCTCGTTACTTTATCCTAGTACATAATTCAACGTCTTATTTCAATGCGGATTTTTTATGAACTGGCTAGCACAACTCCCTACTCAACGTACTCCATGGCTACTATTTACAGGCATTGTATTTTTCTTAGAAGTCACCGCACTGTTTTTTCAATACCAGATGGGCCTTGCTCCATGCATTATGTGTATTTACCAGCGAACTGCGGTATTAGGCTTATTAGGGGCAGGCATTATTGGCGCAACTAAACCACAAAGTAAATTAGTACGCGCTATCGCTTATTTAGTGTGGGGTGTATCAAGTGTGTGGGGTTACTTTATTGCACGTGAGCACATTGAAATGCAAACAACCACCGATCCCTTTGCATTTAGCTGTGAGTTTGAGCCAAACTTTCCTTCATTTATGCCATTGCATGAATGGATCCCAAGCTTTTTTCAAGCCACAGGGGATTGCGGTAATATCGATTGGCAATTTGCGGGATTAAGTATGCCAGCATGGATGGAAATACTATTTGCGTTATTTACTATTACGCTTTTTGTAATTGTTACCACTCGCTTACTTACTAAAAAGACTATTTAATATGTTTACGTTTTTTACCAGTCAGCTGCCTGAACTAAAGCACCTTAAAGTGAGGCAGCGACAAGCCGTTGTTGCTATTGCGCTAAGTATGCTACCTGCTACCGATAGAGTGTTATTAAGAATAGTAAAGCTGATATTGCTCAGCCCATTGTTTTTATTATTTACTGTTTTTAAAGGATGGGAACTCATTCCCTTTTTAATTTTAGGTGGCCTGTGTTACCCGCTTTTAACAACCCCGATTGAAATAAACTTCGCTAAAAAATATTTAGCCAAAGCACTTGAGCAGTATTCACAGGGCGCTTAGCGCCCTGCCTATTATAAAGACACTTTTCCTTCTAGTTTAGCTACAAGCTTTTTACCTATTCCTTTTACGTTAGTTAAGTCGCTCAGCTGGGAAAATTCACCATTTTCAACCCTGTAATCAACAATAGCCTGCGCTTTTTTCTTACCAATACCAGGCAACTTGGCCAGCATTTCTGAATCGGCACTATTAATATTAATAACCGGCGCTTGCGGCATTTCAACCATAGGCTTATCTTCAACAGGGTTAGCGTGGGTAAACGCGCTAAAGCTTAAAAAGCTAATAATAAGTAGCGTTAATAGATTTTTCATTTGTTATTCCTTATTTTTGTTTATACCAAAGCGTTATAGTTAAACTGCTAATTTGGCTTTAAACATGTGCTTAATTTTTATTTGAGGAAATAATGTTAAATAAGGAGCAACGCGCATCACTTATATTATTTCCAGTGCATAATCACCTAAATCCGAAAACCTAAAATGCAGCTGGTACAACAAGTGATTGCTTAACTAAAGTAAAGTTACGCTTTTTTGTCAAATTGATGACAAGCTAAAAATGCACCGAATACTTGCAATTTTACACACAAACATTTACTGTATATAAAAACAGTGACCTACGGGTCAGTAACCACATTACCACGCAATCAAGCAGGAGAGATCATGGCTGTTGTTGTTAAATATGTTGTAGAACGAAACGGAGTTGAGCGAATGACGTTTACTACTAAAAAAGAAGCGGATGCCTATGACAAAATGCTCGATATAGCAGAATCGCTTGAAGTAATGCTGGAAAAAGTAGATGTGCCACTGAGCGAGCAACAGGTTGAATCGCTTGCGCTTGAAATTGCAAAGAGTAAAGATGACTTTATGGCGGTGTTAAAAGGCGCAAAAGAGCCCACAACAAAAGGTACAGCTAAAGCTAAAAAAGCCGACAACGTAGCATCAATAAAAGATAACGACGAGCAACAAGCTAGCTAATTTGCGACTATTTTAAATAAAGGGCTGCTACTAAATAGCAGCCCTTTTTTATTAATTTTTGAACAGTTACAAATTTTTTCTGGCTTTTTAGACTGAAATTGATACATTAATCCGGTTAATAGCGAGTGTTTATGTGCCATGTCAGTATTTATTAAGTCTTTTTACCAAAAATTTTTCCCAGCCCGTCAGTTGCTTATTCGTCAAAATGGCGAAGTTAAGCATGTTGTTTTGGCGCCTTGGTTTCAGCTTTTTACAGTACTGCTTATTTTAGGCACTATTACTTGGGTCGGTATTTCTAGTTTTCGTGTTTATAGCCAAACAAATAAAATTACCGACATAGAACAAAGCCAAATTGACAAACAACAAGTGTGGCAAAAGCAGGTCCAAGAACAAAAAGCACTGCACGCTAAGCAATTAGAACAACTTGCAGTACTAGAGCAAAAGCAGGCACTTTTGCAAGGTATGATTGAATCCCTCCCCGCATCTATTAGTAAAGAGACAATAAAACTAGAAGAACAACTTGAATCGCCTGTTAATCAAGACAAAGGCGAGTTTCATGAACCACTTGTAGATGAAGAGCCGAAAAACAAACATGCCAGCCTTCTAACGCCAATCACTTTTGCCGCACGTTATGAGCGCTTAAATAAATACTACGAGCATAATTTTGCGCTTATTGATGCGCAAATTAATAAACGCCATGATGCAATTTTAGCGATGTTAAAAGGCGCAGGCTTAGAATCAGCCCTTGAACAACATTTAGCACTGGGCGCACAAACCAGTGCGCAAGGTGGACCGTTAGATGTATTTGACGAAACTAAAATACCAGGGCAGTTTTTAGCCATTGTTGATAAGCTATTATTACTTAACAACCTTGAAAACTTTTTAACAGAGCTGCCTAACTCACTGCCCTTGCCTGCGGCTAAATACTATATTTCGAGCAACTTTGGGTTACGTAAAGATCCGATGAACAACCGCCGCGCTTTTCACAAAGGTGTTGATTTAGCCGGCTGGCATAAAACCGAAATTTTTGCCCCTGCTGATGCACGTGTATTGCGCGCTGGTAAAAATGGCGGCTATGGTAACTTTATCGAGCTAGAGCACAAAAATGGCTTGGTCACCCGTTTTGGCCACTTAAATAAAATTAAAGTGAAAAAAGGCCAAACAATTGCTAAAAATGAGGTAATTGGATTAATGGGCAGTACTGGCAGAAGTACCAGCACCCACTTACACTATGAAGTGTTACTCGATGGCAAACATGTCAATCCTCTAAAAATAACAAAGGCGCTTTCTCGTGTTCGGTAAAAAAAAGCAACCAAGTAGTCAAACTACGTTAAAAAGAGTAAATCATACCCCTTCTATTATTTCTGAAGATGTGCGCTTAACTGGCACACTTACCAGCCAAGGCGAAGTTCAGCTAGATGGCCGAATTGATGGCGATATAAAGGCAGAGCACTTGGTAATTGGCTCTACCGGCATTGTTGAAGGTGTGGTTGAAGCTAAAAGTGTCATTGTAAAAGGCAAAATTATTGGCTCACTAAACGCAAGTGAAGTGAATATTCAAAGCAGCGCTCACGTACATGGCGATGTTTTTCACGATACACTAAGTATTGATGCTGGAGCCATTATTGAAGGCAGCTTAAAACAGCGCTTTGAAAAAGAAGAACCGGAACTTATTAGCGAAGATTTAAAGCCGGCTAAAGAAGTAAAAACTTTGCTTGATGATGCTGATAGCGACTTGTCGTTTGTTAATAAGCAAGCCGCTGATAAAGCCAAATCTAATTAAGCGCTCATTACTTTTTCTCGGTTATGTACATCGTAATATCTGCAGTGAACACCAGTTCATTGCGGGTATTGTAAAGCTTAACTGGCACTACTAAATCTTCTTTATCTACCCATTGGCGAGGCAAGTCGATTTCTGCAATAGCAGTTACATCGGTATCAACCTTTGCTAAATAGTGTACCGTCATTCCTTTTGGGATCCAGCGATGCGTTTTATAAGGCACGGTGGCATCTACCATTACACCTGCACACAGCTCAGCTAAGTTACATTGTGCAATAGCATGAATAGTCCCAATATGGTTATGCACACTACGGCGGTTTTTTACGACAGCGCTACAGTGTCCTTCTCTTAAATCGAGCACGTAAGGTTTCATTGAGCCAAAATACGGGGCTTTTATGCATACCGCTTTGCTAAACAACCAATTGCCAAAAGGTAAGCGTTTAAATTTAAGCCAGGTTTTTAAAAGGGCTGATTTATTACTCATTGTTATTTCCCATTTTGTGTTTATAAATTCAAATTAACACATCAGACCAGTTAAAAAAAGCGCAATTCACTGTGCTGTTAATCCTAATGTCATGAAATATTTATCACAATAAAGCGAGGCTCACTCATAAGCCCTTTCTTTTTTATAAGCGGGCACCTAAAATAGCCAGCAAAAGGAGACCTAATGCAAACACAGCCCGCTAAACCTAACTTAATTTTATTACTCATCTTAGCGTTACTCGTAATATTTTGCCCTATGGCAATTGATATTTATCTTCCCGCTTTTCCAACTATTGCCACGCAATTTAACGTAACCGAACAACAGGTTCAGCAAACGGTGGCTATTTTTATGCTTACTGTGGGTTTAGGGCAATTAATTGCAGGGCCGCTTGCTGATAAGTTTGGCCGAAAGCCGGTAGCGGTTGTAGGTGTTAGCTTATATGCAGGCTCTGCCTTACTTGCCTACATGGCACCCTCTTTTGCTGTATTAATGTTTGCACGCGCTCTGCAAGGGTTAGGTGCATGTGCTACGTTTGTGGTTGCTTTTGCCATTGTACGTGATAAATACGGCAGCGAACGCAGCGGGCAAATGATTACCTATTTAAATGGAATTGTGTGTTTTATTCCTGCGCTTGCGCCTATTTTAGGTGCTTGGCTTACCGTGCAATTTGGCTGGCGCATGAACTTTATGTTTTTAACTTTGTTTGCGTTAGCGGGCCTAGTTATTACGCTCACCTTATTTAGAGAAACCCGCCCTGCTGATAGTCACTACCAAGGACATATATTGGACTTACGCCGGTTTGTGCCAATATTAAAGACACCGATATTTTTATTTAATAGCTTACTGTGTATGGTCGCCATGTCGGCGATTCTTGTGTATGTCACCTTGGCACCTGGGTGGATCATTACGCACTTAGGGGGCACCGTAGCCGACTTTACTTTTTGGTTTACGCTCAATGCCGTATTAAGTATTGTAGCCAGCTTTATTACGCCCATTTATATTAAACGTAATAGCCAAAAAGCCCTGCGCGTTGGGGTTACAGTATTGGTAGCCTCTGGCATATTAATGATTGCACTTAGCCATATAGAATCGGCCATTGCGCTTATGCTACCTATTTTAATTGCAGCACTTGGTTTTGCCCTGAGCTTAGGCTCTGCGGCTGGTATGGCGTTATCGCGCTTTCCTAAACAAGCCGGTACAGCCTCTGCCTTAATTGGTGCTATGCAAATGAGTGGCGCTAGTGTGCTTGTGTTTTTAACGCAATACTTAGGCCTTAGCACACCTTGGTTAATTGCTTTTCATTTATTGTTACTGGCGCCACTTTGGTTAATTTTAATGAGTAAAAAAGCCCATACATTGCACCCGGTTAATACATGATCAACCCTGATTTTTTAGCATCATTTTTACTGGCGAGCTTTTTAATGGCGGTGGCCCCTGGGCCATCAAACGCATTTTTAATGGCGCAAACATTTGCCAATGGCAGAGCGGCAGGTATGCAAAGCGCATTTGGCTTTGCTTTAGGTGGAGTAATACACACATTTTTTGCCGTTATTGGATTAAGCGCAGTGTTAAAAGCCTCGCCCACCGCTTATAGCGCAGTCCAGTACTTAGGCGCGGCGTATTTGTGCTATTTAGGGTTTGTGATGATTAAAAGCACTTTTTCGCAGCAAAATACCGTGGATTGCGCTAGTGATGATAAGCCCCATGTAAGCACCAGTAAAAAGCCAAATGTCATGTTTCAAGCCATGATGACCGAGGTATTAAACCCTAAAGTCGCGTTGTTTTTTATTGCTTTTATACCGCAGTTTGTAGACCCAAGCTTATCATCAGCAACGTTTCAATTAGCATTTTTTGGTCTGCTCTACCCTATTTTTGCTTTCCCAATTGACTGTACGTATATTTATTTTGGCGACAAAATAGCGCAATTTTTCAAAAAACACCCACATAGCCAACTTTGGATAGACCGAGTGACCGGCATGGTATTTATTGCACTGGCCATTAATTTATTATACTAATTACACTAAATTGGTATTACTTAACCAAAGCCTTGGTTACTCAACAAAATAAGATGCAGCATGGAACAAAAAAAACAATCGCTACCCGCTAATAAAAATATTGCCTTAGTTGCGCATGATGGTAAAAAAGCCGCGCTTAAATTATGGTGCGAAAAACACAAAGAGGCCTTAAGCAGACACACCTTATACGGTACTGGCACCACAGGCCATTTAATCGAAAAAACCACCGGGCTAGAGGTTATTCAGCTATTAAGTGGTCCTATGGGGGGCGATCAACAGCTAGGAGCTAAAATTGCCGAGCACGAAATTCATGTATTGGTGTTTTTTTGGGATCCGTTGGCATCACAACCACACGACCCTGATGTTAAAGCATTACTGCGTTTAGCTGCTGTTTGGAATATTCCTGTGGCCTGTAATGAAGTCAGCGCCGACATGTTATTAAGCTCGCCCTTAATGGACACTGAGCTTGAACGTACTTTGCCAGATTACGAAAAATACCTCGCAACCCGACAAATCAGTCTTTAAAGCCTTTTAAGCTACTTATAAAGCATGCTGGCCCATTTTGTTAGGCCAGCCGTTACACTACCAAAGTGATCGCCATTCAGCATTTTAATATCACCTAAATGCTCACTTAACGCCGCTTTAATAAGTGGTGACTGTGCACTTCCCCCTGTTAAATAAATAACATCTGGGGTGGTTCCTGCATCGGTAATTGCTTGTTTGGCTAACGTTACTATTTGGCTAATGCAACTTTCTACTGCAACCGCCAAATCGCTAACAGATAGGTTTTTACTAAGGGCATTATCTAAAAAGCGAAGATCGCAATCAAAAGCATCTGCCGATGAAAGCGCTATTTTAGCCGCCTCACCTTGCTGTACTAACTGATGGCCCTGTTTATTTTGCTGTAAATGAATTAAGCGTTTGAAAAGCGCAGGTGCACTGACATCGCGTAATTGGGCAGTGAGTTCTCGATAGTGGCTTTCACTATAAAACTGACTTTGTAAATTTACATCATTAATTTTACAGGCTTGCCAAAAAGGTTGGTTTGGTAAAGGTAGGCCGGATTTAAAGGTACTGCCTAAACCAAGCAATGGCATTAAACCATGAAAACTAAGCGCTATATCTAAGTCATTCCCGCCAACTCGCTTACCGCTGTGGGCTAAGAAGTCACTATCGCGCTCACTGTTACCTCTAAAGCTTGGCCCCATTTGTACAAACGAGCAATCGCTGGTACCACCGCCAATATCAATAACCAGCACTTTTTGGTCTTCCACTAAACTACTTTCGTAATCAATCCCTGCTGCAAGCGGTTCGTATAAAAACTCAACGTCTTTAAAGCCCGCACGCTTAGCTGCGCGCTCTAAAATACCTACAGCTTGCTGATTTGACTGCTCACCGCCAACAGCCTGAAAGTTAACTGGACGACCAATAACCGTTTGCGTAAGTGGGGTTTTAAGTGAAAGCTCTGCGCGTTGCTTTATTTTTAAAATCATTGCGGTAGCAATATCTTCAAAAAAATTAATTTGCCCTTGCTTTAAGCCTGTGGCACCAAAAAACGATTTAGGTGATTTTACAAAGTAGCCTTCTTCAGGAAACTGCACATATTCACTAATAGCTTCACGGCCAATAAAAAGCGTTTCATCTGTAGGTTGTAAATCAAGATCTGACTTAATACGTGGGAGTGTATTTAATAAAGCTTGGCGCTGCGTTAAAAAGTCATGCTCGTGGGCAGTGCCTTTTACATGCTTTGCCACAAAGTCGACAACTAATGCGCTATGGTGTGTATAAAGAGTAGAAGGTAAATAATGTTTTCCTTGCTCAAGTGGCACTAACTGCACTTCCTCTTGCTCCATAACACCCATGGCACAATTAGAACTACCGTAATCAAAACCTACAAACATACTTCACCATACATTAGAAAAAGGCCGCGCAATTTAGCATACTTTGCCAAAATTATAAACGCTAATGACCCTCCCTCACCCTTAAAAAGCTCGCAAAACGAGGTAAGCCATGCTTTGTTAACCCATGGTACCGATACGTTACCGTGCTGCCTATAGCCGGCGGTGTTTGGCGCTGTTTGTTACTAAAGCCCGTGCCTATTTTAAATATTTGCCCATGAGGTGTTTTTACTTTTAATGCACCTAACATACCGGTGTATTTTCCTTTACCCGGTAAATGTGCAATAACAACCGCTTCAGCATCAAGGTAGGGCTTTAACTTTAATAATGTATTACTGCGCCCGCTTTTATGTTTAGCATTGGCTAAATGCAGCATCACCCCTTCAGCCCCTTGCTTAGTTAAATCTTCAAAGTACGCTGTTAATTGGGCTGTGCTAGTAAAGCGGTGTTGCTTAACTGCAGTTATATGCTGCTTATTGATTTGTTTTACCAAGGCTTGGTAGTTTTTATAACGCGCACTAAAAGGAAGGGTTGAGTCTGGCATATCAAATATTTGATAGCGTATAGCGTGCCAATCTGAATTACTGGGGCGTTTAGTTCTTACAATCCCACTGACCAAAGAAAATTGAGTGCGCGCTATCCACAGCTCCCCATCTAACCAAACATTTGGTAATGGCGCCGTAAACCAACTCGGGGCGTTAATCGCATTTCCTTTACGGGTAATAAATGTATCGCCCGTCCATATTGCTCTTACACCATCAAATTTTTCACTGACGAGGTATTCACTAATATTGCCATGTTTAGATTCATCATATACTTTTGCCAATAACACCTGAGGCTGCGCCGCAAAGGCAAACTGTGAGCCAATAAAGCTGACAATGAAAAGTAAGTACTTTAGCTGAGCCATTACTGCATCCCTGCAAATAAAATAAGGCTATAACTATAGTTGAGATTCGACCCACTGCCAAAACTCACCTAGGTCAGCCATTTTGTAGGTCGCCTTACTAAAGTCATGGTCAACTGTATGATGATTTGCAATCGCAACGACTCTAACCTGTGCATTGGTTGCAGCGCAAACGCCCGTAAAGGTGTCTTCTACAGCAATTGCATGCTCTGGGGCTACATGTATGTGTTCAAGCGCTAAAAGGTAAGGATCGCCTGCTGGCTTTGGATTTGTTACATCGTCTTTTGTCACTACAGTATCAAATAACTCATAAAAACCTAGCCCTTTTAAAATAGGCATAGCTTCGCTGCGAGCACTACCGGTAACTAACGCCATTTTTAGCCCACAGTTTTTAACAGCGTGTAAGGTTTGCTCAGTAAAAGGCATAACAGGCGGTAAATTAGTTTTTACGTATTCACCAAATAATCGATATTTTTCATCTGCTAAAAATTGTGCGCTGACGTCTAAATTATGCTCATTTTTAATATCAATTGCAGCTTCTAACGTTGGGCGCCCTGAAAAGCGCTGACAAAACTCCACTTCGTTATAACTTACATTGTAGGGTGCAAGCAGCTGGCTCCAACACTCAAAGTGCATGCTTTCCGAGTCAACTAGCGTGCCATCCATATCAAACAATACTGCGTTTAAGCTCATCCTCATTCCTTAAATTTTAACGTTAAAAAAGGCGCCTAGGCGCCTTTATAATATTATGCTGTTAAGCCAGCAGGTGGCTCAGCAAATGCTTCTTCACCGGTTTCAACATCAACCAGTTCGTAGCCTCGGGCTTTGCGCACAACCTTAAGTACTGGCTTTTCTAGCGCCGTTTTTAAACGATCGGCATCAGCTGCTAGCTCATCTAGCGTTGTACCAAAAGGTGCTGCGCCTGTTTCTGACCAATTAGTTACTTTGCCATTTAAGTTATATTCTACTTCGTGTATTTGGTATTGCGCTGCTTCATCTTTCGTTGCTTCACAAAAAATTACACGGTAGTTCCAAAATCCAGCCATTTTTCTATCTCATTAAAGTTAATTAACGCTACTTTACCAGCTTTATAAAAACATAAAAGCCTGCACAAGGCAGGCTTTTAAAAATTAATAAAATTTAAGGTTATCTTTAGAAAAAGTTAACTTTAAATTCAGCACCAATGTAGCGCTCTTCATTAACAATACCCGTATTGTTATTGAAGTCTACCGCACCAATTGCTTGTTGCTCATCAAATAAGTTACGAACAAATGCAGATACTTGGTACTCGTAGTCACCTTCAGCCCACTCGTAGCCTGCACGTAAACCTACTTCTGTTAATGCTTTACCTTCAAATTCTACTGAATCGTATAGGAACATGTTAATTTCGCTACGGTAAGAAATATCACCTAATGCGAAGAAATTACCATCTTCAAGTTCTTTCGTATAACGAAGGGTAAAGTTAGAGATCCACTCTGGCGCATGCGGTAAGCTGTTGCCATCTAGTACGGCTAAACCTGCATCGTTAATAGGGTCATTCACGATACATTGAGCACATACCGCTACAGCTAACTCATCATCTTTAATTTCAGTCTTGTTGTAGCTTAAGTTAAATGTTGCATTAAACTCATCGCTTAATACCCATTCTGTATCTAGCTCAAAACCGTAGCCTGTTGTTTTATCAGCGTTAACTAGGCGGTTAAAGTTAGCACCACCACCTACAGCAGTAAGCTGTTGGTCGTCCATTGTGTAGTAAAATACCGTTGCATTTACACGGCCTTGGCCGTCAAGAACGTCTGATTTAATACCGGTTTCGAATGAAGTAACGGTTTCTGATTCAGCTGTTGTTACGTCATCACCAAATAAAATACGACCTTGTAAGCTAGGCGCGCGGAACGTGTTTGCTACACGGCTGTACCAGTTTACATCGTCATTAACTTTGTAGTTTGCAGATAAATCCCAACTTACGTGGCTGTCACTTACACTACGCTCTACGTATAAAGCACCACCGCCAATTGGGCTAATTGTACGGTCTGCAACAAAATCTTTTTCGTCATCAGAGTAACGAAGACCCGCTGTTACTTTTAACTTATCTGAGAAGATGTAATCTACTGAGCCGAAAATAGCCCATGCTGTTGTGTCTTGTTGTTGCTGAACATAACCGTTTAAAGCGCCAGCAGGTGAAGAGAACGTATCGTAACTAAAGTTTTCGATTGTAAGCTCTTCATCAAAGTAAAAAAGACCAACTTGGTAGTTTAAGTCACCGCTGAAGTTACTAGCAAGGCGAAGCTCTTGCGTTAACTGATCTTGCTCTGGAATACCATCCGCACTTTCTGAAGAAAACGGAATAAAACCTGGACCCATGTAATCAGGGATATAAGAAGCACCGTAACCGCCGTCAATATCTGCACGTGAGTATATTTCTGCACTTTCCCAACCTGAAATAGAGGTTAGCGTGTATTCATCGCTAATATCCCACTCAAGCTTTAAGCTTGCGCCTTCAGATTCAACTTGCTGGGTATTGCGTACAGCGGCATCTTGATAAACAACATCATGCTCGTAGTTGTCTACTAAATCGTTTGAGCCTGATTCAATAACGTTTGCACGAAACGCAATTGGTGAGCCGTCTAGGTCACGCGTGTGGTAGTTTAGAAGAGCAGTAAAGTCATCGCCTTCGTATAAAAACTGAATACGCGCTGCTTTTTCTGTGTAGCCGCCCTGCTCGTCTTTCGCTTCAAAGCCAGGCGCTTGGTTGTCGATGTAATCATCTTTATCTTGCCATAGCAAAGAAACACGTGCAGATAAACGGTCAGTTAATGCACCACCTACAGCGCCTTCTGTATCTACAGCGCCACGGCTACCGTAAGAAACAGCACCGTAACCTTCAAATTCTTGGCTTGGTTTAACAGTATCAAATTTAACTAGGCCAGCCGGCGTATTACGGCCAAACAAAGTACCTTGTGGACCACGTAGTACTTCTACACGCTCAACATCAAATACTGGAAAGCCTTTTAAAATGGCATTTTCTTGAACCACTTCATCAACAACTAATGAAACAGGTTGTGAAGCATTAAGATCGAAATCGGTATTACCCAAACCACGAACATAAAAACGAGGGAAAGAACGTCCAAACGATGATTCGATTGAAAGACTTGGGATTTTCGCACTCATAAAGCGAATATCCATACCAGCAGAACTATAAGCATCAAGGTTATCACCTTGTAATGCAGATACAGCAACAGGCACTTCTTGTGCATTTTCTACACGTTTACGAGCAGTAACTTGAATAACTTCTAATTGGTTATTTTTTTTTGCAGTTTCTTCTTCAGCAGCAAGAGTAGAAACAGAGGTACCAGCTGCAGATAATAAAGCAGCATTAATTATGGTCGCTATTGCAGTTTTTTTGATTGCTTTCATGTCGGGTATAAACCTTTTGTATGCACTCTTGTTCAACGGTTTTTTGTGTTGCGCAATGTATTCATTGCGGGCTCGTACAATTTTTCGCGTCTAGCTTTATGGCGCGCGGACCTCATCACCGAGAGTACAAAAACGGAGTAATGAGGCTGAACGAACGATGAAGATTATACCATCGTATTACAAATTTACTGCATAAATATGTACAAAAAAGTAAACTTTTTTGCAACATTTAACCTCATTTTATAGCTTTTTTACCCGCTTTTAGATGCAAAAGACTAATAATGCGGACATATGTCCTTTCTTTCAAAAGCCGCTTTAAAGTAGCAAACTGCGTATTTTTACAAATAAACCCAAACTAGAAACGCGCAGTTAAAACCCGTTAATGCTTGCTAAATTTTTAAAGGCTAAATTCATTGAGTACGCTTTAACGCAATTTCTCCATCAATGTGAATATCGCGCTGTGGAAACGCAATCACCACATCATGTTTTTCAAAAACAGCATAGATACTAAAACGGATATCACTACGTACTTTTCTGAGCATGGTTTCTGACTCTGCACAAACCCAAAAAATTGCATTAAATACCAGTGAGCTATCAGCAAAGTCGTCAAATAAAACAGAGGCTTTTGGATTTGTTAGTATCGCATCATGATCATCAAGCACTTGTTGAATTAACGTTTTAACTAACAATACATCGCTGCCATAAGCAACACCTACGCTAACCGAGGAGCGGGCATTACCGTCTATTAAGGTCCAGTTAGTCACTGTGTTTTCTAATAGTTGCGAATTAGGGATTAACATATGCACACCATCGTTACGGCGAATGCGGGTAGAGCGCGTATTAATAGTTTCTACTACGCCCTTTGCATTACCTACTTCTAAAAAGTCCCCAATACGAATTGGCCGCTCCCACATTAAAATCCAGCCACTAATAAAGTTATTAATAATGTTTTGCGCACCAAATCCAACCCCAATGGCTATGGCCCCTGATACAAATGCAAAGGCCGTAAGCGGAATACTTAAAACCTCTAACGAGGTGAAAATTAATATTGCGATACTCAAAATAAAATAAATGCGCGTAAATAGATGAACCGCGTCTTGGCTGATTTTTTTGGCCAGCAGTGTTTTTTTAATAAGTTTGCCAATGCGCGTTACTACAAACCACATAGCAAATAAAATTAAAGGAACTTGTATAACCTTAGCCACAGTGATGTGTACGTCGTTATAGGTAAAAATAACCAAGCTGAGATAATGTTGAATGTGTTCGAGCGTCATGTATTTTCCAAAGTATTATTTATTGTTTGTTATTTGTTCAGTAAAAATGAGTGTGGTTCAGTCTTCTATTGTTTGTTATTTGTTCAGTAAAAATGAGTGTGGTTCAGTCTTCGCTAAGCTTAGCACGGCATAATAGTGTTAAAACGCTAAGTTAATAGATTTAACGTTTTTGTTTAAACAATTTATTAACTCTTTATTGCACCGAGTGCTATATAAATAGTGTACAAGCACTGGAGATTACATATGTCACAACTTACTCTAAATCAAAGACTCGCTACTTTGCAGCCGCAGGTAGATTTAAATTTGTTTGAAAGCAGCCTAGATTACCGCAATAAAATTTTGTGCCTTCTTGCTGAGCAAGAACAAACACTTGCTACTATTAATAAAGAATTTGGCCAGCAATCTAATAGCTTTGGTTCTGAAAAACGCTTTGTTCTTGGCTATAACTAGCCTTTAAAAAACACACACAATACAATATTTAAGTAGCCTTACGTTTATTTTTAAGGCTACTTTTACCTCCAAATCGCATTTTTAGTAGCTAATTTGCGTTTAAATCCCGCTTAATACCGATAAACTTTATTGTATAAACGCCAAAATTTGATAAGTTAACTGGGTTTTCGACTCGAAAAGCCTATTTCGGCTCATCTTTTTATGGAGTTATTATGCGTAAAACACTGATCGCCACTACTATTGCTAGTGCCCTAATCCTATCTGCTTGTTCATCTAACGAAACTCAGAACACAGCTAAAGAGAGCGCAGCACAAGTGCAAGATATGAACGCAAACAATGTATTATTCAAACCAAGCCCATTACAATACATGGCACCAGAGTTTGATAAGTTTGGTACAAAAGACTACGAAGCAGGCTTTGATGCAGGTATTGCTCAGCACACTGCGCAAGTTCAAGCTATTGCAAACAACCCAGAACCAGCAACATTTGAAAACACACTTGTTGAGATGGAAAAATCTGGTGAGTTGTTAAACCGCGTATCTGCTGCTTTTTACAACCTATCGGGTTTAATTTCAGATGACGAATACCAACGTATAAGCAAAAAAATGGCGCCGGTATTATCTGCTCACTCTGATGACATTTACTTAAATGGTGCGTTATTTAAGCGTGTACAAACTATTTACGACAATAAAGATGCGCTTAACGCTGAAGATCAACGCTTAGTTGATTTCTACTACAAGCAATTTGTAAAAGCCGGTGCTAAGTTAAGCGATGCTGAAAAAGCAAAAATGCGTGAAATAAACGCTCAGCTTGCAGAGCTATCTACTGCGTTCTCTCAAAACATTTTAAAATCGTTTAAAGAAGACGTTATTGTTGTTACAGACAAATCTAAACTTGCTGGCCTATCTGAAGGTGAAATTGCAGGCCTTGCAGCCGCAGCTAAAAAAGCAGGCAAAGACGGCTACATGATCACCCTGGTTAATACCACTCAGCAGCCTATCTTATCAAGCCTTGAAAACCGTGAACTACGCGAGCAAATTTTTAAAGCCTCTACAAACCGTGCTGCTAAAACTAACGGCCCTATCATTATTGAAGAAACGAACCTGCGTGCACAAAAAGCAGAGCTGTTAGGCTTTAAAGATTGGGCATCGTATGTAATGACTTCGCGTATGGCACAAACAACCGACAACGTGTACGGCATTTTAGATGACCTTGCACCAAAAGCTGTTGAAAAAGCCAAAGCAGAAGCGGCCGCTATCCAAAAAGTAATTAACGATTCTGGCGAAAGCTTTGAGCTTAAGCCATGGGATTGGGCGTTTTACGCAGAAAAAGTACGTGCTGAAAAGTACGACCTAGATCCTGCGCTAGTTAAGCCTTACTTTGAAATGAACTCTGTGATCCATGATGGGTTATTCTTCGCAATGAACAAGCTTTACGGTATCACCTTTAAAGAGCGTAAAGACTTACCTGTTTACCACGAAGATGTAACAGCGTACGAAGTATTTAACGCAGATGGCAGCGCTATTGGTTTATTTTACATGGACCCATACGCACGCGAAGGTAAGCGTGGCGGTGCATGGATGAGTGCATACGTAAGCCAAAGCGGCTTAAAAGGCACTAAACCAGTTATTTACAACGCACAAAACATTCCAAAACCAGCTGAAGGTGAGCCAACGCTAATGACCTTCGACGAAGTATCGACTATGTTCCATGAATTTGGTCATGCTGCGCACGGTTTATTCTCAAATGTTAAATACCCAAGCCTAGCGGGTACTGCTACAGCACGTGACTTTGTTGAATTTCCTTCACAGGCACACGAAGACTGGATGATTGAACCTACCGTACTTGCTAACTACGCTAAGCATTACAAAACGGGTGAGCCAATTCCACAAGCATTACTTGATAAAGTATTAGCATCGCAAAAATTCAACCAAGGCTTTGGTACTACTGAATACTTAGCAGCTGCTTTACTTGATATGGAATGGCACTCATTTGGTTCTGATAAAAAAATCAGTGATGTTCAAAAGTTTGAAAGCGATGCGCTAAAAGCACACGGTATTGATTACTACCCAGTACCACCGCGTTATAAATCAAACTACTTTAGCCATACTTTTGCAGGTGGTTACTCAGCAGGTTACTACGCCTACCTATGGACTGAAGTATTTGCAGCCGATGCGTTTGCACATATGGAAAATAACGGTGGCCTAACCCGTGAAAACGGTGACAAGTTCCGTGAAGAAATCCTATCAAAAGGTAACAGCCGCGACTTAATGCAAAGCTACATTGAGTTTAGAGGCCAAAAACCAACGACAGACGCACTTCTTAAGCGCCGTGGTTTAGTTGATTAATAACCTCGTTTATTAATTTTAACCTTATAAAAGCCCGCTTGCGGGCTTTTATTGTTTATAACAGATAAACTAGCCACACTATAAATTATAAAAAACGACAATTATGGGCTATTTATTTGCAGTTACCCTACTTTGGGCTTTTTCATTTAGTTTAATTGGTGTGTACCTAGCAGGCCAAGTTGATGCGTGGTTTAGCGTATTAATACGAGTTGCATTAGCCACGTTGGTTTTTTTACCCTTTTTAAAACCTAAACTTACCTCAAAACCACTCGCACTTAAGCTAATGCTGATAGGCGCTGTGCAACTAGGTGTTATGTACAGCTTTTACTATCACTCCTTTTTATTTTTAAGCGTACCCGAAGTGTTGCTCTTTACCGTTATGACGCCGCTTTATATAACGCTTTTAAACGATGCATTTAATAAGCATTTTAACCCTCGCTTTTTTGCGGTTGCGCTTATTGCCGTACTGGGCGCGGTAGCTATTCGCTGGGAAAGCCTCAATAGTCATTTCATCATAGGTTTATTACTGGTTCAGGGTGCCAATATTAGTTTTGCCACCGGACAAGTAACTTATAAACGTTTAATGGCCACTAATCAGTTGGATGACAAAACCGTATTTGGTTGGTTTTTTATTGGCGCCTTAGTGGTGGCGAGTGCTTGCTACGCTTTATTTGGCAATACAAGCAAATTGCCGAGTACACCTACTCAGTGGGGTATTTTAATATATTTAGGTATTGTAGCCTCAGGCCTTGGTTACTTTTTATGGAACAAAGGGGCAACAAAAGTAAATGTGGGAGCATTAGCCGTTATGAACAACGTGCTTATTCCTGCCGGTATTATTGTTAACGTGCTTATATGGAATAAAAATGCCGACATTATGCGCTTAAGTATGGGGGGTGCAATTATGTTAGCGGCACTGGTAATTAATCAAATAGGGACAAATAAACATAACGTCACATCCTTGTAGCTAATTTGTCATTGAATGCGATTAGGGTTGAATAAATTAACGTTAAGGAACAAACATGAAACATCTCACCCTAATAACAAGCTCAGTAATACTTGCACTACTGAGCGGCTGCGACGACGATGTCGAAATTGTAGAAAAAGACGTAGTCGTTACCAATACCACTGTTGAGGTTGTTGAAGTACCGACGCCTGTAATTGTTGAAGTTGCAAAAGGCGAGGCGCCTGATATTCAATTAGGTACTCGTGCCGACTACTTAATTAACGATATGGCACAGAGCGATTTAAAAACAAAATTAGAATCGTGTACGGATGGGCCATTTTACCGTACAGATTTTTCTATTGGTCATCGTGGTGCGCCAATGCAATACCCTGAGCATACAAAGGAGTCTTATATAGCTGCGGCGCGTATGGGCGCAGGTATTGTCGAGTGCGATGTAACCTTTACCAGCGACAAAGAGCTCGTGTGTCGCCACTCTCAGTGCGATTTGCACACCACCACCAATATATTAGCCATTCCTGAACTTGCCGCTAAATGCAGTGTGCCTTTTACTCCAGCTAACGCGGCCAGTGGCACGCCTGCCACCGCTAAATGCTGCACAAGTGATATCAGCCTGAGCGAATTTTTAACGCTTGAAGGTAAAATGGATGGCGCCAACACCCAAGCCACTACTGTTGGTGAATATATGCAGGGCACGCCCAGCTGGCGCACCGATTTATACGCCACAAGTGGAACATTAGTAACTCATAAACAAAGTATTGAGTTATTTAAAAGCTTGGGTGTAAAAATGACCCCAGAGCTAAAATCTCCGCAAGTGAGCATGCCTTTTGAGGGAATGACACAACAGCAATACGCGCAAAAAATGCTTGATGAGTACACGCAATTGGACGTACCAAGCAGTGATGTGTACCCGCAATCGTTTAATCTTGATGATGTGAAATATTGGATAAATAACAACCCCGACTTTGCAAATCAAAGCGTATATTTAGATGGCCGTGACAGCGAAGCGGGCTTTGATCCAAGTAACCCTGCAACGTGGCAACCAAGTATGGAAGAGCTAGTAGCCGATGGCGTTAAAATATTAGCGCCCCCTATTTGGATGATGCTCACCATAGACAACGAAAGTAATATTGTCCCCTCACAATACGCCATTGACGCAAAAGCTGCAGGGCTTGAACTGATAGCATGGAGCCTTGAGCGCTCGGGGCCTCTTAACGAGGGCGGTGGCTACTACTATCAATCAATCGCCGATGTTATCGATAACGATGGCGACATGATGACGGTGGTTGATGTACTCGCGCAGGATGTCGGGGTTATGGGTATATTTTCGGATTGGCCTGCGACCGTAAGCTACTACGCAAGTTGTAATAAAATGCCTGCAAGCATTTAAAAAAACCAGTATCAGTGGTCGTTTATTTTTTTGCGCTCAGTTACCATAATCTTATTAATTATTTAACTGAGCGCTTTTATGATAATCCAACACCATAATACCGACCTAGCCACCTCTACAGGCTTAATGCGTACTACCGTTTACCGCCCACAAGCAGCTGGCCAATATCCAAGTATTATTTTTTACTCTGAAATTTTTCAGCAAACCGCGCCTATTGCGCGCAGCGCTGCTATTTTAGCAAGCTACGGCTTTGTTGTATTAGTGCCTGAGGTATTTCATGAGCTAAACCCGATTGGTACTGTACTTGCGTACGATGACGCGGGTAAAGATAAAGGCAATGCCGATAAATGGCAAAAGCCACTTGAGCACCACGACAGCGACACACAAGCACTCATCGACTTTGTACAAAATCAAGATTACTGCACTGGCACAGTGGGCGCCATGGGTGTGTGCATTGGTGGGCATTTAGCTTACAGAGCCGCATTAAACCCACACATAAAAGCTGCATTTTGTTTATACGCCACCGATATTCATAGTGATACCTTAACTGCTAATGCAGGTAACAATTCGTTTGAACGCATGGCTGATATTCAAGGTGAAATACACTTTATTTGGGGTAAGCAAGACCCACATGTACCGCAACAAGGCCGAAGTAAAATTTACCAGCAATGTGTAGCCACGGGTATTAATTACCACTGGCAAGAAGTAAACGCACAGCATGCGTTTATGCGTGATGAGGGCGAGCGTTACGATGCCGCGCTTGCAATTACTATGTACCAGCAAGCGGTTGCATTATTTAATCGTACTTTGTAATTAAGTTCGGTTTTACGTGCTTTTTAGCATGCCCAGTGCAGTATGTTGTTTAACAAAATAGGCTTTTAAATAATCAATAAACAACCTGAGCTTTTTGGAGCCTGCCGCCCCAGGTGGAAACACGCCATAAAGCTCAATATCTTTTGTTTTATAATCATCGAGTATTATTTCTAACAGCCCTGCTTGCACTTTAGGCCACGCATCATACAACGGAATGCGCCCAAGCCCGTGCCCGGCCTCTACAAACGCGGTACGCGCCGCGGCATTATTGGTGCTTATGCCGCCTTGTAGTATTACATCGTATTTTTTGCCCTCTTTGCTAAGGGTTAATGTTTTACTGCTAAGTTGGTACACCACCCATTTATGCAAGGCTAATTCAGCTGGCGTTTTAGGTTTGCCAAAGTGTTCAAAATATTCAGCTGAGCCACAAATACAGGTACTCATGGTGGTTAGTTTGGTGGCTTGTAAGTTTGAGTCACTTAAAGCGACCCCACGAATAGCAATATCAAAGCCGTTTTTTATTATATCAACCACATCATCGGTTAGTTGCAGGTCTATTTCAATTTTGGGGTATTGGCGTTTAAACGTATTAATTGCAGGCACAATTAGTTGCATGCCTACATTAACGGGGCAGCTAATTTTTAATACTCCTTGTGGCTCACTTTTAATGTTTTCTATTTGCTGATTAGCTGCGTTTGCTTGTTCTGTGATCACTCTACAGCGCTCATAATACGCAATGCCCGCCTCAGTTAGCGCCATAGTGCGGGTTGAGCGATTTAGTAGCGTAACTTCTAATTGCGTTTCTAATTTTTTAAGGTGATAACTTACCACCGCACGCGTTAACCCCAACTGCTTTGCAGCCGCAGTTAAACTGCCCTGCTCGACAATTTGCGCAAATACCACCATGCTTTTAAGTTGCTCAAACGACACTTTCATCACAAACCCACCAATGATTATTCAACCCAATAATTGTATCAATAATTAAACCAATAAAGTTAAATTTATCATCGTTGTTTAAATCCTTTTAAGTGCATATAGTTATTACAGCACCTTGGTTAACACCAAGCTTTAATTTACTCACTAATCGAAGGAATATTGTTATGGCTAAAAAAATACTTATGGTACTTACCTCACATTCAGAGCTTGGCAACACAGGCGAAAAAACAGGTTTTTGGGTAGAAGAATTTGCAGCACCTTACTATGCATTTGTTGATGCTGGTGCAGAGGTAACACTTGCTTCCCCTGCGGGTGGCCAACCGCCAATTGACCCAACCAGCACGCTTTCTGACTTTGAAACCGATGCAACAAAGCGCTATGATAACGACAGCGCAGCACAAACACTTATGGCAAACACCAAAGTATTAAGTGAAGTAAACGCCAGCGACTTTGACGCGGTATTTTACCCAGGCGGCCACGGCCCACTATGGGATTTAGTAGATAACAGCGATTCAATCTCACTTATTGAAAAGTTTGTAAAAGAGCAAAAGCCAGTAGCGGCTGTTTGCCACGCAAGTGCAGCCTTTTTAAATGTTAAAGATGCACAGGGCAATGCGCTGGTAGCTGGTAAAAAAGTAACAGGCTTTACTAACTCAGAAGAAGCCGCCGTGCAATTAACAGACGTAGTGCCATTTTTAGTTGAAGATGAACTCATTAAAAAAGGCGGCGATTATCAAAAAACCGACGACTGGGGCGTATTAGCGCTCGAAGATGGTTTAGTGATTACAGGCCAAAACCCAGCAAGTTCAGAGCTTGCTGCGAAAAAACTATTAACTAAACTAGGTTAAAATAACCCCTGTGCGCGGCGTATAACGCCGCGCTTATTAAATCGCTTTTAATAGTGAAAACATACTCCTATACTGGTACAAAACAATCCTACTAAAGCGTTTATATGCCAACTACCCCATCATCATCTTCACTGATAACCAGTACGCGATTTGCAATATTTAGCGTAGTTTTTATATGCCTAATACTACAAGTGATCAATAGTTTACCTGGCATTACGCTTAATGGTTTAGGTATATACCCTCGCAGCGTTCAAGGGTTAATCGGCATTTTATGCGCCCCATTTTTACATGGCAGCTGGTGGCACTTTGCTAGCAACATGTTGCCTTTTGCTGTACTTAGCTGGCTAATTTGCCAATACAGTGTAAAGCGCTTTTATACCGTGTTTATATTTACTGCGTTAATTGGCGGGCTATTAGTGTGGGCCTTTGGTCGAAGTAGTTTTCATGTTGGGTTAAGCGGCGTTATTTATGGTTTATGGGGATTTATACTGTGCTATGGCGTGGTTAGGCGCTCGTTTAAGTCTATTGTTATTGCCCTAGTAGTGGCAGTGCTTTACAGCGGATTTATTTGGGGCGTGCTACCACAACGCTTTCATGTCTCGTTCGAAAGTCACCTTTTTGGTGCGTTAAGTGGGTTCTTTTTAGGGTATAAACTTGCCAAAGCAGATAAATTAAAAGCACGATAATTTTTTCATTGCCTTTAATTAATTTTTTACGCCCCCAGCTTGTTATCTATGAGTATATAAATTAATTACATTTTTAAATTGAGGTTATTTATGAGTAATGAACACGAATACACGCCGCCTAAAGTTTGGACGTGGGACAGCGAAAGTGGTGGTAAATTTGCTAATATTAACCGCCCTATTGCCGGCGCCACTCATGACAAAACCTTAGACATTGGCAAGCATGCGTTTCAACTTTATTCATTAGCCACGCCTAATGGCCAAAAAGCGACCATTATGTTTGAAGAGTTATTAGAGCTTGGCCTAACCGATGCCGACTACGATGCCTATTTAATTAACATTGGCGAAGGCGACCAATTTGGCTCAGACTTTGTTGATATTAATCCAAACTCTAAAATTCCTGCGCTAATGGATCACTCTACCACGCCACCAACACGCATTTTTGAGTCGGGTTCAATTTTACAATACTTGGCAGAAAAATTTGATGTGCTAATCCCAAAAGATTTTAAAGCCAAGACCGAGTGCCGTAATTGGCTATTTTGGCAAATGGGTTCAGCGCCTTATTTAGGTGGCGGATTTGGTCATTTTTATAGCTACGCACCAACAAAAATGCAATACCCAATAGACCGTTTTACTATGGAAACTAAACGCCAGCTCGATGTATTAAATCGCCACTTAAGTGAAAACGAATACATGGCGGGTAGTGAATACTCTATTGCCGACATTGCCATTTGGCCTTGGTACGGCTCGTTGGTGCTTGGAAAATTATACGACGCCGCTGAGTTTTTAGATGTTGCCTCTTACACTCATGTAATGCGCTGGGCAGAGCAAATAGCAAAGCGCCCCGCTGTTAAACGTGGTCAACGTGTTAATCGCACTTGGGGCCCTGAAGAAGAGCAACTTAGCGAACGACATAACGCCAGCGACTTTTAATCTAACAGCCCATAACAAGACATTGTGTTATGGGCATTTTTTTATTTAAAATCTGCATTTTCCCTGTCATTAAACTATATTTATTATTGTGTTTTTATAAAATCTAACCTGCTTTACCCGCATTACTTTTCATAAGGCTTTAATGAGTGCAATATAAAAATTTAAATAGTGATGAACGCAGAGAAGCCGTAAAACTTTTATATTCTAATGCTTTATCTGGCATTGGTGTTTCGGCGTTAGTTAGCTTTGTACTTGTATTTGCATTTGACCTAACGGATGAAAGAACAAATCAAGAAAAAATAATTTGGCTTTTTTTTATGCTGGTTGTTTTGGCAGCAAGGCTAATGGATGTTATTTACTTTAACTACACCAAAGAAGTTAACCAGCCTTTTAATGCAAATAGCTTTTTAAAACGCTTTTCGGTGGGCTGTATAGCAACCGCGATTTCGTGGTCATGTTACGCACTGTGGTTTCATAAAAGCTCATCCACCGTTGAAATTACCACCACAATAGCTATTTTGTCGGCATTTGCTGGTGGCTCAGCCAATTTGCTCTCGGGTAGTCGCTTTACCTCGGTGTGTTACAGCATTATTTTATTAATGCCTTACTCTATAGTACTAACCTTATCTGATGACTATTACCACTATGTATTAGGCTTTTTGGGCATTACTTTTTCGGCAATTATGGTCGCCTCTTCTTATAAGTCGGCCACATTTACCCAAACAGCCATAAAATTACGAAATCAAAACCGCGAACTACTTAACGAAATGGAAAGCAAAGTAGAAACACGCACAGAAGAAATTTACCGTTTATCAAATACTGACCCGCTAACAAGCTTGTTAAACCGCACCGCTTTTTTAAAAGTGGCAAATAAACAACTGGCAGATCACCCCGAGGAAAAACTCGCTTTACTGTTTGTAGACCTAGATGGCTTTAAGCAAATTAATGACTCTATGGGTCATAAAGTTGGCGACCAAGTACTTAAAGAAATAGCCGAGCGACTCACTAACGTTTGCACCCGCCACTTATACAAATGCCGCTGGGGCGGAGATGAATTTTTAATTTTAACAACCTATGAGGATGAACAAGACTTATTTGATTTTGCCAAAAAGGTTATTAAAAGCATTCGTGCCGAGCATGAACGATATAAATACCAAAGCTGGGTATCTGCCACTATTGGCATAGCGTTATTTCCTGAGCATGAGGGCGATTTAAGCGCGTTAATTCGTTCAGCAGATTTAGCCATGTACCATCAAAAACGTATTGCCAAAGGCTGCGTAAATATTTACAACAATGACTTAAAGCGCCAACAAGAACGCGAACAATTGCTCAGTAAACGCTTAGCAAGTGCAATAAAAGACAACGGCTTGCGGTTAGTGTTTCAGCCTATTGTGGATAGCCAAACAGCGAAGGTGACCTCGTTTGAGTCACTTTTACGCTGGCAATTAAATGGCGAAGCGATATTTCCTGATGAATTTATTGCCATTGCCGAACAATACAACCTCATAACCGAACTTGGCTTATGGGTTATTGAGCAAGCGTGTGTGCAAGCTTGCACGTTTAAAAACGTACAACCCCCTATTGCTGTGAGCGTTAATGTATCTGTAATACAACTTCAAGACCCTGATTTTGTCACTAAGGTTGTAAATATCGTTGATCAATACGGCGTAAAGCCAGAAAACCTGCACCTTGAAATCACTGAATCTGTGTTTGCTGAGGATAAGCTCACCTTTTTAGCAGCAGTAAAAGAGCTGCAAAAACAAGGGTTTTGTATTTCTATTGACGACTTTGGTACTGGGTACTCATCCTTGTCGAGCATGTTAGATATTGGTGTAGACATAGTAAAAATAGATAAAAGCTTCATTCAAAACATGGATAAGCGAGGCTTAAGTATAATTCATGCTATTGTGCAAATGGCCTCAACACTAGATTTTATAGTAGTCGCTGAAGGTGTAGAAACTCTAGAGCAAGCCAACATGCTAAAAGAAATTGGTGTGTCTCACCTACAAGGTTATTACTTTTCTAAACCTATGGAACAACACTTTGTAGATTCGTACCTCAAAGAGCAAAACAAATTGTGTAGCTAGCAGTATGAAAAAACTCACTAAAGAGCAAGTCTATAAACGCCTTAACAACGATGAAGACGCACGCGCTTGTAAAGACATAAACGAAGATGACTGCAAAGAAGTGGCCGGTAACTTTATTCTTTTATTAACAAGCCAGCTTTTTAGTAAGTTTGCCGATGCCCTCCTCAACCCTAAAATAACTCTGCCTTGGTTAATGCAAAGCTTAAACGTGCCAAGCGCGTTTATAGCGTGGCTCGTGCCTATAAGAGAATCGGGCTCTTTATTACCACAATTAGCGATAGCCAATATTATCCGTAAACTCTCTGTAAGAAAGTGGGTATGGGTTTGCGGTGCATTTGCCCAATCGGTATGTATTGGCGCTATGGTTGGTGTTTCATTTGTGTTAGAAGGCGCTCAGGCTGGCTATGCAATTTTAGCTCTGCTGGTGCTCTTTAGCCTCGCCCGCGGGTTTAATTCTATTGCCGCTAAAGATGTATTAGGTAAAGTTATTCCTAAAAAAAAGCGGGGCAATATTAGTGGCCTAGCGGCAAGTATTGCTGGCTTTGCAACACTCACTTTTGGTTTAATGATGTGGTTTTTTTCGGGGCAAAAAGAGCAAAATACGGTATTAATTGCGCTGTGTTTAGGCGCTGTTTTGTGGGTTGTGGCTGCACTTTTTTATAGCCGCATAAACGAATACAAAGGCGCGACACAAGGCGGTAAAAATGGCTTTTTAAATGCGCTAAGTAAATTAAAGCTGCTTTATCAAGATAAACAATTTGCACATTTTGTAATTACCCGCGCCTTTTTACTTTGCTCAGCCCTAAGCGCGCCTTTTTATATTATTTTAGCAAGCTCTCAGCAGTTTGAATTTTCATTATTGGCAGTATTTTTAGCCGTGTCTGGCTTAGCAAGTTTAATTTCTGGGCCAATATGGGGAAGACTCAGCGATTTTTCTAGCCAAAAGGTGCTTGTGATCAGTGCGTTACTTGTCACCATAAACGGGGTGAGCGTGTTTGTAATAGCCACATGGTATAGCCAGCTGTTTGAATATGCTTGGGTAATACCTGGTTTTTATTTTTTGCTTTGCATTGCTCATCAAGGCGTACGGCTCGGGCGTAAAACCTATTTAGTAGATATGGCACAAGGCAATAAACGCACTGATTACGTGTCGGTTAGTAATACTGTAATTGGCATTTTGCTTTTAATGTTAGGCAGTATAGGGCTTTTAGAAGCATTTTTATCAACCGCACAGCTTATTTTGTTGTATAGCCTGCTCGGTTTGTTAGGTGCTATTAGCGCGATTTTTTTGCCTCAAGCAGAGTAATACCAATGCGCAATAATACGTAATCAATTAAGCGAATTGGTATAAAAAAAAGCCCAACAAAATAATTGCCGGGCTTTGGACTTAAGACCTAAGGATAAACAGTCAGCTTTACCTCAAGTTATAACACCTAAGCAGTTACATTTAGCAGTGAATCACCTTCACTTAAGCCAAATTTTTCTTGTACCGATGAAAGAATTGATTCTTTATCTTCATCAGATAGCTGGCTTGAATACTCAGTTAATAACTCATCTAAGTAGCTAACCACTTCGTCAGTATCAACAGATTCTAGAGAGTTTTGCGGCGGCGGTGGCGGGCGCTGCCCTTCAGGGCGTCCTGCATCGCCAATACTTTTAGCGTCAAAATCAAGTTCGCTCATTAAATCAGCTAACTCTTTTGTAGGTGAGATCCCCTGCTCTTCAAATGCAGCTTGAATACTTTGCGCATCTTCCGTGCTTAGGTTTTGTGCATCAAATTCTGCAAGTGTTTCTTTAACAAACTCAGTTTGCTCTGAAGTTAAAGCGCTTACTTGGCTAGATTGTTGAGTCATAAAACTCGCTGAACTACCAATACTGTTGATCATATTTTTCTCCCTTAACGTGAGCGGCGTGGTGGCTTGTGTTCACTTAATTCTTGTTCGCTAATTTCGCCATTCCCATCGGCATCTATTTCGTCAAAAATAGTTTGCGCATCGCCTTGCGGTGGCGCACTTTCGCTAAATTCTGCAAGGCTAATCACACCGTCACCATCTGCATCTATGCTTGAAAAGTCAGGTTTAGGTGGTGGGTTATCACCGCCTCTGGCTGCAACATTGGCTGAAAAAGCCATTGATAATAATGCAGCAACGGCAAAAGTAGAAAAATGCTTCATCGTGGTCACCTTGGGTTAAATATTAATAAAGGGTATGAATATAAAGTACGCTTAAAAAATGCAAACATTGTGCAAACAATAAGGAAATAAAAATAAATCCGATTTTTATCATGTTATTTTTACCTTATTCGGTATTTCGGTTATTGTGATAACTAATTACTTAAAACCACTTTCAACACCTGTTTTGAGAGCTAACATACTAAGGACTTATTAACATACATGTTTAATCTTCCAATTTTTCTAGTTGTATCGCAGTGAAAATACCTAAACGCCTCCAGCCACTCGTTGATGATGGCCTAATTGATGAAGTGATAAGCCGATTAATGAGCGGTAAAGAAGCGGATGTATTTGTGGTGCGCAGCGGTGGCGAAATTCGCTGTGCTAAAGTCTACAAAGATGCCGTTAAACGCAGCTTTAAAAAGGCAGCTCAGTATCAAGAAGGCCGAAAAGTAAGAGGCGGACGCCAAGCCCGCGCCATGGGTAAACGCTCTAGTTATGGGCGGCAACTAGAAGAGGAAATTTGGCAAAATGCAGAAGTAGACGCGCTTTCACGTTTATCACGTGCTGGCGTCAGAGTTCCTGATACTTATTACTGTATTGATGGCGTGTTGTTAATGGAGCTTGTGTGCGATGAAGACGGTGATGTTGCTCCACAGTTAGGGCATGTGACCCTTACACCGCAAGACGCTATTGAGCAGTACAGTATGATGGTTCATTATATTAAATTAATGCTGTGCGCTGGTATTATCCACGGTGACTTATCAGAATTTAACGTACTTGTTGATAGTAAAGGGCCTGTAATTATTGACCTTCCACAAGCTGTAAACGCCGCAGCCAATAACAGTGCGCAAGCAATGTTTACGCGCGATGTAAACAACATACGCCGTTATTATGCGCAGTTTGCACCTAGCCTATTAAACACCCATTACGCTAAAGAAATGTGGGCACTGTTTGAAGAGGCTAGCTTAACGCCAAACACTGTGCTCAGCGGAGAATTTGAAGACAGTAATGAATCTGCAGATGTAGATGCGGTACTCGATGAAATACAAGCGGCCGAATACGAAGAGTTCGACCGTTTAGAGCGTATTAAAAACGCTGACGATGAGTAAAACTGCGCTCACGTTTAGCTATTGAGGGTGAACAAACCGATAGCCCACACCGTAAACCGACTGAATAACGCTGTCGGTTTGCGTTACTTCATCAAGCTTTTTACGTAACTTTTTTATGTGGCTGTCTATAGTGCGGTGGCTAACTATACGTTGGTCTGCGTACATGGTGTCCATTAAGCTATCGCGTGAATAGATTCTGTTAGGGTTTGAATACAAAGGCTTAAATAGCTGAAATTCAAAATTAGTTAGTTCTATACTGCTATTTTTATAGTTTACACTGTAAGTACTTTCATCCAGTGTCATGGCATTATTTACCGGCTCTTTTGTGGTATTAACACGTCTTAAAATTGCTTTAACTCGCGCCACCAGCTCAGCATAACTAAACGGTTTGCAAATGTAGTCATCGGCGCCCAGTTCAAGTCCGAGTAACCGGTCAATCTCCTCCACCTTTGCCGAAACCATAATAATGGGCACATTAGAGAACTTTCTTATCGCTTTGCACAGCTCTATACCGCTTTGCCCTGGCAACATAATATCTAATAAAATAACACTTGGCTTATTACTTTCAAGCCAGCTAAGTACTTCATCACCATGATGAATAAGGTGCGTTTGATAATGATGACTTGTTAAAAAGTCGCTCATTAAATTGGCAAGTTTTATTTCATCTTCAACAATGAGTATTTGCTCACTCATACTTATCCTCTACTGAACTAATAAGGGTAATTTAATAACAATGCCAAGCCCGCCAATACTGGCTTTTTCGGCTGATATTTCGCCATTATGACCTTTAACAATATGCTGACAAATAGACAAACCTAAACCAGAGCCTCCCTCTTGGCGATTGCGAGAGCTGTCTACACGGTATAAATATTCAAACAAGTGCGATAAATGCGTTTGCTCAACGCCTATCCCGTTGTCCTCTATTATAAGCTCTAAATAGGCTTGGCCTTTAATATTTACGTTATTGGCACTTAAAGAAATAGTTGAGCACTGGGCGTAATGCACCGCATTCATTAATATATTATCTAGTAATTGCAGTATACGTGTTTTATCTGCGTTTACTGTGGTGTTGTTAGCACTATTAAGAAGGTAAAAATTAATAGCGTGCTGCTCAAAAATAACGTGATACTTTTGCTCTATGGAGTTAAGTAAAAAGCCTACGTCGGTAGGTTGCATGGTGTAATGCATGCCGCCTAGCTCGGCGCTGTTTAACATGTGTAGGTCGTCAATCAAGCGCTTTAAATGCAGCGCTTCATCGTTAGCAGAACTAATATTTTTATTATTTGGTTCACGTATCCCAAGCAACATAGCTTCGAGCTCACCGAGTAAAATGCTCATGGGCGTTCTTAGTTCATGAGAAATATTAGCTAACCAGCGTTTACGTACTTGCTCATCTTTAGCGAGCGTAAAGGCCAAGGTATTAAAATCTTCACTAAGCTGGCCCAGCTCGTCTTTTCTATCTAATAAAAGTTTGGTGCTGTACTGCCCTTTGGTTAGCTTATGCATACCACTGGCAATTTGCTTTACAGGGCCAACTAAATGCCTTGCCAGTAAAAAAGACAACATTAAGGTAAGTAGCCCTGCGGTTAACGCAATAAGCCATAAATAGTTAGTTTGTTGCTTTAAAAAATCCAGCTCGTACCCATCTGCTAGGCTTTTTCTTTTTGAAACAGCAAGGTAAGCAATTGTTTTACCTTCAAGCTCTATGGGCGTTTTAATGTACTTTAAATCCTCAAATAATTTACCAAAAATACGCTGCTGGTTTTCATCCAGTAGTGCATAGTGCGCGGCATGCTCGGGCGGTGGGCGACGATCTCGTTGCGCCATATGCTGTGGGGGTCTGGGTCTGCGTTCACCGCGAATTTCTGGGCGCTGTGGCATATCGCGTAAACTAGGTAAAAACTGGCTTGATTGCAATTGCGATTCAACCAACCTTAAAAAGCGCTGATCGTTACCTATAATTTTATCCCACGAAGGAGTTTGCGCGTATTTATTAGCCAGCTGTACTGCTAATGGCTCTAATGCTTTTACTTCTTTGGCGTTTACAAAATCAATAATACCTTGGCCAATACTGTACTGAATAAGCACAACTAGCCCCGCAATAATGCTAAAGGTGAAGCTAAATAATATTAAAAAAAGTTTGTTATGAATTTTCATTTATTTTTTATAAACCTGACTCTAAAAGCATTTGAGCTGTTATTTATTGCGTATTTTTTTACTGCTAAAACGTATTATTAAAAGCTCTAAGCACTTTCAAGAATAGCCTGTAATACCAATTGTATTAATTGCGTGTTCTATTATAGCGACTTATAAATAGCGCCTTTAATAACAACGTATAACGTTAACAAGTAAAAGTGCAAACAATGTGCATTATATAAAAAATTACGCTCAAAAAAGGCGACCTAAGTCGCCTTTGCTATTAATCGTTTTTTAAATGCTTATCAAAAAAATCGAGAAACGCTTGTAACGTTTTAATTCTATGCGGCTGATAAGACAAGTAATGGTCGCCATCTTCTAGCTCAATGTAAGTAACATCTTTATCTTCGTCATCTAATTCATCTTCCATTTCTCGACTATGGTAAATAGGGACAACACTGTCGTCGCTACCATGCACAAGTAAAACAGGTTTGTTAATTGATTTAGCAAAATTAACCGGCGAATTGGCCTCTAACTTATCGCTATTTGTTCCAAACTGTTTTCGTACTATGTCTTTATTTGTAAAGTGTCGGGCTTTACTCACAATATGCTCAAGGTCAGTTACCCCTGCAAAACTTGCCGCACATTTAAATGTTTCAGGGTGTTTAATAACAGCCATTAAGGCGGCATATCCACCATAGCTTGCGCCACCAATACAAATTTTATCTGGCTGAGCAAACCCTTGGTCTATTAACCAGTTAGCTCCATCTTGTAAGTCATCTTGCATGGCTAAACCAAAACCTTGGATCGACTGCATTAAAAAGTCATAACCATAACCACTTGAGCCACGAAAGTTAGGCTGTAACACGGCATAACCATTATATGCCAGTAGCGCCGTCCAATAGTCAAAGCCTGCATAGTCGCGCGCCATAGGCCCACCATGTGGAAATATAATAGTGGGTAACTTATCGCCTTTCTCATAGCCAACAGGCAGCGTTAAGTAGCCTTCTATAATAAGCCCGTCACGTGCTTTATAGCTAATGTGTTCTTTACCGGCGTATACGCTTTCGTTAATGTGTGGGTAAACGTCTGCAAAAAATGTTAAATCACCTCGCTTTCTGTCACCTAACATGTAGGCGCCTGATGTTTTATCTGAGCTGACATACAGTACATATTTTTGCTGATCGTCGCTGGTGCTAACAATATCCATTTCAAATGAATCTTTAGGTAATGATGCTCGTAAAGAGCGATGTAGCTTGTCTAAGTCTTCATCCCAATACGCAATACCATCTTCTAAATGCGAATGCGTAAAGCCTGCCACTTCGCCAGTTTTACGGGAGTAAAAAATATCGCCATCTACATCATACTTGTCGTCGCTAAAAATGAGCTCACGTTTGTTAGTTGTTAGATTAAGCTTAAATAATGCATCACGCCCTTCATGTAACGCAGTGATGTATAAAAAGTTAGGGTCTTTATCAAAGCCAAGTATCGAAATGCTTTGCTCACTAAATACTTCGTAGCTAAATAGTGTTTGCCACGACTCATTTTGCTCGTTGTACAGCTCGTAAGTGAATTGTGTTTCATCCATTTTTTTAGCAATACGAACCTTGCCTTGTCTATCAGCAAACCAACTGGTTACATCTGCACGAGCACGTTGTATTTGTTTTTTGCGTAAGGTAGTTAGGTCAAGTTCATACACAGCTGGGGTATTGGCAATTTTAAAATCGCCCTGCACGAGTATTTTATTTTCTTGCTCCGGTAAAAAGCTAATAATTCGGTCAGAAAACTGAGGCTGCTTTTCATCACGCGTGTTGTTTGCTCTAAACGCCAGTTTTATTCCTTTATCATCACTTAGATTATACGAATACATTAATGTAGACGCATACTTAACCCCACCAAATTGATATTTAATGTATCGTGCGCCCAATAACAACACATCATTATTTGCCCAACTAAACCAGTCAAAAAATACAGTGTGGTTATCCGATTTAATAATCGGCTTGCCCTTGCCTGTTGTAAGGCTTTGCACCATTAAAACTAAATCGCCATCAAGGTTTCTAACATACGCAATGTTATTTCCATCTGGTGAGAGCTTAACTTGGCTTATGCTTTTTAAGCCTGCAAACGCTTCTATGGGTAGCTTTTTATCAGAGGCTGATAGGCAGCTAAAACTAAGTAGGGCAAATACTAAAGTGAGGTAAAGTTTAGACATTCAATATCCTTTTGTTTTTATAAGTAACGCTTAATGAGTTAACAGTAAGTGTATAAAGTTAATCTGTTATTTTACAATTGTGGCCGCTTTAGTACAAATTTATCTTTAGTAGAGCTAAAGTAGTCTCCACCCATTTTACCTACGCTGTTTAATCGCGTGGGGTCTATATAGCCATTCACTAACACGTTATCGTCAATATAAATCCCCACCACGTTGAGTAGCATAACTTTGCCGCCACCTGGTTCGTCGCTTATCTGAATAACGTCTCTTAAAGTGCACTCGTATCTTACTTTAGCCGCTGCGGCGCCTGGGGATGTTACGTGTGTACTGCCGATTGTTTCAATATTTGCCGCCTCAAATTCACTTACATTATGTGGATAATTAGCGCAGCTTTGATTCATTTTTTCTACTAGCTCTTCACTAACAATATTAACCACGCAGTTGTTAGTGGCTTGAAGGTTTAAAAGCGTGTCTTTATTGGCTTTGTCGCGTGGGTTTACTTGGGTCACGCTCAGCACTGGCGGGTTACAACTGGCCACTGTAAAAAAAGAGTAAGGGGCAATATTAGCAATCCCCTCCTTACTAAGTGTGCTTACCCAAGCAATAGGCCGTGGGCTAATCCCCCCCACTAAATACGAGTAAACATTGTGCTGCGTGCTTTGCGTTAAATCTAAAAACATAATTTTCCTTTATACGTCGTACTGCAAATCGTAAAAGCGCTTTATTGCGTACAGTATTTCATAACTGCAGCCACTTTTTTAAATATGCGCAAAAAAATAAACATAGTGTGGTTTAAACGCGATTTACGCCTTAGCGACCATCAACCACTTAAAAATGCATTTAGTGATGATTTACCCACGTTACTGCTATACAACTTTGAGCCACTAATGCTTGAGGATGCACATTATAATGCGCGCCATTGGCGTTTTGTTTATCAATCAATAGGCGAAATAAATCAGCAGCTAACTCGCTATAAAGCAACACTGTATCTTTTTAACCAAAACATGCTGACACTGTTAAACACGCTTAATCAAACATACCAAATAGCAAACATATTTAGCCATCAAGAAATTGGTTTAAACAATACTTTTGAGCGCGATAAAGCCGTTGCTATATGGTGTAAAGCTAACAAAGTTAACTGGCTTGAGTCACAAACGGGCGCCGTTATTCGCGGCAAAAAAAACCGTAAAGATTGGAACGCACGCTGGCAACAAACAATGCAGGCCCCTATTGCTATTCCTAATTGGAAAAACATAAAAACCATTACACTTAATAACTACCAAACACCTAAATTGCCCGACAGCTACACGCAAAATGATGAAAACTTTCAAGTAGGTGGGCCTTTAACTGCGCACACAATATTGCAAAGCTTTTTTGCTGAGCGCGGTAAGGGATATCAAAAAGGCATATCTAGCCCCAGCTTAAGCCGTATTCATTGCTCTAGGCTTTCACCTTATTTAGCGTGGGGTAATATTAGCCTTAAACAGGTGTACCAAATGGCTATTGATGCATACCATGCAAAACACTCAAGCAAAAAAGGCTGGAAACGCCCGCTTGCTGCATTTGTATCGCGTTTGCATTGGCACTGCCATTTTATGCAAAAATTTGAAAGTGAGAGTACGATGGAATTTAAAGCGCTCAATGCTGGGTATCATCAGTTCCCATATAGAAACGATGACAACGTACAACACGATATTGAGCGCTGGGCACAAGGCCAAACGGGTATACCCATTATTGATGCCTGTATGCGCTGTTTAAAAACCACGGGCTATATTAATTTTAGAATGCGCGCTATGTTGGTTAGCTTCGTTACGCATCATTTAAATATAAGCTGGCAGCAGGCAAGCTTACCTTTGGCAAATTACTTTTTAGACTTTGAACCTGGCATTCATTACCCACAAATACAAATGCAGGCCTCAGTTACGGGTATTAACACCATTAGGCATTACAACCCGATTAAACAGTCTGAAGATCAAGACCCAACCGGCGCCTTTATTAAAAAATGGTGCCCCGAACTTGAAAAGCTACCGATAGAATATTTACACGAGCCTTGGCAACAAACACCAATGGAAGCGCTGTTTAACGACTTTAAACTTGGTGAAGACTACCCCGAGCCAATGCTTGATTTAACTCAAGCCTCCAAACAAGCGCGCGAACGTTTATGGCAATACCGCGAGCGCGCCGATGTTAAACGTGCAATTCCTAACATATTAAAAAAGCATGTAGGGCTTACTCGCACACAAAAAAACACCGCAAAAAGTAATTAATATGGCACATAAAAAAAGTCACTTACCACAAAAAATGTGCCCTGTTTGCAATAAGCCTTTTGCGTGGCGTAAAAAGTGGCAGCGCGATTGGGATAACGTTATTTACTGCTCAGAGCGTTGTAAACGTAATAAAAAGTAAAAGGTATTAATCCTTTATGCTATGCGTGAGCTGGCGTCTATTTTGCAATGGTATGAATAACTCGGCTTTTAAGGCTGTATTTAGGTGTTTTATGTAAATAGCACTTACTCAGCCTGAAAAGCTTACATGCAACGCAAGGAGAAGATGATGACGATTAAAAAAACGGCAAACTCAACCTGGTCAGGCGATATTAAAACAGGTAAAGGCAGTATTTCTACACAAAGCGGCGCACTTGATAAACAACCATTTGGTTTTAATACTCGCTTTGAAGACGAGCCAGGCTCTAACCCAGAAGAATTAGTGGGAGCTGCGCACAGTGCCTGCTTTAGTATGGCGCTTTCACTTGCACTTGGCGATGCCGGTTTTAAAGCCGATAAAATTGATACTAAAGCCACCGTAAGCCTTGATGAGGTTGATGACGGCTTTGCAGTCACCCATATAGCGCTTGAAGTAAAAGCACGTATTAATGATATTGCTAACGAGCAATTTCAGGCATTGTGTGAGCAAACTAAAAAAAGCTGCCCTATTTCAAAGCTACTTAATACAGAAATCTCCCTAAACGCAACGCTCGACTCAACCGCATAAAACGTAATTTTTAAACCTTACGGTTTTACGCGTTAAGCCAGGTAACCTGTTACTTGGCTTAGCACTCATCCCTAACCCTTTTTGAGTTATTTGAGTTTAATAACTCATTTAGCAGTGCTATACCCATCCCTAAAGCAGGCCAAACTACCCATAAATTATTTGGCGATGTAATTAAGTTTATCGCGGTCAAAAATACCAAAGCCACAAAGTAACGTTTTAAATTATCAAAAAATGCTGGTGTATTCATGTTTGCTCTCCTCTTAAAATGTAAGGTTATTATTGCCTTAATTTTTAAGCTTTGGAGGTGTTATTTGTCATTAGTTAATATGACATTAGTCATAAATTTATAGCAGCCCCTTCAAGCGCATCTCTACAAATACTTATACAAACATACAGTTACTTACAATTATTTAAATGTATTTTAAAGAGAATTTAATATAATACCTTTTCTAGATACACCTATTTAATTATAAGAAAGGATACTTATGCGCTGCTTAATACCACTCTCTTTGCTTGCACTTAGCTGTACAGCATCAGTAAACGCTGAACAATCAGCATCAAAGCAATGGTTTAATACAATTAACTACGCAAAAATTGATTCTCGCTATTACAGCGACAATGTGTACGGATTATCTACGCATTATTACTTTGAAGAGCAACAAAGCTCGGGAGTATGGGATGATTATGGCTACCTAGATACAGATAGTAATATAGGCTTAAATTACTTTAATTCTGATGGTTATAGTAGAAAAGGGATTTTTGGAGAAGGCTTTTACGGTAATGCTTTTGCAACCATAGAGTTGCCTAATATTGGCGATACTGATACCTACTCACTTGGCATAGGTTACTTATTTGCTGATTCGCTAAAAGTATCTGCACGTATGGTAGATTACGAATATGGTGACACTGTTTATTTATTTAAAGCGCAATATAATCACCAAATTAATGACACCGACTACATTGGTTTTACTGTTGAGACGGATGATGAAATAGAGTCGTGGGACTTATCATCACGTTACTTTGCTCACCTTTACGATGAACGCTACTTTACTATAAATGCTGACTATCTCGATGCTGGCGATGATTCAATTTTTAATGTGTTGGCAAATTATTACTTTAATAAGCATGTTGCAGTTGGCGGTGGTTTATACGACTCAGATTTAGTTGTTGAAGGTAAATACTTTATTAACGATAACTACTATTTTACAGCTAATTACACCGATAACGATGACTACGATATATACAATCTCAGTTTTGTAGCTCAGTTTTAGTAAATACAAAAAAGCCGCCTTGCTGGAGTCACTTCAGCTAAATAAGGCGGCTTTTATATTAAAACAGCTATAACTTACATATTACCTAGCTCTATCATCATTGCGGTATACATACGTAAATTAAGCGCTAATTGCTCAAGCGTAATAAATTCATGCTCTGAGTGGCCGGTATAACGTTTGCCTGGCATTGAAGGGCCAAACGAGACGGCATTATCAAATAGCTTTGCGTTAGTGCCGCCACCTATTGATACAAAGTCAGCTTGTTCGTCACCTGTAAAATGTTTAAAAATATCGAGCAGCTTTTGTGCGTGCGGTGCGTTATCTAACAGCATAGGTGTACCAATAATGGTCTCGACATTAGTAAGCGTTACGTTATTTGCAGTTTCCCATTCCTTAATCGCGCTGTTTATTTGTGCTTTAAGTAAGTTTTCATCTTTACCAACTGGGCGGCGCGCGTTAATGGCTAACGTTAGTGCGTTACCATCGCGTTCAATTACGGTAGGGGCTACGCTCATTGGGCCCATGAATTCATGCTCGTAGGCAATATTACCAAATTGCTTACCATGAATATCTAAACCAATTAATTGATTTACAAATTTTATAAGCTGCCCATCGCTATTATTTTCAAGTGCGACGTCTTTAAATAGCTCGCTCAGGTGTGCAATAGCATTAACGCCCGACTCTGGCTCTGATGAGTGCGCAGACACCCCTTTTACAGTTATTTTTAAGCCTTCACCTTGCTCTTCAAAGTTAAACTCAACTTCACTAAGTGTTTTAGCTTTAGCTTTTAATGAGTTAATAACTGCAGCGCTTGCGTTATGCAGCACTAAGCTTGCATCTTCTGGTATTTGGCTTTTAAACGCGCCGCCCGCTAAATCACTCACATACATAGCAGTTTGTTTTGAGGTAGCATTAAAAGTAGGAGCAATTAAGCTCCAGCCTTTCTCGGCTACTACAACTGGGTATGATGCATCAATGGTTACGGCGTATTTTGGCTGCTCGTAGGTTTTCATAAATTCTGTAAGCGGGCCCCAGTCAGATTCCTCAGCTAGGTAAATCATCAGCTCTATGCGGTTATCAAGCTCTATGCCTTTATCTTTAATCGCTTTCATGGCGTATAGTGCGGTGGCTATTGCGCCTTTATCGTCTTCGGTACCGCGCCCGACTAATTTGCCAGGCTCTGAGGTATCAATAATAAATGGGCTTTGCTTCCACTTACTGGCATTGGCAGGTTGTACGTCTCCGTGGGTTACAACGGTAACCTTTTCGCTTTGATCTCCCATGCCTATAAGCACGGTGTAGCCTAGGTCTTGGTAATCAAACCCAAGCTCTGCAGCTTTCATTTTTAATACTGATTTAAAATTAATAAAGTCAGGATTTTGTGGCGCGGGTATCGACTCTTTATTTACCGTAGGAAAAGCCACTAAATTAGTTAACGTGTGAATTTGTGATTGTTGATAAGTATTCACAGCGTAATCGGCAACACTATCAATATTTGTATGTAATTGTGCATGTGCGCTAAAAGCAAATAAAGCACTGCAAAGCAAAGCTAACTTTTTCAAAACGTATCCTTTTGTATGAATCATTACTACCAATGCGCAATAATAAATCGCTTAAATAATTAAATTGGCATTAAAGCTAAATTATACCGCCAAGCAATAGTATTAAATAGCGCTTTGCGGCAGGGTTACAACAATCGCGCTTTAAATTTAGATAGCGGCTTACATTGCATTGGTTGTATAATGCGCGACCTTAATTAATCAGAGTATTAGTACTAATGAACCGCCGCAAGAAAATCGTCACCAAATTTCAGAAAAAAGATAAACGTGCTAATGCTAAATTGCATAAAAGTAATAAACCGGCGTATGTATCAAAAGCAGAGCGTGAAAAACTAGCTTTAGAGGCGCAGCAAACAACCAACGCCGAGCAAGTTACGCCAACAACAGATTAAACTTAAGCGCCAAGCAGCATATTCTCAACGCTTTATATGGGTTTAAAATGCGTAACTGGCACTTATATTAAATGAGCGCCCTTGCCCAGCTAATTGAGTAAACCCCGTGCTGGTACCTTGCTTAAGCGCTGCAATACTTACCCCGCCTAGGGGTAATTGGTAAAACGTATCAAATAAGTTTACCACCTCAATACCCAGCGTAAGCGCATCAAAAGAAGCTTTAGAGCTTATATTAACTAAGCTGTAACTAACGGTTTGGTTTTCTAAGCGGTTAACATCAACGCGTGATTTTGTATCTACCCATTGCCACAACAATGCATTTTCGAATATCCCTATTTGCTGGCTTAATGAGAGCGCTGTATGTAACGGCTTAATTTGATAAAGCGGTTGGTTAGTGTCGCGGCGCTTACCACGAGTGCTCGTTATGTTTGCTTTTAATTGCCATTCGCCAAACTGTGTTGATTGATAAAGTGCCTTACTTATATCAAGCTTTGCGCCATAAAGTGTGGCGTCAACATTAGTAAAGCTTAAAATGTTACGTGTTGTATTTGCTAATCCATAACTATTAAAACTACGTACAATATCTGCATCAATGTAGTCAGTTATATCGGTGTACCACACATTAGCACTTACCCGCCACGCATCATTTTTTGCTGTTTTTGAATACGTTGCACTGATGGTATTTGCGGTTTCTACATCAAGCTCTGGGTTACCAATATAACCATTAGCGTCGCCGTACCAGCCAATCATAGTGCTTGCCATATTACTTACACCCCAGCTGTAGCGCTCATATAAATTAGGGGCTCGGTTTTTACGGGCCAGGCCTAATTGTAGCTCGTCATAAAGTGTAAATTGATAATTAGCTAATACATTTACATCAACTAAGGTGTCGGTTTTGTCTCTATCAGCATTGTTGAAGTTATTGGCAGCTAGCGCATTATTGGCAGTTGTCATTGTGCTCATACTGCCCGTATTCATCATGCCATCGTTATAGGCTTGTACTTCATCAACCTGTGTATTAACACGCTCAACCCTTATACCCGTATTTAACCAGAGCTTGTTATTGATTTGGCTTTCATATTCTGCAAATAAGGCAATACGCTCACGCTTACCGTTATTAATATTTATATAATCATTTGGCCCCATCATCGTTGAGCCTTCAATCGCCGGCCACCAATCATCAATGCGGTAATTATAATATTCTTGTCCAAGTAGTAATGAGCTATTTTGATCAAGTGTAAGGCGCCATTTAAGCTGTGTGCTTATGTCTTTTGCATCTGTTTTCATGGGCATCATGCCGGTTTTTTCTTTACTAAAAAAACCCATTTCGTGTTTAACGCTATGCCAATTAACTTGTCCTTGTAGCTCGCTGTTTTCAAAACTGCGCTTATATTGGGCAATAGCGCCATAACTGGTGTTATCAGTCATATCCATGTACTGGTTAGCAAAACCCTGATACGGTATTTTTTGATGCGTAAGCTTTATCACAACTTGCTGTTTATCGTCACGTATCGCGCCAGTTAGGCTGTGGTTTTGAGCCCGATATAATGTATCAAGTACCACATTACCCTTTCCATCTTTGTAGCTGTTGGCATCACTAAACGAGCCTTGATAATTAAGGCTCACAGTATCGCTTGCTAAACGTGCTCCCACACCTAGCTTTCGGCCGCTATCAACACTGCTGTACTTAGCCGAGACATAGCCTGAATGCCATGCTAGCTCACTACTTTCGCTGTATTGTGGTGAAATTGAGTTAACGCTTATTACACCTGCAATGTTATCGCCACCAGCACTCACTGGCGAAACACCAGCAACTACATTGTAAGCCGTTACTTGATTAGCTGATACGTAGGAAAGAGGCGGGTTCATCTGATTAGCGCACGCTGCAGTAACCTCTGCGCCATCAACCAGTACTTTTACTCTATCGCCCATTAAACCATTTAAAATAGGTAAGTTAGACACCCCGCCCGCAGCCGAAAAATCAACACCTAAATTGCTAAGCATTGCCTCTGACGAACCAAGCGATAAGTGCTTATTGTGTACCTGCCCATGCACTTCAATAATTTCTAAAGTGTTATCATCTGCAAATACTGCAGGAGATAAAAGGCCAGTTAATAAAAGTGCTAAAGGAGAGAATAAATAAGAATGTTGGATATGTTGAATATGAGCCATTTATAATTTATGCCACTGTTATATATGGCATAAATTATATTATGTAGTTACAAGTTTAGAGCGCGACAAAATGTCGCACTTTGAGAACTTACTGCCACTTAACTCGCGTTAAGCTTTGACACTGTAGCAGAAACAGCATCTGCGCCGCGTTCTATTTCTTGAATTACTTCTGAGACTTTCGCTATTAGCTCTCGGCCTTGCTCTGAGGAATCAGAGACAGAGGTGATTTGCTTTGAAATATCGTTAGTCAGCTCTTGGTTGTTTTTAACTACGGTTGCAATTTCGTTGGTTGAACTGCTGGTGCTTGCTGCAAGCTGCCTAACTTCATCGGCTACCACGGCAAAGCCTCGCCCGTACTCGCCCGCTCGGGCGGCTTCAATGGCTGCATTTAACGCCAATAAATTAGTTTGATCGGCAATACTGCTTATGGTCGACACAATAGAGCCGATAACTGCTGACTGCTCATTCAGGTTTTTAATTAAATCAACCGATTTAAGTACTTGGCTTACAATTGCATCTGAGTTTGCAATTGCATCGTGTAATATATCTGAGCCCGTTTTAGCCGTTTGCGCACTCGACACCGCCGATTCATACGCAATTTGTGCGGCCTCACTAACGGCTTCGTTGTCTTTTATGCGATCGGTAATATTAGAGGCAAACTTCACTATTTTTATCACTTTGCCTTTATTATCTAAAATGGGGTTATAAGTTGCCTCTAGCCATATTTGCGAGCCATCAGAGGTTATGCGTTTAAACTTACCCGACTTAAACTGCCCATCGCTTAGCTCTTCCCAAAACCGAGGGTTATTTTGATAAAAAGAGTCAGTACAAAACATTTTGTGATGCTTGCCAACTATTTCTGCAAGTGAATAACCCACCGTAGATAAAAAGTTATGATTTGCTTTAATTATAGTGCCATCGGGGTTAAATTCTATTGTAGCCAGCGCCTTATCAAGCGCTTCGGTGAGCGCTTCTTGAGATTTTCGCTGTACATAATTTTTTGTAATATCCGACGCTATTTTAATAACCTTAGTAACCACCCCGTTTACTTCAACAGGGAAATAAGTAGCCTCTAGCCACAGCTTTTCGCCATTAGCGTTAAAGCGCATAAAGGTACCGCTTGTTGAGTTTGCCCCTTGCAGCGCTTGCCAAAATTGGCTGTACTCACTCGACTTAGCGTAGTCTGAATCGCAAAACATCCGGTGGTGCTTGCCTATTACCTCTTCTCTTTTGTAGCCTACGGTATCTAAAAAAAGATCATTAGCGTCTAAAATTTTTCCCTCGGGTGTAAATTCAATATACGCTACATGGTTATAAATAGCGGATAGTACTGATTTACTTTCATTGAGTTGACGTTCCAATTCTTCAACTTTGGCGTTATCTTTTCGTAGACCAAACATGTGTTAAACCTTTAGGGAATAATAATAGGATGACAATAACAAACAAATATAAAAATAATATGTAAGCTAGCAATAAATGTAACAACTTTGTAAATATAGGTGTTTTTTAGTTTTTCTGCTAGCAATTAAACACTTGCTAGTGAGCTGCTTTGTAAAAACTTTTTATAAATTAATTTAATAAGTAGCACTTTTTGCCTGTTAACAAAAGTAAAACAAGCCAAAAATACTATTTTTATACATGACGCAGTACACTTTTTAACTTAAAATAGCCATCTCACTGACACACTCCACACCTAATATATGTTTACTCTCCACACAGTTAATGTGTGGCTATTCACTATTTTTAAAATCAAAGTTAAAGGATCTTCTATGAGTGCAGATGTTGCGTCGGCATCTAATCAGTTAAATAAAGCTGCTATTTTATTAGTGTTAGCACTAGGTACGTTTATTTTAGGATTATCAGAATTTTCAATGATGCCTATGCTGCCGCTGATCAGTGAAACGTTTGGCTCAACCCCTTCGCAAAGTGGCTATGCAATTAGCGCCTATGCTATTGGCGTTGTGGTAGGCGCGCCGGTATTAATGCTTACAACGGCCAATATGCGAAAACGCAAAGCTTTGCTGATTTTTTTAAGCCTAATGTGTATTTCTAATGGTTTGAGTGCATTAGCAACCTCATTAGAGCAGCTCGTTATTTTTCGCTTTTTAAGTGGCTTACCTCACGGCGCTTACTTTGGTGCCGCTATTTTGCTTGCCTCCGATATTGCCCCTTCGGGTAAACGCGCAAGCTTTATGTCAAAAGTATTTATGGGCTTAACCATTGCGACCATCGTTGGCGTGCCTATTGTTACCTTGGTGGGGCAAAATCTAAGCTGGCGTTATTGCTTAGGTGGCGCTGCGGTTTTAGCGTTTATTGCGTTTATATTTGTATACAAAGTAGTGCCAAATATTGATAACGCTAAGCCATCTAACTTACTTAACGAGTTTGGCGTACTTAAAAATAAACTGGTGTGGTCTATTTTAGGTATTGTTATTATTGGCTTTGGCGGCGTGTTTTGTATTTACACTTACATTGCCGATACAATTTTAGATGTAACTAAAACAGCCCCTTACACTATTTCTATCGCTATGGTGATGTTTGGTATTGGTTGTACGTTAGGTAATTACATATTAGGTAAAGCGGCCGATAAATCTGCCATTAAAACCACAGGCCTTGCACTGGTGTGCACCATCGTATTTGCAATTGCCTACGTTAGCGCAAGTTACAATATTTGGATGCTGTATGCGGTTATATTTTTTATTGGTTGCAGTGTAGGTTTGGCAACGCTTATTCAATCTTTATTAATGGATGTAGCCCCAGAGGGCCATGCAATGATTGGTGCATTAGTACAATGCGCATTTAACACCGCAAATGCTATCGGCCCTTGGGTTGGCGGGGCTGTTATTGCACAAGGTGCAGCGCCTAACCAAACAGGTTATGTCGCAGCGGCGTTGTTTTTAGGCGGCTTAGTAATGTGGTTTTTAAGCTACTTGCAACTTAATAAACAACAACCCGCAGCACAAACGTGTTAAGCATATAAAAAGAGCGGCTAATACAATTAGCCGCTCTTTTACTTTAACAAGGGTATTTAATCACCCACCTTACTGGGCCTCTAATGACGCCATATCAATAACAAAACGATAGCGTACGTCTGATTTTTCCATTCGCTCATACGCGGTGTTTATTTGGTCAATATTAATCATTTCGCACTCTGGCAATACGTTATTTTTGCCACAAAAATCTAGCATCTGCTGGGTTTCTTCTATCCCACCAATTAGTGATCCTGCGATGCGGCGGCGACCCATTAAAAGAGGCACAGTGTTTAGCTCCTCTACAGGGCCAACTTGCCCAACAATAACTAGCGTCCCATCTATGTCTAATAAGGGTGTGTAAATAGACAAATCGTGCTTAACAGGTACGGTGTCAATAATAATATCAAAAGCCGACTGCGACGCTTTCATTGCAT
The DNA here is from genome assembly GCF_028599255.1 of Pseudoalteromonas sp. Angola-7. Lineage (NCBI taxonomy): Bacteria > Pseudomonadati > Pseudomonadota > Gammaproteobacteria > Alteromonadales > Pseudoalteromonadaceae > Pseudoalteromonas > Pseudoalteromonas sp. Angola-7. Next base: position 350,440 of record NZ_JAQREL010000002.1, read on the forward strand.
CTTCGTCAGTCGACACTAAATAATGCTGCGCGCCAAGTTTTACTGCGTCATCTTTTTTAGACTCACTTCGCCCAACCACTGTTACACTCGCGCCCATGGCTACGGCATTTTTAACAGCCATGTGACCTAAGCCACCAAGCCCTACAACGGCAACACGGCTGCCTTTTGTAACGCCCCACTTATGTAATGGAGAGTAAGTAGTGATACCTGCACATAATAAAGGGGCAACGCGCGAAAGCTCTAGACTTTCGGGGACTGATAGTACAAATTCTTCACGAACAACAATATGTTTAGAATAGCCACCTTGGGTCATCTCGCCGGTTACTCTATCTTTACCTGCGTATGTGCCTACCATGCCTTCTTGGCAAAATTGCTCTTCGCCGTTATCACACTGTTTGCAGCTTTGGCATGAATCAACCATGCAACCTACCGCTACCGTGTCACCTTTTTCATAGTTTTTAACAGCGCTACCAATGGCTTTTACTTTACCTACAATTTCGTGCCCAGGGACTAACGGGTAACTGCTGCCTCCCCAGTCATTGCGCACTGCATGTAAATCAGAGTGGCATACGCCACAATATAAAATTTCAATTTCTACATCGTTATCGCGTAAATCGCGGCGCTCAAAAGTATATTCACCTAGTTGCGCACCTTCGCTTTTTGCTGCATATCCTACTGTTTTCATAACAACTCCATAGTCTGTAAAAATTTAAGTCGTCTACCTTTTCGCTTATTTAAGTGCTTTATTTTAAAACTAATCCCATAAGGGCTGTCTCTAAAAACACCTGTATGCACTTTGATGTGGTTTACACTAACGCCGGCGCAGTGAATGCACCCTGACCAAAAAAGCCCAACAAGGTTGGGCTTTTTTAACTTAAATGTTGGTTACTTATCCAGTAACGTATTTATCTCATCAATGAGTGAATGTATACGTTCAGCATTTTTTCCTAAATCGCTTCGCCCCACCCGTGACTTACTGCGTATATCGACAAAGCGCTGGCTGCCTTCGTCATTGATACGCACAACTACATCGTCTTTAAAACCAAACCATGTGGTGGTATCCGTTGCTTCTACAATGCCCGTAGCTGCATTAACATTAACAAGCTCAAACCCTAAATTTTTAACCGCTTGCTCGGTAGCAGCCAATAAGTCTGTTTTTGATTGTGCATAATTTAGTGTTTTTAGCTCAGGGTAAGCTTTGCGTTGCTGCGTGGCTGTTTCTTCTCCTGCGTATTCAGCTGGGTTTTTAGCATCCGCTCGCAGCGGTACAATTGCCACAAATTTTGGCGGGTTAATTAAATCGGTCGAAATATCATGGATCGCGGGTACGCTTTTAGCCTTGCTCATCATGCTCAGTGGCATTGCAATCGCGATGGCTGCAAACACCAATGCCATTAAAGTGCTGCCCATGCTAAGCGTTTTACGCATAAAAATAACCTGTATAACAAGCAGCACTAATGCAGCGCCACCCACATACACACCAAATCTAAACCCTGCAAACGCAGTACTTAGTTCAACAAACCCATACTTATATAAAGGCCCTGGCAGTAAAACGAGTAAAAAAGCGATTAAACTTACTAAGCTCACTAAAATTTTCATTATTATGATTCCTTTATCATGTGTGATCTTTAATTTTAAGTATTTGAAACCAGTACATTATACTGCCAAGCACTGGGTTTAGATTACAATTAACAGCTCACGCCACTGTATAGTGATACTTAAGTGCTTTAAATAATAAGCTTTGTTCAAAAACCTTAAAATAAGCTAATTAAAACAACTAAATAACGCATTTTTATTATCAAGCAGCGGCGCTTTAACCTTAAACTAACGTACCTAGGCTGGCGTGTCAGTATCATTACACAAAAAAGTCTAAGGTCGCGCTGTTAAAGTTACTTAAATTAGGAAAAATATCAACCAGCTCAGAAACAGGCACGCCAAACCACTGCGCTAACGTTGCAAAGTATTGCTCGTTAGCCACTTGCGGAATTAACCGCCCGCCTCCGGTATCGTATTCGCCCTCTAATTGCTGAGTAAGTAACTGGCCATAAATAGAACGGCCTTTTACCGCGCCGCCCATTACTATTTGATTACCCGCCCAGCCATGGTCGGTGCCATCTCCGTTTGAGGTGAGCGTGCGGCCAAAGTCCGACATAGTAAACGTGGTGACTTTATCATTCATGTTTAGCTCTTTCATGGCACTGTTAAACTCGCTGAGCCCTTGAGCTAGCGTATTTAATAATGCAGGGTGCGCAGTAAGCTGATCATCGTGGGTGTCAAATCCCCCCATAGAGACAAAAAATACTTGGCGCTGTGTACTTAACGACGACTGCACACTAATAGCTTTGGCCACTGCGGCTAATTGCTCACTCAAGCTAGTATCGCTAAAGGTGGTAGTAAGCGCTGGGGCTTGTTCAAGCGCACTGTTCATCGTTTGCGTGTTGGTAATTGCGCTATTTAAGCCATTCGCATATTCACGCCCTAGTACATGGCTTGCATTGCCTAACAAGCGGTTCATTATGTTAGTAACGTGCTCAGTGCGGGGCTGATAGCCACCAAAGGCGTTAATTGTGCTTATGCCACTTTTGTTAAGCGCAAAGGCACTGGTATTTGTGCCTGTTTGCCATAAATTAGTGCCATCGAGAGAGATATTTGCCGCAAACTGATCCTCTACAGCTAATCGCTCTAGCATACGTGCGCCCCACCCACTGTTTAAAGAGGCTTTTTCTCGGCCGTACATCCATGACGCTTGCTGATCGTTATGCGAAAATAAATGCTTAGGTAAAGGCACCGCATTATTTTTGTAATCTGTTAATGTGGTAGGGGTAAGTAACGTGCCTACGCCACCAACAAAGGCTAAATCATCCGACTCAAACACGCTCTGTAAAGGCGCTAGTGAGGGATGAATACCCACGCCACCTGCAAACTGCTGAGAAACACTTAACGCTAGCGGATTGTCTACTGCGAGGTTTTGCCGGCTTTGCTCGTATAAACTACGCTGCTCTCCCTCAAGGGGTAGCAACATATTAAGTGAGTCGTTTCCGCCATATAAAAATACACACACTAGGGCTTTATAATCACCGAGTTCTGTTGCATTAGTTGCCCCCGTGAGTGCTTGTAGCTGCAAACTGGTTAAAGCGGCTGCCGATACCCCGCCTTTTAAACATAATGACAAAAAGTCTCTTCTATTTAGGCTCATTATGCGCTCCTAATACTGCACGTTAAATTCAGGTGAAATAGCAATCATGTATAACAAGTACGAAACCCTCACACGGTACTGATCCTCGTCAAAGTAGGCATCTAAATCAAGCAAAGCTTGTGTAGTGTCAGCGCTCATATTGCCGGCAAAATACAGGGTATTGTATTGCTCTATTAGTGCGCTAATGCCATTTTGCGCCAAGTAATCCATATCGCTTTGTACATAAACATAAATTCCTGCAGGGTTTAACTCGGTATGCGCTTCGGCTGTACTCCAAACCAAACTTGCAAATAAGGCATTCATTGTGCCTATTAAAGTCGCATCGTTGGCTATTTGTAATTCAGGCGCTACCAAACCTTGCGTGCGTAACGCCGCACTTTGGTAATCGGGTCTAAAAAAGTTAAATACAGAGCCCGACTGCATGGGGCCTTGCCCATAGCTATCGACTAAGTTCCACGTTTTATAATAACCTTGCTGCGACTTCGCATTAAGGTTTCGCCAAAACTGCACGGTTTTTAAAAGTGGTTCTTTAATTTTACCTTGATAGCTAAGTACACTGCCAAAATGGCGCGCTTCGTCATCTAAATAAATAGCTTTAACAACTGCGGCTAAATCGCCTCGCACACCACTTCCATTATTGTTAAATACACGTGCAACGCGCTCTACATATTGCGCAGTAGGGTTTGAGGTAATTAACCGCTGAATAAGATGCTTAGAAATAAACGGTGCTACGTTGTCGTGATTAAATAAATTATCGAGGGCTATTTTTAGCGACTCCTCTGGCCCATAACCTGGCGGTATAACCTCATTATTTAATAGAGCTTTTTCTTTATCCGAATGGTATTCGCTGTAAGCTTGCATAGGGTTTATATAATCACGGCTTTTGCGTTTAAAGGTTTCGCTGCCGGCAAATGTCCAGCCTGTAAATACACGCGCAAACCCCTGTATTTGAGCCTGCCCGTAAGTTGCTATGCTATTACCGTCTGCATCTAGTTTAGCGGTGCCATCAAGGTTTAACTCATCTAGGCCAATGGTAAATAATTGCATAACCTCACGGGCGTAATTTTCATCTGGGCGAATATTAAGTGCCTCATCAGCTTTTTCGTTCCCTAAATGGCTTAGGTACGTGCCCATAATTGGCGAAAGCGTTACCTCTTCGAGTAACTCTCTAAAATTGCCAAACGCATGTTTAAGTAATAAATCGTAGTAAGTGACCATGCCCTCTGGTTGTGCACGCAAATCGCTATTTTCATCCGATACAACCAATATTTCACTCAGTGCAAATGCAACGCGTTGGCGTAGTTGATCGTCACTTTGTAGCACCGCTTTCCACCATGCATCTATGCGGCTTATATATTTAAAGTCTTCGTCATCTTCAAGTTTTACCAAGTAGTTTCGATGGTAGCTAACTGGCAGTGCTATTTGGTTATCGAGCCATTGTTGCTCACTTAAACCTTGAGCACTGTTTATTTCAGCAAGCGTTGGGCCCATGCTAGCTTGGTGTAATAACCTAGCGGCGCTGTGTATGTCCATGCTGTTTTTGGCTACAAATGTAACGGTTTGAGTGTTTGTTGCCCCTTCATTATCGGTGGCTGTTACGCTAAATGAATACGTTATAGGCTCATAACTTTGCGCAGCGGGTATAGTAAGGCGGGTACTTAACGCATCTAATGGTTCATTCAATAACGTGGTGCCCGCAGTTTGTTGCCAAACCACACTGCTTATTGTGCCGTCTTCATCGCTTGCTGTTGCAATTAGCTCAATGGTTTGGCCTTTAGTTAATTCGCTGGGTATGTCGGCAACCGACAAGGTAGGAATTTTATTTGAATTGACGGTGAGCTGGTCATCGCCGCCTGAGCCACCACAGGCGCTTAGCAATAAAGCACAACTTGCTAATAAAACTGATTTGTAATGCATGTTAAATCGTCATCGTAAATTAAAGAAGGTACGCGTGTATGTACCGAGTTTGATACGATTATTGAAACACAAAATTTACAATTTAACCTTTTATTTTTTGTAACCGAGCGCTATTTAACTGTTTTGTCGTTAATATTAACCTCAATAATGGGCTTTTTTTTATTAAAAACATTCACCTTATTAGCGGCTTTAGCCACACGTTGCCAAGGCGTTTGTAGGTTCTCGTAAATTGGCCGCCAATACGCATCCATTACACTGTTGTGCCCGCGGTCGTTATTGCCAACCCCCACGGTAATTTTACCTACGTGATGCGCTTTTATCAGCGTGCCACAAGCTCTATCCCAAATGGCTAACGCTGAGCCTAGGTTACGGTCAAAATGTTTTGGGTTATCGCTGTGATGAATTTGGTGCTGAGCTGGGCTAATTAACCAATTTTCTATTTTTTTACCAAAGCTCCACCACACATGTGAGTGACGTAAATTAGCGCCTAACGCATTAAAGGCAAATACAAATACATTAGCCCCCAAAATATCTAACATTGATAAATTTCGGCCAAAGCAATACACACAAACGCCCACTACAAAACCTTGGGCTAACGCCATTCGACAGGCATATAAATAGCTTTCAAACGGGTGGCTGCGATAAATGGTCATTGGGGTGAGCACTAACGCGCTATGATGTACCTTATGAAAATGCCACAAAAACGGCACTTTATGCAGTGCTAAATGTAATAAAAACCGTGTTAAATCATCAAATATAAACAATAAAACGGTAAAAATAACTAACACCACAGTACTTGGCAGCTGCCATACTGCGCGCTCACCAAAAAGCCATTGCAGGGCATCACTTACGCCAATAGCAACAGGCACCATAGTTAACACTATAGGCACCCACAGCGCGGCTTTAAGTAAACGGTTTATAATTAATAATTGGTAGTCGAGCTTGGCACTTTTACTCAGCCAAATACGCTTACTAAATAAATAGCGCCCCAGCCCACGCCACGTGCGCTTTTTTTGCTGCGCACGGCCCGAGAAATACAGCAACATTGCAATCAATAACGCCGCAATGCTATAGCCAATAAAAATACGTTTATTGGCATCAAACAAATAATTTGGCGTTTGAAGAAGCGTTTGCCATATAGTCTCGAGCATAACTTACCTCTTAAAATTGATATTTGTAACCCACGGCTACGCTACGCGGTTTACCCGGGCGCGCGCCATATGGGCGACGACTAACAATGTTATCTTGGTCAAACAGGTTATCTACCTTAGCGTAAATATGCCCATATTGATCAAGCTCGTAGCGCGCAGCAATATCTACAACGGTTGTAGCGGGTACCTCGACACCTGCTAACGGTAATGAAAAATCATTCCCTGTGGTGTTACCAAGCTCACCAGCGGTATAAGCTACGCCAGCGGCCTCTGGCATTTCTGAGGTGTATTTTATTAATACATCAACCGACCAATCGTTATGTGCAAGGCCTAAGCTCAGCGCAGCTTGATGGTTAGGCAAGTACGGTAAATGATCGCCCGGGCGAATATGCCCCCACTGCGTAAATTCGCTAAATAGCTCTTCTTTAAACTCACTTTGCGTGTAGGTATAAGTTAAGCGTACCGGCATATCAATGTGCTTATTTAATGCGTAAGTGTGTGCAAATTGAGACTCCACGCCCCATACATCCACTTCCCCACCACTAAACTCGCGGTCAATTTCGTTTTCGATTCCACAGTTTGACTGGCCACAGCTTTCTACTAAGTTTGAATAATCATTAAAAAAGCTCACTACTTCCACTTGGCTGTTACCGTTGTTGTAACGGCCACCAAATTCATAGTTTACGCTTTTTTCAAACTCTTCATCTCCTTCACGTACAGGGCTAGATGGGCTTGAGGGCACAAACCCTTGGTGTACACCAAAAAGTAACCCTGCATTGGCCGATAATTGGTAAAAGCCACTTAAACCAGGTAACCAAATACGGCTCGATTTATCTTGCCAATCGTTTTCTTGTCCAGGGGCGTCATTTTGATACGACATATCCATTAACTCGCCGCGCACGCCTAAACCAAGAGTTAGCTTATCGAAGGTTACTTTGTCCTCAATATATAACGACCACGCATCGGTAGATTCGGTATTTTGTGTGGTAAATACACTCGCGGTGTCTGTACGGGTGTTAACCGCGTTAACCATGGCGTATGTGTCTTCAAAATGATCGCGCTCTATTTCATCTTGATGAAAACGCACCCCAAATGAGAGTGAATGTTCAAGCCCAAACGCAGCGACTTGCCAATCACCATCAAACTGTATGCCTTGTGAGAAAAAGGCTCTGTCGTTCGTTCCCATGGTTAAAAACACATTGCTTTCACCACTTTGAACCGAATCGGCTTGGCCACTAATAACGCTGTATTCACGCTCAAAGCGTGTTGGGTCTGCCAAAATATCCGACAAACTACCACTGCTGTTAGTAACCGCGTTGAGTTTAAGCCACGCACGTTCAAAATCGTTGCGATAGGTGCGGGTTGTAAGGGCAAAATTGTCGCTGCTAAGCTGGTGGGTAAACATCACTTGCGTATGCTTAGTGTCCATATTTGCAGGGCCACTGGCGGCATAACGGCGATACGGTGTTTGCTGGTAATCTTCTTCGGTTAACCCAAGGTAGGTTTCGTTAGAAAGCTCATCTGAATAGGCCAGCTTTAACTCAAAGCGTTGCTTAAACTGCTCGCTATTAAGTGTGTAATCTAATTTAACTAATAAATCGTCTTTTTCAAAGCCAGTATTTTGTCCGCCATCAAGCTCTTTAAAACCGTCACTTTCTAGGTGAACGCCTTCAACTAAAAAGCCAAACTGCCCTTGGCGGTTACCATAATACGCGTGCGCTTTTTTATAGCCATCGGAGCCTGCTGAAATATCAAGCATACCGCTGGCATCATCAGGTACTTGACGCGAAACTAAATTAAGCGTACCCGCCACCGTTTGCGGGCCATAATGTATGGCTGCTGGGCCTTTAAACACTTCAACTGCGGTCATGCGTGTAGTAAGCGGAAAATAATAAGCCGCCGGTGCCGAATACGGCGCAGGGCCAATTAAAACACCATCTTCTAAAATGGTTATTTTTTTACTACGTTCAGGGGTTACTCCCCTAAAACCAATGTTAGGCCTTAGCCCAAAGCCGTCTTCTTCGCGTATGTTTACCCCAGGCACCTGCGATAAAATACGATGAATATCATCAAACTCAAATTGTTCCAGTTGCGCTTCGCCAATTAAAGTTGCCGAGCCTGCTTCGGTGCGCAATTTATCGTTATGGCTAATTATTTGAATATGTTCTAATTCGTTTTTTTGCTCTGCCACTGCTTGGCAACTTACGGCCATAAGCAATGCAATTGTAAGTTTATTGTATTTCATTGTCGCCCTTAGTCGTTATCGCCTGCAGAGGTGGTAGGTAGCTCAAGTGCTAGCTCATTAATAAAGTCATTTTTTAGCTCATCGGTCAGCACTTTCACTTGCCCATGTACATCACGTACCTGTTGCTCGTTATCAATTAGCAAATCGGCCAGCGAGCTATCTATGCTATTTAAAGTGGCTTTAAGGGCTGCTATTCCTTCAACTAAACGTGTTTTAGTAGCCTGTGCTTGCTCTGCATCTAAAAAGTCATCAAAGCCAGTGCCTGCTTGCTCAGCGTCTAAGTTACCCATAATTAACGCTTCAAACGCCGCTAAGTTATTACGAATATTATCTAAAGAGCTTTTCGCATCTAGGCTTTCTACATCTTCAGGGCACGCCGATGCGCCACACGAATTTGAAAAAATACCAATCGGCTCTGCTAATTTTTTATCTTTTACTATTGTGTCGATATAAAACAGTGCATCGCTAATATGATTAAGCGCTTCGTGAGTTGTGCTAAAGCGAGAGCCACTTTGGCCGGTATTTTTTAATTCGTTAGCAAAACCGCTATCCCCTTGCCAAGCTTGTAATAACTGCGCTGACGAACTTAAAACATCTTCACTTGCCACCACAGCAAACTCACAACGAGCCTGACGACGCGCTAAATCTGTACGGTTATTCCAATCTGCAAGGGCGTCATTTGCCACACTACAGTGATGCGCTAATTGCTCGTTAAACAACACATGCCCAATTGCAAATAAGCCGCGGCGTGTTGCTGTTCTTTCGCTAATGGCATACGGGCGATTTTGATCTTGGTTAATAACACCGTCTTGGTTATACACCACGTCTTGGTCTATCCCACAGCGGCTAAAAGTAGGCCATGAATATATTTGGTTACGTAACTGCCCTGCGTTATCAAGAAGCGGCCCCATTTGCATCATTTCGGCTTGTTGCCAACCCGCCATGGTATCTAGCCAGGCTTGTTGTGCTTGAGCACGCAGCGCAATGGCCTCTTCTGAGCTTTCTTGTACGCTTTGTATTTCAGCTTGGCAGTAATTTGCAACGGCCTGTGTTTGTGTTTGTGCTTGTTGATTAAATAAAACAAACGTCGGTGTTATTACATTATCGACTAAGTTAGCAACGAGTTGTGCTTCATCAAACTCTGTAACCGCAGGCGTCGTAGTTTGCCCGCTATCACTACTTTGAAAATCACTCCCTGTGCTACTTGAGCTACTTTCACCACACCCACTAAGGGTTAATACAGTAGCTGCAACCACAACCCCTTTTTTTGCATAATTGATCATTATTTCAACCCTAAAAACTTTGAAAATTAAACGGCAAAAGGCCAGCCCGTGGGCTGACCTTCCTTGGTGCTAAAACGGGTGGTTATTACCAGTTTTCAACGTTTTGAGCATCAAAGCCGTAAACTTCCTGCATCAAATCACGTGCCTCTACTAACTGCGCTTTGTATGCATCTGTTAGCAGTGGCGCTTCACCGAGTAATGTATGTAGCTCGGCAAATTTACCTGCGTTATCGTCGCTGTAAAAAGGTGAAAATGGGTTAAATTGAAAGTTCAGTGCAAAGCCTTTCATTTCACTAAAGTGTTTAGCTAAATTAGCAAAATCGTCAGCACTTGCCTCTGTACCTTGTACTGTATCAATGTCGGCTAATGTGTCGTTGATGTAATGTACAACGGTGGCTGCAATTGCGTTTTCCCAATTGGCTACAGCAATATCACGTTGTGCTAATAACTGCGTTTTTTGATCATCAGTTAATGCACTTGGTGCAGCACCGTTAATAATTTTACGACCCGCAATAAACGCCGTCATTGCTGCGCTGCTAAAGTCAGTCGCTACTACCGCGCCTTTATCACGTTTAGCTGCGTTGGTAGAGTTCCCCCAGTTGTATTCACTCGCTAAGTCAATTTTGCCATCACCATCAATATCAGCGCTTGCGCTACCATCAGAAATAGCCTCGTCGCTAAATTCTAAATAATGACGAGCAGCGCCAAAGTAACCAAAACCTTCATCGTATTGATGCTCTAAAGTACTGTAAGTGCCATCGGCTGCTGCATCGGTGTTATCTTCATCAAGCCCTTCGTCTAGGTAATCGTCAGTGCCTTGCGAGAACATTAACGCACCTAGCGTGTGCTTTTGAATAAGCTGGTTTAAATCAAGGCCACTTGTTGTGATGTATGCCGCAGTAATGTCATTACCGTTTACATCCTCAGATTGTGTACCGCTTGCAATTGCATCTACATTGGCGGCAATTAAATCAAAGTAATGAAAAATAAGCCCTTCTGGCGTTTTTGCTTGAGTACCGAAGTCGCTCCAACCTTCAAATGAGCCTTCTGTTAGCCAGTCTTCTTCCATTTTAGACGCATCGTTACCAGCAATTTTACCTGTTAAGGTTTTGCCTGAATTCGAAATTTCTGCAAACGACTGTTGCAACGTAGTTGCGCCATCAATAAACAAAAAGCTGTTATCTTTTACGGCTTCGTAATCGCTCCAATAAGCCATTAACTGCGCTTTAACGGCATCGCCCGTTAAGCCTTCGCTTTCAATGTAATCAACACTTAATAAGCTTATGTAAGCTTTAATTTGCGCCGAAAGTGCATGGCGAGCCACTTGGCCTGTATAACTTACCGCAGATTTACTAGCATTAACTGTTGAGGCAAATTCGTAAACGTTTACGCCATCTTGCGCTTCAATATCAGTTACAGATACGCTCAGTGTTTGTGTAAAACTTAAATCGCCAGCATCGGTTGCAGTAACTGTTACATCAACTGTTTCTACTTGCTCAGCATTAAGCGCTAACGTGCTTTTAAGCGTTAGCTCATTGCTCTCATTTATTTCAAAATACTGTTCATCATCAGAAAGTGTAAATACCATGCCTGTTGCATCGTCATCGGTTGCACTTAAAGTACCGACTACTGCGCCTACCACATCTTCTGTTACAGCCGCTGTTGATAAACTAATAGCGGTAGGTGCCGAATTAGTCACTGTTGGAGTGGTTGGTGTTTCGGTGCTATCGCTGGAGCTTGAGCCACCACACGCAGTTAAACCCATAGTTGCAGTAATTACTGCACTTGCAAGGAGAGATTTACGCAAATTCATGTTGAATCCTAATATTGTATGTGAATCATTCTTATTTGTAATAGCGACTATTCTAATTACAAATACCTAACAATCAACCTAAATGTTGCTTTTTTGTTTTATTTTTAAAATAGTTTTAGTTTTTAGAACAAAGGGAGATCGGCAAAAATACTATTTAATATAGCTAAACTGTGCGTAAATCCCTTAGCAAAACATTCGCTGCATAAAGAAAATCTACTCATTAAAGTAATTAACTATCAAAAACTTATAACAATGCTTTGCTTGTACTAGATCAGTATTTTTAGAAAGGAACACTGCGCCTTAAAGCAAAATGCGAACATTACGTAAAAATAAAATCACATTAACTTTTTAGATATAAAAGCTATTTGTAATAATTATTATTTATTTTAAAAACGCATCACTTATAGCGTCTAAGTGTGGTTTTTTGCTTCACTTACTGTTTTAGAGGCTTATATCGGCGTATTGATTAAAGGTATACTAGGGCGTGTTGACCTTGGCGGATAGAAATTTGTTCAATCTAGGGGCGATTAAATCGCAGCGCGTGGTTTGTAACTTAGTAGGCTCGATAACGGCTCCTGCGTTATTTTAATGACTTACATCCATGTAAGAATAAGTAAAAACCAATAAACAAGAGCTTATCACCCTATAAAGAACCCAGTGGGCAGCCCATGTTTGGCTTTTATGCTGCGTTAACGCCTATTTATGGGGAATAACCAAGTTTCATAGGCTCTGCCTTGCCTAAAAACCAAACATACGGCTGTAAATTCAACCATCAAAAATCAACACACCCAAGAGATTATGAGAGGTGGTAATGCATTAAATAGTGTAATTTTACTACTCACTTTTAGCTAAGCCATACAATAACAGAGCCTTTTTATGAAAACAGAAATTCGCTACCGCTTTGAAACCTCGCAAGTTGCTAACCGCTTTGTGCATGTACTAAAAGATTGGCCCGTAAACCAAGTTAAAACTCGCCTATTTAATGGCGGCGACAGTGTAAAAGTCACTTACGAGTATGATGAAAGCGGGTTTGATTACACCTCTGCCGAGCTAGATGATTTATCAGAGCAGCACGGTGGTAAAGAAGTTTAGGCACTTAACAACAAAAAGCTATTACAGCCCAATTAGCCATTAACTTTGCTTTAATGGCTAGCGCGTTTTATCACTTTACGTTTTATTCGTGATATTTACGGATCATCGCCACTTTACCGTTTTCAACTTCTATTACTTCCATCATTACTGATGTGTACTCGATTGGCTGCTTACTTTGCGGATGAATGCCCTTAGCGTGGTTTTTATAACGAATCGCAAAGCCGCTATCGTTAAATACAAAGGTATTAAGCAGCTCGCTTTCGTATAAGGTATGCGCGCCTAAATAAAAACGCATGCCCTTACGCATTAGTTTTTTACCCTCTGCTGTGCGAGAGTCATCTACTTGATACGGTATGTGCTGGCTGCCTACATCGTCTGTTAATAAATTAAGGTAGGCTTCAAGCTCTTTTTCACTTGCGTTAGGCGCTTGAGTGGCGGTCATTGTGTTGTAGTAATGTTGTGCAAATTTGTTTAAGTCCAGTGCCTTTTCAGCATTAACCGAAAAGGTACTCACTAATAGCAAAGCTAATGTAAATAGTCGTTTCATCACTTCTTCCTTGTAGTTAAAAGTATTGATTTATTTATAGGTACACTATATTCACATGTTCAAAAATAAAACAAATATTTTTAAGTTAATAAACCTACATTTTGCTTTTTACTCTATTGGTTGCCACGCTGTTGGCTGGATCGTCGGGCCAAAAATGCTTGGGATAACGTCCTTTCATTTCTTTTTGTACATCGCGATAACTACTAGCCCAAAAGTGCGCAAGATCTTGCGTAAGCTGTAATGAACGCTTACCTGGCGAGAGTAATTCCATAAGCAGTGGCAGCTTGCCATTTGCAAGCATTGGCGTACTTGTTAAACCATACACTTCTTGCATGCGCACGCTAAGTTTTGCGGGGCCATCTAGTTGGTAATTAATTTTTATATTTGAGCCACTCGGTACCGTTAACCTAAGCGGTAACAGTGTTTTTAGGGCTGTTTGCTGTGTCCAGTCAAAACAATTTTGCAGTGCTTCAAAGTAGTTAAACTTTTTAAGCTGCTCCAGCGTTTTTATATCCTGTAAATATACGCCTAACCAATCATCAGCTGTTTCGATAAGTTGCTGCTCGCTTATTGCCGGGAACGTATCTGGCATAAACTGACTGGCTAAACTCATGCGTATTAATAATTGCTGCGCATCGGCTTGTTCATTAAATAATGCAAAGCCGTGCTTAGTAAATAAATTAAGCCACGCTTTGGCGCGCTCGGTTTTATCAAGCTTTTGCTTACTTGGTTGGCTTGTAAGCGTAATGGCGCCGAGCTTTACTTCGTCTTGATGGATAAACCGCGCGGTTTTCTCATCAAACTCACAGCGGGTAAGCGTAGTAAACAAGTGCGGTAAGTAATCTTGTAGCTCAAATGGGCTAAGTGCGGTGGCTGCAAAAATACGCGTGCCTTTATGGCCGCCCATGCTTGCAATAGCAAGGTAGTCATCGTTATGCCAGTAATCGGTGTTTAAATCAGCGCCCGCACCATTGGCAAGTAAGTAGCCATTGCCGCGTTTTTTTGCAATGCGATCGGGGTAAGCTAATGCCACCAGCAAACCTAAATACTCGGTGTTTAGCTCGCTGTTACTGTCGGTTACTTTTAAACGGCTTTGCCAGTATTTTAACTGCTGTTTAAATACTGGGTGTGGCCTTTGCTGTTGGCTATGTAGCGCCAAGCTTAGCTCGTTGGCGCTGTTTATTCGGCTCTCAAGCAGCGCCACTAAATAAAGTGCTAAGCGATAAATACCAGGGAGTTCTGCCTCAAGCGCTTGCGCTTTTAAAAGCATATGCGCTAAGCGAATATCCGCCCCAAAACCCAGCATGTTGCTGCCCAATTTGGTTAACTTACCTTTAGAGTCGATGGCTTCAAGCATGGTTAGTAAGTTTGCCGCTTGCGTGCATTGCTGCGCTGTTGGCGTATCAAGCAAGGTGAGTTCGCTGATATTTGCGCCCCACTGTTTTGCCTCCAGCATAAGTTGGCTTATGTCTGAGGTGAGTATTTCCGGGCTATCGTGGCTATTGCGTCGCTCAAAGGTTTGCTTTGAGCCAAGCCTGTAAACAACACCGGGTTCTATTCGCCCTGCACGCCCTGCTCGCTGCACAGCAGAGGAGCGAGATATACTTTGTGTTGTAAGCTCAGTTACGCCTGTTTTTAAGTTATAGCTCGCCGCGCGGCGTTTGCCGCTATCAATAACAATGCGAATGCCTTCAATGGTTAAACTAGTTTCGGCAACATTGGTGGTAAGCACAATTTTGCGCATACCTTTAGCCGCAGGGGCAATCGCCGCTTGCTGATTGGCTTTATCTTGCTCGCCAAATAATGTGGCAACTAAGCAGTTACTTGGTAAATCATTAAGGGCCTGCTGCACACGTACTATTTCAAATTGCCCAGGTAAAAAGACTAATGCACTACCGCTTTGCTCATTGAGCGCTTGCTTAACGATATTAGAAATGGCATCTAACCAGCGGCTCTCATCTTTTATTGGTATATATACTTCGTCTATGGGGTAACTACGCCCGCTTGATTGTATAACCGGGCAATCAAAAAACTGCGTATAGCGCTCAGTATCAAGGGTGGCCGACATAAGTAGTATGGTTAAATCGTCGCGCAGCGCACTTTGGGCCTCTAAAGCAAAGGCCAGTGAGGTGTCGGCCGCAATTGAGCGTTCATGAAATTCATCAAATATCAGTAAATCTATATCGCTTAATTCGGGGTCGTTTTGTAGCATGCGGGTAAGCATACCCTCGGTGACTATTTCAAGGCGCGTATTACTGCTTACTTTACTCTCGCCGCGTACACGCAGGCCAACACTTTGCCCCACATTTTCGTATTGGCACTGTGCTAAGTAATTGGCAATATTACGTGCTGCTAAGCGGCGCGGCTCAAGCATTACAATACGTTTAAAATGACCGTCGCGCATAAGCTGTAGCGGCAACCAGGTTGATTTACCCGCACCAGGCGGTGCTTGTAATAACGTTATGGGGTTACTTTGTAATGTAGTTAGAAGTTGTTGATATATGTTTTGAACCGGCAGCACTGCTATTTACCCAAAATTGCTTTGTGTGCATTGTAACAAAAACCAAAAATAAACGCGCCGCAAAAGCAGATGAGTTTACGCGTATCCATAATCAGAAATAATTACAGACCGCTCTGTACATTTTTTAAGAACATACGCGCTGCAATAAAAGTAACGCCTCGCTTAAATATATAAATTAATGATTATAAACACAAAATAAAAATTTGACTGATTGGTACACGCTTTGCTCCTTTTATACTGAACGTTATTTAAAACTAAGTAAGGAGATACTTATGAACAGCGATCGTATGAAAGGTAATTGGAACGAACTTAAAGGTAAGGCGCAACAAAAATGGGGCGATCTTACTGACGACGATTTAGACAAAATTGAAGGTAGCCGTACAGAGCTAGTGGGTAAAATCCAGCAACAGTACGGTAAATCTAAAGAAGAAGCAGAGCGTGAAGTAGATGAGTTTGAAAAAACTCACTAATCGCTAACTTCTAAAAAAACCGCCACTTGGCGGTTTTTTTGTTTAACGGCTAAAAAAGGACGTTATTTACGCTTTTAATTGGTTACCTATAGGCAGCTGCCTAATACGCTTACCACAGGCAGCAAAAATAGCGTTACACAGCGCAGGGGCGTAAACCGGCGTTGCGGGCTCGCCTACACCAGCTGGTGGTGCATCGCTTTGTATTATTTCTACTTCTACCTCTAGTGGTGAGTCGCTCATACGCGGTACGCGGTAATCATGAAAATTACTTTGCTGTACTCGGCCTTTATCAAAAGTAATACCGTCGCTAATTGCGGTTGTAATACCGTAAATAGAGCCACCTTGCGTTTGATTTTTTACGGTATCGGTGTTTACAACCGTACCCGCATCAATAGCGACCCACGATTTAATCACGTTTAAATCACCAGCATCCGATACCTCTACCTCAACCACAGTAGCCACATAGGTTAAAAAGCTGCGGTGCGCTGCAATACCTAATCCGCGACCTTTTGGCAGCTTTCGGCCCCATTTACTTATCTCAGCCACTTTTTCTATAACATGGCGTAATTTACCAATATCTAATGGGTAAACGTCTTTATCGGCGCCATAGTTATCGTACGAGGCATTTTGCTCGGTTACATCTAAAATGCGATCAGGGCCTATGGTTTCAAGTAAATAGTCTTTTTGGTCGCGCCCTGCTTTGTGCGCCGCTTCAGCAATAAATGACTGAATAGCAAAAGCATGAAAAATATTTGATACCGAACGCATCCAACCTACCCTTGTTTTAGCGGGTGCTTCGCCGTTTTCTAACTTTAAGTTAGGTGAGTTTATGGGGTTATCGGTAAAGCCCAAGCGCAGCTCAAAACCTGCAGGCGACGTTGCCCCTTCTTGAAAGGTCGACATAATTGGCGAAAACGCCGTACGGTGTAAGTAAGCCTCAATATTACCTTTTTCATTGAGTGAAGCTTCAATATGTTGAGCCGATACCGCATGATAAAAACTGTGCTGAATATCATCCTCTCGCGTCCATTGTACGCGAATAGGTTGTCCTACTTTCATTGAAATGTAGGCAGCTTCTGCCGAAAAATCAGGTTTTGATTTACGCCCAAAACCGCCACCTAACATGGTTACATGCACGTTAATTTGGCTCTCCTCCATACCAAGTAACGCAGCTACGGTTTTCATATCAGCTTGCGGGTTTTGCGTTGCAGCCCAAATATCAACGCGGTCTTTATGATACATAGCCGTAGCACAAGGTGGCTCCATAGGTGCTTGGGCCAAATGCGGCGCGTAATAATCAGCTACTAACTTATTGCTCGATTTAGCCAGTACATTGGTGGTATCGCCTATTTCGCGTACATGCGTTTGCGGCTCATTAACGGTTTGTAATAACGACTTTTTAAAGCTCTCTGAATTATAATCGCCGTTTTTACCATCATCCCACACCACCTTTAGTACTTTACGCGCCTGCCATGCAGCCCAGGTATTTTTAGCAACAATAGCAATGCCGCCTTTTGGCTGAAATTGCGGCGCACCTTTTGGTACAGGCATTTCAATAATATCAACTACGCCATTAATTGCTTTAGCGGCGCTGGCATCAAACGATTTAACCATACCACCTACTACCGGTGGGCGCTCAATAATAGCCACCAGCGCTTTTGGTTCGCGAACATCAGCAGCAAATGTGGCTTTACCGGTTACTAAATCGGTTAAATCTATATGCGCCATACCGGTATTTATATAACGCCATTCTTTGCGTGTTTTAAGTGTTAACTTATCAACTTCTGGTGGCGTTATTGTAAGTGCTAAGTCGATTAAATCTTTATAAGTAAGCGATTTACCTGAGCTGTGTGTAACAACGTGTTGATTGGCTGTACAGGTTTGCGGGTCAACTTTCCAATATTTAGCAGCTGCGTGCTGCATCATGTAGCGAACACTTGCGCCCATTTCGCGCAGGCGTTGCATGTTGTAGCGAATACTGCGCGAGCCATCGGTATTTTGATCCCCGTATTTAGGGTCGCCCTTACCTTGAATAACCACGACTTTATCCCACGAGGCTTCCATTTCGTCTGCCACAATTTGGGCAATGGCGGTACGAATTTGTTGGCCCATTTCAGAGCGGTGACAGGTTATTTCAACCATGCCATCGGGGCGCAGAGCTATAAATAAGTTAGCGCGCTTTGCTTGGTCAGAGGGTTGTTCTAACACGCCAGCAAACGCTCTTGGTGCACTGCCTACAAAATAAGTGCCTAATACTAATGCGCCTATTGCGCTGGTTTTTAAAAATTGGCGACGGTTTAAGTCAAAGTACGTATTGTCGTTTTTCATACTTGTTCCCCTTGTTCATTTGGGTCAAAATACTCAACGCCCGCAATGGTTTTAGCCGCCGACTTAATCGCTTTATGAATACGTGGGTATGTACCACAACGGCAAATATTGCCCGACATATTACTCACTATTTCATCATCAGTGGGGTTAGGGTTAGCGGCTAATAAGCTTGCCGCTTGCATTATTTGCCCGCACTGACAAAACCCACACTGCGGCACTTTATGCTCAACCCACGCTTTTTGCACAGGATGGTCGCCTTGCTCGCTTAACCCTTCAATAGAGGTAATATTGCGCCCTGCCACAGCCGATACCGGTAATATGCACGAGCGCTGCGCTACGCCATCAATATGTATGGTGCACGCACCACACTGCGCCATACCACAACCAAATTTAGGCCCAGTTAAATTTAATTCATCTCGAAGATACCAAAGCACCGGCGTTGACGGATCGCCTGTAAACTCATGTTTATTACCATTAACGGTAAGCGTGATCATATTTAACTCCTTGGCAAAGCGCTTTAAAGGAATGCCTTGTTGCGCGAGAACGGTTTGAATACTTGCTACTTTTTTAGCCTACCACTTAGGATTGGTTTATTGAAATTTTTATCGGCGAAACGCCAACCTATAGCTGTTATTAAGTGGCAGCTTTATTAGATAGAGATAAGAAGGGTTTACTGATTTTACTTAGTACTTATAACTGACTCATTTAATAACTGCTCATCATTTTTATATACTTCAAGCCAACCAGGTGGCGATGTATCGCAGCCAATAATAGTAACGTGTAATATGTAACTATAGCGTCCGTTTATAAACGTATAGTGGTGATTGCCGCCGCTACCCTCAAAGGTAATATCACCGTTAAATAAAACCATATCAGGCTTGTCCTTTGGCCTTTTATCACTACTCCACACTGCATAACGGTAATTTCTATCACCTAAATCATCAACGCGAATATGGTAGCTAGCCGTCTTCCAATCCAGCACTGGCTCTTCAAATGTATTAATACTTGAATGGAGTGATTGCTTGTCTTGTTCAATTAAGCGTTTAGCAAACGCCTGCTCTTTAGCTGTGTGGCTATTTATACCGATAATTTTACCGTCGGTATCTAGCCACATCACGCCGTTATTTAGCATAATGCCGCGCCAACCAACTTTATTCCAATCGGTATTAATATTAGAGCTGCCAATAACGGCAACTAGTTCATCGTCGAACACTTCATCAAAGCGGTTAATAAACTCAGCTTCATTTTTAATGTCGGGCAATGGATATTGCCTTTTTAGAGGGTAGCGAATATGCGCAGCAATCGCAGTTTTATCCTGCGCTTTAAAAGCAGCAATAACAGGTAAAACACTCCCGTGATACTTTTGCTCAAGCGCAAATGTGTTCGATGTGAAAAATAGGGATAGGCAAAGCAATATATAATGTAGATACTTCATTAATAGTCCTTTATTTATTCTGATACTTAACAATCTTAAATGACTTGAAAGCTGCTCTAGCATATATAATTTCAACACCTCTATCCTGAATGCAGAGGGACTTCTCTAGCTCGCTTCTAGTTAACTTCGATTGGCATCCAATAATTATTTTAGATAGTTTCATGTCCTCATTGAATGGCTGAAAATAAAGACCATTTTCTTTTTCAAAGTTATTAAGGTCCCGAATTGTTCTATATTCTTTTTCATATTCCCAATGTTTGAATTTAGAAAGTAATAACTTTAGTGGGAAGCTTTGATCATCTATTAAATTACTTTTAAATCTTTCAGAATAATATTTTACTTCTTGAGCATCCTCTTTATTAGATAGCTCAAGTTCCACACATATGCCCTTGTGGTTATTAGCATAATGAGCCCACTGAATAGGGTTAGACCAAATTTTACTAAAGCACAATATTCCAAATTCTCTTGAAACACCTAGTTTCATCCTATTTAAGCTTGCACGTATATAAGGTGTGCTAGTTTCGATACCTAATAACTCAAAAGGGTCATTCAAATTGTCAAAAGTTGAAGCCTTAATCCTCCTATTTGATAAATTTTTTAAGCCAAACACCTCATCCATGTAATGATAAAGCTTCATTTAATCTATAATCCTATTATTTTTAGAAAAGAATATTTTCCTGAGTAAAAATCAAGTTACTCAGCTTTTTATTACTACTTATACTAAATAAACACTGAATACATATGAACCAATTTTTACTTCTTTTCTTTAATATAAAAAAACGAGCCAAATTAGGCTCGTTTTTCTTTTACTGATAGCTGACAGCTAAAAACTGACCGCTGCTCTTTTACTCTGGCTCATACCCCAAATTAGGCGATAGCCATCTTTCTGCCTCTGTGAGCGTCATACTAGTTCGCTTGGCATAATCTTCTACCTGATCCTTTTGCACAGCGGCTACGGCGTAGTATTTTGCCTCAGGATGTGAGAAATACCAACCCGAAACCGCAGCCCCTGGCCACATGGCGTATGAGCTGGTGAGCTGCATGCCAATGCGTTTTTCGGTATCGAGTAACTGCCAAATTTTCTTTTTCTCGGTGTGCTCTGGGCACGCTGGGTAACCAGGCGCTGGGCGAATACCTTGGTAGTTTTCGCGAATTAGCTCATCGTTACTTAAGTTTTCATCGGCTGCGTAACCCCAATACTCTTTGCGCACTTGTTCGTGCAAGTATTCTGCAAACGCCTCGGCAAGCCTGTCGGCAACCGCTTTTACCATTATTTTATTGTAGTCATCTTGCTTGGCATCGAACGCGTCGGCTAGGTCGTCTTCTTCTAAGCCGCCCGTTACTGCAAACGCGCCAAAGTAATCAGGTGTGCCTTTTGGCGCAATGTAGTCGGCTAAACAATAGTTAGCAAAGTCGGTTTTTTCGGTTTGCTGGCGTAAATGGCATGAGGTAGTTAACAGCTCTTTGCGGGTTTCGTCGGTGTAAATTTTTATGTCATCACCCACGCGGTTTGCAGGGAATAAACCAATTACACCTAAAGGTTGCAAAGCACCTGACTTTTCAAGGTCGTCGAGCATGTCGTTAGCGTCTTTAAACAAGCTACGTGCTTGCTCGCCAACGACTTCATCGTCCATTATGCGTGGGTATTTACCAGCGATTGACCACGTCATAAAGTATGGGGTCCAATCTATGTATTTACGTAAAGTCGCAATTGATACATTTTTAAATTCGGTCACGCCCAGCTTTTTAGGCACGGGTGGCGTGTAGTTATCCCAATCAAGCTTGGCGGCGTTATCTCGGGCGCGCTGTATGGTAACGGGTTTTGAACGTGGCTTTTTGCGCGCTTGTTGCTCGCGTACTTTTTCGTACTCGGCTTTAGTTTTTTCTAAAAAGGCCGGTTTTAGCTCCTTAGATAATAAGCTCGATACCACGCCCACCGCACGGCTGGCGTTATTTACATACACTACGCCTTTGTCGTACTGCGGCTCAATTTTAACGGCAGTATGCGCTTTAGAGGTAGTTGCACCGCCAATCATAAGGGGTAATTCAAAGCCTCGGCGGGTCATTTCTTTGGCTACGTGTACCATTTCATCAAGCGATGGGGTAATTAAACCCGAAAGGCCGATTATGTCGGCTTTTTCGTCAATCGCGGTTTGCAGTATTTTTTCAGCAGGTACCATTACGCCTAAATCGATTACTTGGTAGTTATTACATTGCAGTACTACGCCTACAATGTTTTTACCAATGTCGTGCACGTCGCCTTTTACGGTTGCCATAACTACTTTACCGTTAGTGGCACCTTCTTCTTTTTCGGCTTCTATGAATGGGTCTAGGTAGGCCACTGCTCGCTTCATTACGCGGGCCGATTTAACAACTTGCGGTAAAAACATTTTACCTGCGCCAAATAAATCCCCTACCACGTTCATGCCATCCATTAATGGCCCTTCAATTACGTGAATAGGTTTATCGGCGGCAGCTCGGCACTCTTCCGTGTCTTCATCTATAAAGGTGGTAATGCCTTTTACAAGGGCGTGCTCTAGGCGTTTTTCAACAGGCCATGTGCGCCACTCTAAATCTTCTACGCGTTCGGCTTGTGCCATGCCTGAAAACTTAGGGGCTATTTCTACTAAGCGCTCACCTGAACCTGGGTCAGTGTTAAGGATTACATCTTCTACGGCTTTGCGAAGTTCCTCGGGGATGTCGTCGTAAACCGCAAGTTGCCCTGCGTTTACAATACCCATATCCATACCCGCTTTTATCGCATGGTATAAAAACACCGAGTGAATCGCTTCACGTACGGGGTTATTACCTCTAAACGAAAACGAGACATTAGACACCCCGCCCGACACTTTACAGTGCGGTAAGTTTTGTTTAATGCGGCGTGTGCCTTCTATAAATTCTACTGCGTAGTTGTCGTGTTCTTCTATACCGGTGGCTACAGCAAATATATTAGGGTCGAATATAATATCCTCCGGCGGAAAACCTATTTCATCGACTAAGATTTTGTAGCTGCGCTCACATATTTCGTACTTTCTATCTGCGGTGTCGGCTTGGCCTTCGGTGTCAAACGCCATAACAACAGCGGCTGCACCAAAGCGTTTAATAATTTTAGCTTGGCGCTTAAATGGCTCTTCGCCTTCTTTAAGCGATATTGAGTTAACAATCGCCTTGCCTTGAATACATTTAAGCCCTGCCTCTATTACATCCCATTTAGAGGAGTCGACCATAATAGGCACTTTAGATATATCGGGCTCTGATGCAATTAAGTTTAAAAACTTAATCATGGCCGCCTTTGAGTCCAACATGGCTTCGTCCATGTTTATATCAATAACTTGGGCGCCATTTTCTACTTGTTCGCGAGCAACATTAAGAGCTGTTTCATAATCTTCTTCCATGATTAAGCGTTTAAACATGGCAGAGCCGGTTACGTTGGTACGCTCACCAACATTGGTAAATACTGCAATTTGCTGTGTCATGTTGGCTCCTAGTTTAAGTTACAGGCTTCAAGGCCTGATAAACGCATGCGTATATCAAGCTCTGGTAATGGGCGAGGTTTAACCCCTTCAAGCCCTTTGGCAAACGCACGAATATGCGCAGGCGTAGTACCACAGCAACCACCAACAATATTTATAAAGCCCGATTTACCCCAATCTATAATCTCGGCGGCCATGTCCTCTGCTTCTAGGTCGTACTCACCAAATTCGTTAGGTAAACCCGCATTAGGGTGCACTGAGGTAAAGGTTTCGCACACGCGCGAAAGCTCTTCTACGTATTGGCGTAGTAAATCGGGGCCAAGGGCGCAGTTAAGGCCAATCGAAATAGGTTTTATATGGCGAATAGAGTTATAAAATGCTTCGGTTGTTTGCCCCGAAAGCGTACGTCCTGAGGCATCGGTAATGGTGCCCGAGATCATTACAGGTAATGTGCGCCCTGCTTGATCAAATGCTTCTTCTACTGCGAATGAGGCTGCTTTTGCATTGAGGGTATCAAATATGGTTTCAATAAGTATTAAATCAGCGCCGCCTTCCATTAATGCAAGAGTAGACTCAACATACGCAGTAACCAGCTTATCAAAGGTAATATTACGATAGCCTGGGTCGTTTACATCTGGCGAGATAGAACAAGTTTTAGAGGTTGGCCCTAACACACCGGCTACATAGCGTGGCTTTTCTGGGTTTTTAGCAGTGAACTCGTCACATATTGCGCGTGCAAGTTTGGCCGACTCTAGGTTTACCTCACGGCTTATGCTTGCCATGTCGTAATCTTCCATCGAAATGGTGGTTGAATTAAAGGTATTGGTTTCAATAATATCTGCACCGGCGGCTAAAAAGCTGCGGTGTATATCAGCAATTAACTCGGGCTTGGTAAGGCTTAATAAATCGTTATTGCCTTTTATTAGCACGTGCCAGTCTTTAAAGCGCTCACCGCGGTAGTCTTCTTCTTCAAGCTTGTGAGTTTGGATCATAGTGCCCATTGCACCATCTAAAATTAAAATACGCTGTTTTAGCGCAGCGCTTAATTCGCTTTGCTTATTTTTGTTTGGCACGTTATTCGGCATAGTTGTTAGTCCTCACATCTTGGCTAACTAAATTAATATCATAAGGTGTAGTTTGGTACACGTAGTAATTTAACCAGTTCGAAAAAAGCAAAAAGGCATGGCTTTGCCACGTTTTTGACGGCTTTTTACTTGCATCGTTATTTGGAAAATAGTTTTCGGGTTTTGGCGCGTCTGGGCTTTTTTGTAAATCGCGTTCGTACTCTGCTTTTAATGTGTCGGCATCGTATTCTGGGTGGCCGGTTATAAACACTTGGCTGCCCGACTTATTTTTCATTAAGTAAGCACCTACTTTTTCAGAGCCTGCCAATACCACTATATCGTCGCAGGCGTTTATTTTATTTATATCAATGTGGCCATAACGTGAGTGCGGCACTAAAAAGGTATCGTCGAAGCCACGAGTAAGTGCTCCGTGATCAAAATAACACTGGTGGGTAAACACGCCACAGAGTTTATCTTCTTTTAAATCACGCTTTAAATTGTAACGATGATACAACGCCGCATGCGCCGCCCAGCATGAGTAAAGTGTGGAAGTAACGTGCTGCTCTGCCCAATCAATAATCACTTTTAGCTCATCCCAGTAGGCTACATCGTCGTATTCAAGGTGTGCTAGTGGCGCGCCGGTAACAATTAACGCATCGTAGTTATTGTCTTTTACTTCTGAAAAATAACGATAAAAAGTATCTAGGTGCTCTTCTGAATTGCTACTGCTGCGGTGCGTATCTAGGCGTAATAGTTCTACATTTACTTGCAAAGGAGAATTAGCAAGCAAACGAATAAACTGTACTTCGGTTTCTACTTTATTAGGCATTAAATTTAAAATAGCCAAACGCATTGGGCGAATTTCTTGCGTTTTTGCACGGCTTTTTGGCATTACAAACACGTTTTCTTCACGTAAACGGGCAATAGCCGGTAGCTCGTCTTTCACTGTAATTGGCATATTTTTACTCCTACTCATAAAAACCGAGAATTTATACGCTCTCATTATGAACAGAATGCTAAAAATATCAACCTCTAGATGTATAGATGTCTAAATGAAATTTATTCATGGTTTTATACTTTGCTAACAAGTGTGCTTTAGCGCTTTAAAACCCGCCATTCGTTGACTGTTTCACCCGTGAGCCACTACAATACAACATTGAAATTTTTATTATTATTTGAAGGCTTTCCTCCATGGTTTTACCTGATAAGTTTATATTCTCGATGAGTCGAGTATCTAAAGTTGTGCCACCTAAGCGCACAATTTTAAAAGATATTTCGTTGCACTTTTTCCCTGGCGCTAAAATTGGCGTGCTAGGTTTAAATGGTGCTGGTAAATCTACATTACTTCGCATTATGGCCGGTGTTGACCAAGACTTTGAAGGTGAAGCTCGCCCTCAACCGGGTACTAAAATTGGTTACTTACCGCAAGAGCCAGTACTGGATGAAAGCAAAACAGTACGCGAAATAGTTGAAGAAGCTGTTGGCGAAGTAAAACATGCCCTTAACCGCCTTGACGAAGTGTACAACGAGTACGCAATGGAAGACGCTGACTTTGACGCCCTAGCAAAAGAGCAAGGCGAGCTTGAAGCGATTATTCAAGCGCACGATGGTCACAACATCGATAACGTTTTAGAGCGCGCTGCCGATGCACTTCGTTTACCTGAGTGGGATGCTAAAATTGAGCACCTTTCAGGTGGTGAGCGCCGCCGTGTTGCTATTTGTCGTTTATTACTCGAAAAGCCAGATATGCTTATTCTCGATGAGCCTACTAACCACTTAGATGCTGAGTCGGTTGCTTGGCTTGAGCGCTTCTTACACGATTACGAAGGCACTGTTGTGGCGGTAACGCATGACCGTTACTTCCTTGATAATGTAGCTGGCTGGATACTAGAGCTTGACCGTGGTGAAGGTATTCCATGGGAAGGTAACTACTCTTCTTGGCTTGAACAAAAAGATGCGCGCTTACAACAAGAACAAAAATCTGAAAAAGCACGTCAAAAATCAATTGCTCAAGAGCTTGAGTGGGTACGTTCAAACCCTAAAGGTCGTCAAGCTAAGTCTAAAGCGCGTATGGCGCAGTTTAGCGAGCTACAGCAGTCTGATTACCAAAAGCGTAACGAAACTAACGAGCTATTTATTCCACCTGGTCCGCGTTTAGGCGACCAAGTGCTTGAAGTTAATAACTTACGTAAGAGTTTTGGCGATCGTGTTTTAATCGACGATTTAAGCTTTAGCATGCCAAAAGGTGCCATTGTGGGCATTATTGGTGCCAATGGCGCGGGTAAATCAACCCTATTTAAAATGCTAAGTGGCGAAGAACAACCAGATAGCGGCAGCATTAGTGTAGGTGAAACTGTAGAGCTTGCAACGGTTGATCAGTTCCGTGGCAATATGGACGAAAGCAAAACCGTATTCCAAGAAATATCTGACGGTCAAGACGTGCTAAAAATTGGTAACTTTGAGTTCCCAAGCCGTGCATACGTTAGCCGCTTTAACTTTAAAGGTAACGATCAGCAAAAGTTTGTAAAAGACTTATCCGGTGGTGAGCGTAACCGTTTACACCTTGCTAAGCTTTTAAAAGCCGGTGGTAACGTAGTACTACTGGATGAGCCAACCAATGACCTTGATGTTGAAACACTTCGCGCACTTGAGAACGCTATTTTAGAGTTCCCAGGCTGTGTAATGTGTATATCGCATGACCGTTGGTTCCTCGACCGTATTGCAACGCATATTTTAGATTACCGCGACGAAGGCCAAATTAACTTCTTCGATGGTAACTACACTGAATACGAAGAATGGCTTAAAAAGACCTTAGGCGCAGAAGCTGCACAACCTAAGCGTATTAAGTACAAAAAAATTGGTTAATTGTTAACTGATATAACAAACCCTGCATTTATGCGGGGTTTTTTTATGCCATTTTTTATCGCTATGCGCTATTTCCCGCTATGCTTGATTTAAATATTACAATAAAGGCAATTCGTTTTATGGAAAATCGACGTCAGTTCTCGCGTATTCTTTTTTCAACCGCGGCCCAATTAGAATTTGCAGGAGAGAGCTACCCATGCAAATTACTTGATGTATCTTTACATGGCGCACTCATTACTAAATGCGCGGCGTTTAGTGGCACCAAAAATAGCGAAGCCACCTTGCGCTTTACCTTGCCACAAAGCGATATAGAAATAAAAATGGAGGTGCTTATTTGCCACATAGAAGATGAACACATCGGTCTTAATTGCCACCATATTGATATAAACAGTATTACCTATTTAAAACGATTAGTTGAACTTAATTTAGCCGATGAACAATTACTTCATCGCGAGCTTGCCTCATTGATTGAATAGCAGCAATAGACTCCCTTAGTTAAGTTTATTACCATAGCGCAAACTTTATTATTGATACGGTTATGCGCCTAAACCCTCACTTACCTTTGGTCTATCACAGTAATTATTCGTTTAGCTTTGATCCTAAGCACCGATTTGTAATGAGTAAATTTGCTCATTTATACGAGCAGGTTAAAGGTTTAGGCATTGCAGGTAATAATTTAGTTGAGCCTATTTTGGGCTCCCCCGAGCCACTTGAACTGGTACACTGCGAAAACTACATTCACGACTTATGGCATAACCGCCTAGACGAAAAAGCCATGCGCCGTATTGGCTTACCTTGGTCGCAACCGCTAATGAACCGTACATTCACCGCACCACAAGGCACGTTACAAACTGCACGCTTAGCATTAAAGCATGGCTTAGCCTGTCATTTAGCAGGCGGTACGCACCATGCACACACTGATTTTGGCTCAGGTTTTTGTATGGTGAACGACTTAGCCTTTACCGCGCAAACATTAATTCAAAGCAATGAAGTGACCAACGTGCTCATTTTTGATTTAGACGTACACCAAGGCGATGGCACAGCTGCAATGCTTGCGCATCAGCCGTATGCGTATACCTGCTCTATACACTGCGAAAAAAACTTCCCGTTTAAAAAATCCCCCAGCGATTTAGACATCGGCCTTGCTAATAATATGCAAGACGCAGAATACTTAGGCATTGTGGATGACACCCTGCAGTTTTTATTAAAAGAACTCAACCCCGATTTAGTCCTATACGATGCCGGTGTAGATATTTGGCAAGACGATGGCTTAGGTAAACTAGATATAAGCTGGGACGGCATTAAACAGCGTGACCATTTAGTGTTTAAGCGCTGCCTTGAACATAACACCGCTATTGCCAGTGTTATTGGCGGCGGTTACGACAGAAACCATACGCGTTTAGCAAAGCGCCATGCAATAGTGATTGAGCAGGCCGCTGGTTTTTAATGAAATGAAATAACTTAATTCACGTTCTTATTAATATTAAAAAAATAATAAGAACGAACCATGAGAAAACTAATTACTGCAATTACACTGATTTTATTAAGCTTTATAAGCTCTGCACAGCAACTCGCTGATGATGACTCATTACCACTATTGCCTGCAATAACGTTAAACATGGCTGATGGTTCGTCCGTTCACACACAAGATTTATTAGGCCAACCCTACGTTTTACATTTTTGGGCTACGTGGTGCCCATATTGTAAAAAGCTGCAACCAGCACTTGAAAAAATAAAACACAAAGGCTTAAAGGTCATTGCGGTAAGCTTTCAAGAAGACGACGATGCCACCCCCGCCAAAGCAATAATTGATAGAGGGTATACATTTAAAACAGCTATTAAAGCCGATGCCATAGCAAAACAATTAGGAATAAGAGGCACACCCACTACCTTATTTATTAATAAAGCTGGGCGTATAATTTATTTAACGAACACTTCAAACCCTGAAGACGAAAACCTACACGTATATGCCAGAACTTTATTACACGAAGTAAGAAACTAAGTGCATAAATACATCTTAATTACAGGCTTACTTAGCCTAACAATAAATCACCAGCTTAGCGCACTATATACTACAATTTAAGCTCATAAATTAATGAGATTATTATGCGTTTATTACTTACTTTGTTGATCATTACTATAAGCGGATGCGCTTTTGCTGAGCAAGAGGCAGCAGAATTGCCCCCGCTCAACCCCAAATACAATGCTGAGCATGCAATAGCACTGGTGAATAAAGGTTCGGGAATTTATGCATTTAACTTACCTGGCTACAAATTACCGCACGATGTACAAGTGGTGTATAGGATTAAAAACCCCGATGTAGCGTTTTTAGATGTTGTACGCAACGCAGAACTTATAACGCTAAAGCCCAAACCGTTTAATATTCAACGTTTAATGCGCGGTGAAGCAATAACTATTACCGCCGATGTGTACGAAGGCAATTACAAAAAAGCAGGTAGCCTAATTTACACAAACAGAACTGTAGAACTGAGTAAACAGCTATATGCCCGCCAATTAAAAGACTTAGCACAGCCAACTCAATGGCAAGAATACGATATGATTGATTTAGGCAGCACTGAACGTATTTATATTCATAAAATTAGCCAAGCACCTAGTTTCAACCACCTAATTTTTGTAGATTTGGTAAATGCCTGCATGCAAAAGTTTAGAACCTCAACTCTCCTTCCTAGCCAGAATGAGTTAACATATAAATTTATAAATTGCGGTACATTAAAGCCCTTGTTTTACGAAGCAGCAAGTTTAAAAAATAGCTTAATAAGCATACTCAGCAATTATGTTTATACCTTCTTGCATGACTTCCTCTGACTGGCCAGCAAAGCCTAGACGCAAGTAGCTAAAGTGTTTAGGTTTTAAGCTTCTATAAGAGTCGCAGAAATAAAACTCTGATTCTGTTTGCAAATAAATACTGTGTTTGTGTAGGTACTTTTTAATATTAGCCGTATCTATGTTTAAGTTAATCCACATTGCCATCCCACCATCGGGCTTTTTAAACTCAAGAGGTAATCCTTTAGCCTGCAGTGCTTTTAACGACTTATCCATTGCTTCATATCGCTGTTTATAAAGCTTTGTCATGCGTTTTAAATGACGTTCAAATGCGCCTTCTTTCATAAAGTGCGCTAAAGCTAATTGCATAACCACATCATTTTTATGATTCATTAACTGCTTCCACGCATTAAGCTGTGCGATAACATCAGGGGCAGCGCAAATGTAACCGATTCTGGCTGCGGAAAACATAATTTTGGAGAATGTAGAAAGGTAAATAACTATACCCGCAGGGTCATCCGCCGCCATTGGTTGTAACGGGTGACATTGGTAATGAAACTCATGGTCATAGTCATCCTCTATAATCATTACGCCATGTTGGTAACATAACTGATAAATTTGCATACGCCGTGTAGGCGATAAAGTAACAGTTGTCGGGTACTGATGCAGCGGTGTTAAGTACATCATTTTAATTGAGAAGCGGCTAAGTTGCGCTTTCAAATCATCAATACATAAACCGTATTCATCTTGTTTTATATCTACTATTTGTGCGCCACATGCCGCAAAAGCTTTACGGGCTGGTGGATACCCTAACGTTTCTACAGCAACAAAATCGTTAGTGCTAATAAATGCTTTCGAGATTAAAAATAGTGCTTCTTGTGAGCCATTACACACAAGTAAGTCGTTTGTTTTTAAGTTACGCGCTTTATATAAGTAATTGCTTATTTGCACTTTTAACTCACTCACACCGCTTATATCACCATAATGAAATTTACTGGTATCTACATGGTTAAAAACATGGCTTAAGGAGCGTTTAAATTCTTTATATGGGAAGCAATTAAGATCTGGGAGGCCACCTGCAAAATTATACTTATAATTATTTAAATTCATTGCAGGAGCTGGAACTGCTAGCTCTTTAGCAAATTTATAGGCTTTAGGTGTTAAGGCTGGCACTTGCTTAGTATTAGCGCTGCCTTGGATAGGTAAAGTTTGCGTTACCTTATAACCGCTACGCTCATGAGACTCTAACCATCCCTCAGCTACTAATAGTTGTAAAGCATTCATTATTGTATGACGGTTTAACTGGTAAGTTTGCGCCATTTCTCTGGCTGAGCTGAGCTTAGCGCCTACCGCAATATCGCCTTTAATAATTGCGCTACGAAGTGCTTGCGCTAGCTGCAAATACTTTGCTTTGCGTTGCTCATTAAATTCAATATTAATCGGCTGCATACGCTTCCTTAATCTGGTATAGGTAAAAGTTACATTCTGGTTGTTTTTACCAACCCAAATAAGCGTACATTTGTTGCTCACAAATAGCAAAAATGGAGCCATTAATGTTTAATCTGCAAACACATAAAACAAACAAGGTCATTTTAGAGCCATTAAACCATAAGCACCTAAATGGATTATATAAGGCGGGCCAGCACCCTAATGTATGGCAGTGGGTATTAAGCAATTACACTAAAAGCCCTGCAATACTACACGAATGGTTTTTAACTCAGGCGCAATTTAATAAAAACGAACAAGTTGTTTTTGCCATTATTGATAAAAACACACAGCAAGTAGTGGGCACAACACGGTTATTTAAGTTAGATACACATAATTTAAGCGCTGAGATTGGTCATACATTTATTAGTAATGACTGGCAGCGAACTTACATAAATACACACGCTAAGTATTTACTGCTTAAATACGCGTTTGATGAGCTTAATTTAGTGAGAATTACATTTAATACTCATGAAAAAAATCAAAAATCACGTAACGCAATTACTCGTTTAGGCGCCCATTTTGAAGGACTCGCTTATAAAGATAGAAAGCTTAATGATGGTAGCTATAGAAACACAGCAAAATTTAGCATAGTTGATGAGCAGTGGCCGAGTATAAAATTACAACTAGAGGAGAGGCTTTAATGTACCCACCGATGCATTTTCAAGAAAATGATATCAAACGCTTAAAGGCATTGGTTGAGCAATTTCCGCTAGCGAGTATTTTAATGCCCAGCTCGCAAAGTGGCTTAAATACTATATGCCATGTACCTGTATTATATGAGCACTCACGTAATGTATTTATTGCACACGTAGCAAAAAATAACCCGTTAACGCAATGTGATGAACACTCTGTAAAATTACTTTTTAATGGTGACAATTGTTACCTATCTCCCTCTTATAGCAATAATAAAACACTGCCGAGCTGGCTTTACTCATCTGTGCAAATAACTGCAAAGGTAGTGATTATTAAAAGTGATATTGAGAAAGAAAAAATAATGAATCAACTAACAACCCATTTTGAGCAACCCTTTAAGCCCATGTGGAATATTAATCACGTGCCCATACGCAGTCGCCAAGTAATGTATCAACAATTAAGCTTTATAGAGTTTACTCCCACTCATTGGAGTGGAAACTTTAAGCTAAGCCAAAATAAATCACCTGATGTAAGAGCCCGTATAAAACAAAGCCTAGAACTTGCCAACAAGCACTCTATTGCCCAGCTATTTTAGGCATAAAAAAAGGCCCTTTCGAGCCTTTGGATTAACTTTGGAAATGTAAAGTTTTAAAATTATATTAGTGTAAGCAGTTGTGGCGCTGCGCTGTGGTAGTCAACGGCCATGGCTATACTGAGTGCTGTAATATTTATAATAGAAAAAGCAAACACTTGGCGTGCCCAGCTTGTTAAATTAACATTACGGCGATAGCCACGCAGTGCCATAAGTAACCACCAAAAACTGGTAATACACGCCACAGCCATAAAGGCGGCGCCCGTGTAGCCACTTATTGGTAACAGCATGACGACTAAAGCGTATACAGCAATATAAAGTACGATATGACGTTTCGCTTTATCAATCCCTTGCGCTACAGGTAATACAGGAATACCTGCGGCTTGGTAATCTTTAAAGCGAAAAATAGCAATGGCATATGAGTGCGGCATTTGCCACAAACTAAACATAACTAGCAGTATTAATGCGCCCATATCGAACTGCCCTGTTACGGCGCAGTAACCTACAACAGGGGGCACAGCGCCTGAAAGGCTGCCTACAAACGTGCCATAAACAGAGTTGCGTTTCATGTAAAGGCTATAAACCCCAACATAAATAACATAACCAAACACTGCAAAAAATACCGCGGCTTGTGTGGTGTAAGCAATGAGTAAACCAAAACCTACAACCCCCAACAAAACCCCGTGACTCAGTGCAGCAAAGGCCGACATTTCGCCTGTTACTGTAACCCGCGTACGCGTACGTGCCATGGCTACATCTATATCTCTATCAATAACATTGTTGATAGCACAGCCCGATGCAACCACAAGCGACAGGCCAATAAGCGTAACAACCATTAGCCATGGGTCTATATCTCCGCGAGAGGCAAGCAAAAAACCGCCTGCAACGCTGATAAGGTTGCCCATAATAATGCCCGGCTTAGTCACTGATAAATAACGACGAAACATCTTCAACTCCTAGTACATCATCATTGCGTTAGATTCGTAAATTATCCAAACCGATAACCCAACAACCATGACGATAATTAGGGCGCTGAATAAAAATGAGAAGGTACTTGCACGGCCATCTTCTGTCGTAAAATTAAGGTGTAAAAAGTATTTTAAGTGCACCCAAATTTGTACAATAGCTAAAGTAACAATGCTCCAAAGCGTAGTTACTTTTGAAAAGTCGCCTTCCATAACCATGTAAAACGGTATGGCGGTTAAAATTATTGATAGCACAAAGCCTATTAAGTAAGTTTTAACACTGCCATGAGATTCATCATGGTGCTCGTTTTGCATTTGCTTTAACGCGTGCGCTTCGCTGTGGCTCATTACATTGCTCCCATTAAATAAACAACGGTAAATACACAAATCCAAACAATGTCTAAGAAGTGCCAAAATAGGCTTAGGCAGCTTAAGCGTGTCACTGTTTGTTTACCTAAACCACGTTTAGCCACTTCTATCATCATAATACTCATCCAAATAAGACCCGCAGTTACGTGTAAACCATGTAAGCCTACTAACGAGAAAAATGAGGTTAAAAAAGCACTTTGTTGCGGGCCATTACCATGCACAATTAGGTGATGAAATTCGTAAATTTCCATGCCTATAAACACAGCACCTAAACAAAAGGTGATAAACAACCAGGTGAGTGTTAGTGCCTTTTTTTGCCCTTGTGCGGCAATCATGGCAAAGCCAAAAGTAATACTACTAATAAGTAGCGCAGCGGTTTCTACTGCAACAAAGTCGAGTTCAAAAATATCTTTACCTGATACACCACCGGCTGTGTTCATAAACAGCACGGCGTAAGTGGCAAAAAACGAGGCAAATAATAGGCAATCGGTCATTAGGTATAACCAAAAGCCAAATATCGTATCGCCCGATGTGTCGTGATGATCATGCGCGTGGGCATGATCATCGTGCGATACAGAGTCTAAATTTGCAGATTCTAGATTTGCAGAAAGTGTACTCACGCGTTTAGCTCCTTATTTCCACTTGAATTATACGCAGCTTCAGTGCGTGCAATTTCATCTGGCTGTATGTAGTAATCAACATCATTGGTGTAACAACGCTTAATAAATATGGCAATTCCACCCACTAGCCCTACTACAGCTAACCACCAAATATGCCAGATCATGGCAAAACAAAATGCCGTTAGGCTAGCTGCCATCAACACACCTGCTGAGGTATTTTTAGGCATATGAATTGGGCTGTAACTTGCTTTTGTTTGATAAGCTTGGCCTTTTTCTTTTGCCTCAGTCCATGCATCAATGTCATCAACGTGAGGAATAGTGGCAAAATTATACACTTGTGGAGGTGAGCTAGTTGCCCATTCTAGTGTATGGCCGTTCCACGGATCGCCAGTTGCATCGTCAAGTGCTTCACGGTCTCTAAAGCTTACAAATAGTTGAATTGCTTGACTGATAATACCAAACATAATAATGACAGCACCGCCTGCGGCAATGTATAACCACATGTTCCAATCTGGGTTGTTAGTGTGGTTTAAACGACGTGTCATACCTAAGAAACCAAGTACATACAACGGCATAAACGCCACGAAGAAACCAACTATCCAACACCAAAATGATGCTTTACCCCATTTTTCGTTAAGCTTAAAGCCCATTGCTTTAGGGAACCAAAATACAAAACCAGCAAGGTAGCCAAATACTGCGCCACCAATAATAGTGTTATGAAAATGCGCAATTAAGAATAAACTGTTATGCAACACGTAATCGGCACCCGGAATAGCCAGTAGTACGCCGGTCATACCGCCTACAGTAAAGGTAATCATAAAACCAAGTGTCCAAAGCACCGGAACGCTAATACGTAAACGGCCTCGGTAAATGGTAAATAACCAGTTAAATAATTTAACCCCAGTTGGTACGGCAATAACCATGGTCATTACCCCAAAGAACGCATTAACGTTTG
Organism: Pseudoalteromonas sp. Angola-7; assembly: GCF_028599255.1. Lineage (NCBI taxonomy): Bacteria > Pseudomonadati > Pseudomonadota > Gammaproteobacteria > Alteromonadales > Pseudoalteromonadaceae > Pseudoalteromonas > Pseudoalteromonas sp. Angola-7. Next base: position 386,246 of record NZ_JAQREL010000002.1, read on the forward strand.
CACTGGATCCCATGGTGAAAAAGTGATGTAGCCAAACAATAAAACCTAGAATTGAGATAGCACCGCTGGCATAAACCATCGATTTGTAACCAAATAAACGTTTACCGGCAAAGGTTGAGATAATTTCAGAAAAAATACCAAACGCAGGCAGTACTAAAATATAAACCTCAGGGTGACCCCACGCCCAAAACAGGTTGATGTACATCATGGCGTTACCGCCCAATTCATTGGTAAAGAAGTGGAAATCGAGATAGCGGTCAAGCGTTAGCATTGCAAGTACAGCAGTTAAAATTGGGAATGATGCTGCAATTAAGATGTTTGCCCATGTACATGCCCATGTAAAAATTGGCATTTTCATTAGGGTCATACCTGGGGCACGCATTTTAAACACTGTAACTAAAAAGTTTACTGCAGTTAAAAGCGTACCGAGCCCGGATATTTGCAAGGCCCATATATAATAATCGACCCCCACCCCAGGGCTAAAGGTCAGCTCCGAAAGCGGCGGATACGCCACCCAACCTGTTTTTGCAAACTCACCAAATACAAGCGACAAGTTAATTAAAATGGCACCGCTGGCTGTAAACCAAAAACTTAGGTTGTTTAAAAATGGAAAAGCGACATCGCGTGCACCAATTTGCAGTGGCAATACAATGTTCATTAGGCCAATCATAAATGGCATAGCCATAAATATGATCATGATAACGCCGTGCGCTGTAAATATTTGGTCGTAATGCTCAGGAGGCAAATAACCTGGTGCACCACTGGTAGCAAGTGCTAACTGCGAACGCATCATTATTGCATCAGAAAAACCACGAAACAGCATTATTAGTGCTAAAAAAATGTACATTACGCCTAAGCGTTTATGATCAACAGAGGTGATCCAGTCGTGCCAAAGCACGCCCCACTTTTTATATTTAGTAATAAGCCCGGCAATAATAAGCCCGGCAATCGCTATCACCGTCATGGTAACCATTATAATTGGCTCATGAAACGGAATTGCGTCGAGTGAAAGTTTACCTAAAAACGACATTATTATTCCTCGCCCTGGCTGTGAGATGAAGGCATTGCGTGTTTATTCATTTCATGGTGCTTTTTGCTCATTTGCCCATGCTCGCTCATCGCTTGATGTTTTTTGTTCATATCGCCATGTGCCTGCATATACTTCATAACAATGGTATGAAATAGGCCGTCGTCGACCTTGCCATAATAGGCAACAGGATTATTTTCACTGGCTTTTGCAAGCTCAACATAATTGGCATGGGTGAGGTTATTAGCATTGGCTTTAACGCTTGTTACCCACTTGTCAAAGTCGGCTTGTGTTGGAGTGGCAATGGCATTGAATTTCATACCGGTAAAACCTGCGCCACTGTAATTAGCTGAAAAGCCTTTAAATGTGCCCGGCTCATTAGCAATTAAGTGAAGCTTGGTTTCCATGCCAGCCATAGAATAAATTTGACTACCTAGCTGAGGAATAAAAAACGAGTTCATTGTGCTTTGTGAAGTGATTTTGTATTCAACAGGTACATTAGCCGGAAATACCAATTCATTTACCGTTGCAATACCTTGCTCTGGGTAAATAAATAGCCACTTCCAGTTTAATGACACCACCTCTACAGTGAGGTGCTCGCCTTTACCTTCAATAGGTTTATAGGGGTCTAAGTCTTGGGTAGACTGCCAGGTAATAACACCTAAAATAATAACGATAACAATAGGAACAGCCCAAACAACGGCCTCAATCTTATTTGAATGAGCCCATTTTGGTGCATAAATTTCATGATCTTGTGTGTCTCGGTATTTCCATGCGAAATACAAAGTCATCACAATAACGGGGATTACTACGAGCAACATAAGGACAGTAGCAATGATGATTAAGTTTTTCTCATCAATACCTATTTGGCCTTTTGGATCGAGTATCCCGCCTTTACAGCCTGACAACGCCAGCACCGTACTAGCTAAAGCAATATTACAAAGGTTACGAATTAACAAGGGAGTATCCTACAAACCTAGAGTTTTAATTTGCTGCTTTGAATAAAAATCAAGCAACGATTTTTCAATAAAAACCCAAGTTAACTAGAACTAAATTATAAAAATAAAGGGGACTGAACCCGCTGCAAGTGGATGCAAAAAATACCTAGCAACAAACCCAGCTTCTAAACGCATTTATATAACGTAATAAAAGTTAACTTGGGTGAGTGTTGGTTGGCTGACGTGTTTAAAACACGCGGCTACATTGCTAATGCAAACTTTAATTATTTACAGCAAGAAAAAATAATTAAAACCAGCAACAAATGAAGCCTTACAGACAACCTGTAAAGCTAGGTGGAGCACGACAACCATGTGCAGCGGACACAGGTTGGTGTACTTTTGCCTCGCGAAAAGCGAAAGCGGCTTTACGAAGGATTATTCCAGCACGACGCGCCGGAAAAATATGGAACAATAACCAGCAAAGGCCAATGAGTAGCTGACTAGATATGATCGGATGAGCTAAAAATTGCGTGATGTGCAGCAAAACAGGCTCAACAATAGAGCCATTGCTAAACAGCGCTTCAAGCTGAAAGGCATCCTCTAATGCACCACTTAGCAGCATTACCGTATTAAACACTAATAATGTTATAGCGACACACACGCCCTTGCCCGCTTTATTCAAGCGCTCACACGTTTGCGGTTTGCTAGAAGCAAAAGCCGTATTTGTATGATGCAAAGAAAGTGTGTTCAAAGACATAACCTACTAAATGACTAATAACAAAATTAGAGTAATTAAGCGCGCAATGGAAAAATTAAAAAAACATTGCTGCTGTAAGCCCTAAAACGAGGTGCTAAATACAATCAAACCCGGCTAGCACACATTTACCTAGTGAGAATTGATCCGTATCAAACAAACTTTCAAAACTTACTGAAAGTTCGATGCTGAGTATAACAAAGACAGTTTTCGGTTCAACAAAAAATATAAAGTTTTGCGTTAAGCTTTCGCAGCTATTTTGTTAATAAAAAATAACACAATAAAAAATAAAGGTTTAGCTTATAGATATTTGATATTTAAGAGGCTTGAGGAGTAGAGATAAGGATATTAATGAGGTTAAAAATAAAGGAGCACAAATAAAAACAGCCCAAATTCAGTCACCACCGAAATTGAGCCGCCTTTCACACTGACAACATCTTCACACACAATATAAAGATTTTTGGTTTACACTGCGTGGCAATTGTAGGGAATAAAAACAACTCAAAACCAGTCACCACCGACCTTGAGTTGCCTTTCACACTGACAACATCTTCACACACAATATAAAGATTCTTGGTTTACACTGCGCGGCAATTGTAGGGAATAAAAACAACTCAAGCTAAGTCACCACCGAACTTGAGTTGCCTTTCACACTGACAACATCTTCACACACAATATAAAGATTTTTGGTTTACACTGCGTGGCAATTGTAGGGAATAAAAACAACTCAAGCTAAGTCACCACCGAACTTGAGTTGCCTTTCACACTGACAACATCTTCACACACAATATAAAGATTCTTTTAAGCGAGGCTAACTTTTATGCCTCAAGCTTATGACTAGAGCCTTGCTCTGTGTCTATGGTTAAACTTTAGAGTGTTAGCTCCAATTTGACAAACGAGAAAAATAAACCTAATAGGTGAAAAAAACTAAACTATAGACCTTGGTCTAATACATTAAGGTTGTGTTTAATTAAAAGAAGATATGAGCACTAAATATACAGGTACAAAAAAAGCGCCATAAGGCGCTTTTTATCATTAAGCTACTGCTTAAATAATTTGGTTTTCTTTCCAGGCTTGCTCTTTAGCCATACGCTTTTTACGCTTATCACATGGATCGTCACAATCACAGGCTTTATCAATACCTACCGAGCCTAATCCACCGCAACTACTTGCCATAGATTTTCTTTGCACGATCATACCAACAGCCATAGCTATCACGATTAAAATTAATAAACCAAATGTAAGAAGAAAAAGTGACATTGCTTAGCCCCTATTGATCAGCAATAAATTATGCTCAAACATTGTTGAGCGACCGCTAAATTATACACCCAAAACCCACATAGATGCGAGAGAAGTCTATTTCAAAAAATCGGTTGTAATATGCGTTTAGCACTAATAAAGTTTTAGCTAAACGCTATTATATTACAAATAAGGCTTAAATGCAGTGCTCGCGTAAGTCACAATGCCTTTGTCTGATTTAGCCATTAAGTACACAGGTAAATCGTGCTTTTCAGCGTATGCTTTAGCATCGTCCATTCCCATAACCGTTAATGCGGTTGCTAAGCCATCTGCGGTCATTGCACTAGGATGTAATACAGTAACCGACACTAAGTCATGTTTGATTGGCATGCCTGTTACTGGGTCAATTAAATGAGTGTAAGTTTCGCCATCCATTTTATAAAAAATACGGTAGTCACCTGATGTTGCAATGCCATTCGTACCGGGCGCTAATACACGGTGAACTTTTCGCTCGCCTGGTGGCGCATCTGGCTGCTCTATCGCGATTTTCCAATCTTGGTTATTTGGCTTTTCACCGCCAATGCGCAGCTCCCCACCTATTTCTACCATGTAGTTACTAATATTTTGGCTTTCAAGTAATTGCGCTACTTTATCAATGCCATACCCTTTCGCTGTGGCCGAAAACGACAGCTCTAAACCATCAACTGTTTTAGCAAGGCCCTGCTCAGTAAGATTAAGTTTATCTACACCAATTTTTTCAATCATTGCAGCAAGTGCTTCATCACTTGGGCGCTTAGTTGGTTTTTTATCAGGTCCAAAGCCCCATAAATCTATTAACGGGCCCATCGTTACATCAAGCGTTTTAGTCGACTTACCTAAGCGAATCGATTCACTCACCACAGCCCTAAAGTCTTCACTAATTGGCATAACCTGGTTGGCGGGTAATTTATTAAATGTGTTAATTTCAGAATCGGGGATATACGTAGACATAGACTGATTAACCGCTTTCAATTGCGTATCTATTTGCTGCTGTAATTTAGTGGCATCAACGCTTTTATCGTCGGCAAAGTATTTAATATGATAGGTGGTGCCCATCGTTTTGCCTTCTAAAAATACCTCCTGAGGTGTTTTTTCAGCCCCACAGCCAGAGATAAATAGCATTATAGTTAATAAAAAAATACTGATAGCGCCTTGAGAACTGCTTACTCTGTTCATTAAATTAGCCCATGTAAAATAAAATAAAAAAAGCCCCGTTGCACAATGTGCGACGAGGCCCGTATTTTAACCAAAACTAAGCTGTTTTGATATGGGTGTTAGCCACCGAAGTCATCTAGTAAGATGTTTTCGTCTTCTACACCTAGGTCTTTAAGCATGCCGATAACAGCCGCGTTCATCATTGGAGGACCACACATGTAGAACTCACAATCTTCTGGCGCTTCATGATCTTTCAAGTAGTTTTCATAAAGTACGTTATGGATAAAGCCTGTGTAACCTTCCCAGTTATCTTCTGGTTGTGGATCAGACAATGCGGTATGCCATACAAAGTTATCGTTTTCAGCTGCTAAGCCGTCGAAATCTTCAACATAGAACATTTCACGCTCAGAACGCGCACCATACCAGAAACTAATCTTACGCTTAGAGTTTAAACGCTTAAGTTGGTCAAAGATATGTGAACGCATTGGTGCCATACCTGCACCACCACCTACGAATACCATTTCAGCGTCGGTGTCTTTAGCGAAGAACTCACCAAATGGACCTGAAATAGTTACCTTGTCGCCTGCTTTAAGTGACCAAATGTACGATGACATTTTACCACATGGTAGGCTTAGGTTTCTTGGCGGCGGCGTAGCAATACGCACGTTAAGCATGATAATGCCTTCTTCTTCTGGGTAGTTAGCCATTGAGTATGCACGAATTGTTTCGTCGTCTACTTTTGACTCCAGGTCGAAGAAACCAAAGTGATTCCAGTCGCCACGATACTCTTCAGGAATATCGAAATCTGCGTATTTAACATGGTGAGCAGGCGCTTCGATTTGGATGTAACCACCCGCACGGAAAGGCACTGATTCGCCATCTGGAATTTGTAGCTTAAGCTCTTTAATGAACGTTGCTTTGTTATCGTTAGAGATAACTTCACAATCCCATTTTTTAACACCGAAAATTGACTCTTCAAGTTCAATTTCCATGTCGTTTTTAACATTTACCTGACACGCTAAACGACAGCCTTCACGGGCTTCACCTTTAGAAATGTGATCAAGTTCTGTAGGTAAAATATCACCACCACCTTCTTTAATGTGTACACGACACTGACCACAAGAGCCACCGCCACCACATGCAGATGATACGAAAATACCTGATTCAGATAGCGCGCCTAAAAGCTTGCTACCTGCTGATGTTTTAATGGCTTTGTCTGGATCGCCATTAATACCGATGATGATGTCACCGCTTGCAACTAACTTAGATTTAGCACCAATGATAACTAAAACTAGTAGTACAACGATAGCGATGAAAACACCAACGCCTAAGAAAATCTCATAACTCATGATTTATCCTCGCTACCTTTACAGTGAAATACCAGAGAATGACATAAAGCCAAGACCCATTAAACCAACAGTGATGAAGGTAATACCTAAACCACGTAGGCCGTCTGGCACGTCTGAATATTTCATTTTCTCACGGATACCTGCAAGTAATGTAATTGCAAGTGCCCAACCAACACCAGCGCCAACACCATAAACAACAGACTCGCCGAAGTTATAGTTACGCTCAACCATGAATGATACCGCACCAAAAATCGCACAGTTAACTGTGATTAGTGGTAAGAAGATACCTAATGCGTTGTAAAGTGCAGGGAAAAACTTATCTAATGCCATTTCTAAAATTTGCACTAGTGCTGCAATAACACCAATGAACGTTAAGAAACGTAAAAAACTAAGGTCTGCTTCAGGGTAACCAAGCCACTCTAATGCACCCGGTGCAAGTACGGCATGGTAAACCAAGTTATTTACTGGTACAGAAATACCCAGTACCACAATAACGGCTACACCTAGGCCAATTGATGTAGTTACTTTTTTAGATACTGCTAAGAAAGTACACATACCTAGGAAGAAAGCTAAAGCTAAGTTTTCAATAAAAACCGCTTTTACAAATAAACTAATATAATGTTCCACTGCTTGCCCCTTACGCTTTAGCTTCTACTTGGTCTTTCTTATAAGTACGAAGTACCCATATGAATAAACCAATGATGAAGAATGCACTCGGTGGTAAAATCAATAGACCCATAGGTTGATACCAACCACCATCTTGTACTAATGGGATAATATCAACACCGAATAGTGTTCCCTTACCAAATAGCTCACGAATGAAACCAACAGTAAGTAATACCACTGAGTAGCCTAAGCCATTACCGATGCCATCTAAAAATGACATAAGTGGTGGCGACTTCATTGCGTACGCTTCAGCACGACCCATTACAATACAGTTAGTAATGATTAGGCCAACGAATACAGAAAGCTCTTTCGCCGTAGCGTAAGAGAATGCTTGTAATACTTGGTCTACAACAATTACTAGTGAAGCAATGATCGTCATCTGTACGATAATACGTACTGATGAAGGTATGTGGTTACGAATGCTTGAAATGAACAAGCTAGAAAACGCCGTTACTAATGTCAAAGCAATTGACATGATTAAGGCATTTTTTAAGCTAGACGTTACCGCCAGAGCAGAACAAATACCAAGTACTTGTAATGCGATTGGGTTGTTAGCTAAAACCGGACCAAATAGGACCGACTTCATTTCTTTAGTATCAGCCATTATTTCAACGCTCCTTCACGTACCTTCGCAAGGAAAGGACCAAAGCCGTTTTCACCAGTCCAAAAGTCAACTGTGTGATCAACACCATTAGAAGTTAGTGTAGCACCTGATAAACCATCAATTTGATGTTCGTTGCTAGCACCGCTTTTCATAATGTTAATAGGTAACTCTTTACCTTGCCATTTAGCTGTCCATTGTGGGTTTTGAATTTCGCCACCCAGGCCTGGTGTTTCGCTATGCTTGTAAAAGTTGATGTTTTTAACTGTTTCGCCATCGCTTTCAAGCGCTAAGAAACCATACATTACACCCCAAAGGCCGTAACCTTGGATAGGTAAAATGATTGCATCTGTAGAACCATCTTCTTTTTTAGAGATGTAAACAGGTGAGTTTTTAGTCATACGCTGAATACCAGCGATGTCCTTAATCCCTTCTGCTTTAAGTGCAAAACTTCTTTGTTGGTCGAATTTCGATTTTTCGAAATCAAATGAGTTTGGATCAGCATCTTCAACAAATTCGCCAGTGTCCATATCAACAACACGTGCTTCGATTTTGCCATCGAATGTGTCAGATACAGAGTTTGCGATTTCAATATCAGCTGCTGCTAAGATATTACGTTGAATATCTTGAGTTTTATTAGCTTGCTGTAAAGGACGAAGCTGTACAGAAGCAAACGATACAATAATTGCACACACTAAACATAGTGCTACAACAACCGTTAACGTTTTGCCGATTGATTCGTTATTACTAGACATTACGTGCCAACCTCCGCTTGATATTAGCTTGCACTACAAAGTGATCGAACAGTGGAGCAAATAAGTTAGCAAATAAGATTGCTAGCATCATACCTTCTGGGAAAGCAGGGTTTACTACACGGATCATAACTACCATAAAGCCAATAAGCGCGCCGTATGCGAACTTACCTTTATCGGTAAATGCAGCTGATACAGGATCAGTAGCCATAAAGAACATACCAAACGCAAAACCACCCAGTACTAAATGCCAATGCCAAGGCATTGCAAATACAGGATTGCTCTCAGAGCCAACCGCATTTAATAAGAATGCAGTTGCCACCATACCTAGGAATACACCTAGTACAATGCGCCAAGAAGCGATGCGAACGTAAATTAAGAATAAGCCACCAATAAGCACAGCAAGCGTAGATGTCTCACCTACAGAACCTTGAATGAAACCGTAAAACGCATTCCACCATAGCTCCATGTTGCTGTAATCAAGAGTGCCTACAAACGCTTGACCTAGCATAGTTGCACCAGAGAACGAGTCTACTGCAGTCCATACTGTGTCACCTGAAATTTGTGCAGGGTATGCGAAGAATAAGAACGCACGGCCCGCTAATGCAGGGTTTAAGAAGTTACGGCCTGTACCACCAAAGATTTCTTTAGCAATAACAACACCAAACGTAATACCTAGCGCCACTTGCCATAAAGGAATAGTCGCAGGCAAAATAAGTGCAAATAATACAGAGGTTACGAAGAAACCTTCGTTAACTTCATGCTTACGCACAGAAGCAAATAGTACTTCCCAAAAACCACCTACTGCAAAAGTAACGGCGTATATTGGTAAGAAGAAACATGCCCCGTAGAACATTTTAGCGCCCCAGCCCGACTCAGCGGTTAATTCACCACCAACTAACTGGAACAAGCCAACCTGCCAAGAGTTTGCTAGTTCAAAACCTTGTGCTAAAGCACCTGCGGCCTGATGACCGATGTTGAACATACCAAAAAACATAGCTGGGAACGTCGCCATCCACACTAAAATCATCATGCGTTTTAGGTCGATATTATCGCGAACGTGAGTTGCGCCTTTATTTACATAACCTGGCGTGTAAAAAATAGTCGCGGCTGCTTCATACAGGGCGTACCATTTTTCGTGTTTACCACCTGGTTCAAAATGCGGCTCAATGTCTTCTAAAAATTTCTTTAAACCCATCTCTTAGCCTTCCTTCTCGATCGTTGTTAAGCAATCGCGTAGGATAGAACCATACTCGTATTTGCCCGGACAAACGAAGGTACATAACGCTAAATCTTCTTCATCAAGTTCAAGCGCGCCTAATGAAATTGCACTGTCTAAGTCACGTGAAATTAAGTCACGTAATAATAGAGTTGGCAAAATATCTAACGGCATTACGCGCTCGTAGCTACCAATTGGTACCATGGCACGTTTTGAACCACCTGTAGACGTTGTCATTTTAAATAAACGACTCGGTGCAAGGTGAGAAAGGAATGTACGCGTTACAGAGAATTTATCACTACCTGGTGCAATCCAACCAAACAGCTCTTTTTCGCGACCTTCAAGTAAAACAGATACTTGAACGTGGTAGCGACCTAAGAATGCATGAGGACCTGAAGAAATAGCGCCAGATAAAACAGAACCAGAAATAACACGGTTATCACCGTCTTCTAATTCGCCTGCCACTAAATCATCTAATGAAGCACCTAGTTGTGTTTTCACTAAACGAGGGTTTTTAACGCGAGGACCTGCAAGCGAAATAACACGGTCTGTGTTGATTTCACCAGTAAGGAATAAGTGACCATACGCGATAACGTCTTGGTAACCAATATGCCAAACTTGTTTATTAACAGATACTGCATCAAGGTGATGAATATGAGTACCAACTAAGCCTGCTGGATGCACGCCACCGAACTCATGTACTTCTACTTGAGCGATAGACGAGCTAGGAACTTGACTGCCAGCTTGCTTACATACAAATACTTTGCCATCGGTCAAACGCGAAACAACAGCAAGACCCGCTTCAAATGCAGCTGCATTTTCGGCAATAATTACTGCAGGATCTGCAGCAAGAGGGTTTGTGTCGATAGCGGTTACAAATATAGAGCTAGGATTTGCATCCAACGCAGCTATTTTGCTAAATGGGCGAGCACGAAGTGCTGTCCATTGACCTGACTGAACAAGTACTTCTTTGGCTTTTTCACGCGATAAGCTTGCAAGCTCATCTGCATTGAAAGAGTCAAAGGTGATTTGCTCACTGCCGTTTACTTCAATAACAACAGATTGCAGCACACGTTTAGCACCACGATTAATTTCTTTTACTGTACCAGAAGCTGGTGCAGTAAATAGGACGCCTGGGTTCTTTTTGTCTTCAAAAAGTACCTGGCCTTTTTTGACTTGGTCATCCACACGAACATGCATGGTTGGACGCATACCGATAAACTCTTCACCTAGCACAGCTACACGTTTGATGGCAGAACCATCATGAATAACTTGCTGAGGCGCGCCCTCTATGGGTAAATCCAGACCTTTTTTTATGTTGATCATACGCACTTGCATTAATTAACGGAAAGAAACTGAAAAATCGTATCAACCACGTCGCCACTTGAGTTATCCAAGATATATCAAGGTACAAAAGAACAACTTGCTAGGAATATCAAACAAGCAACGCAGTAAAACTCCTCACATATTGCTTCGATTTTAACATCATTATGTACGACTATGCGAGTGTATTTATGAAAATTATACGACAGAAACGCTTATTTAGTTTTGTTAAGTGTTTTAAATAAAAATCAAGGTAGACCAAAGTGGTAGCCTAAGCACCTAACTGCCACAAAATATCTAAAACACTAAAAGCAAAAAAGCCGCAATAAGCGACTTTTTATAATTACAAAGTATGATTAGTCAATCATGTTTGCAATTGGCTTCACTGCATCTACATCTTGCTCATAGTCAACAGCGTCAATGCCAAAACCAAATAAACGTAAAAATTCGTTATGGTAGCCTACATAATCGGTTAGCTCATCAATTGAGCTCGTGTCTACTTTATCCCAAACAGCTTGCACACGTGCTTGTACATCGTCCTCTAGCTCTTTGTAGTTTTGGAATAAGTGGCCGCCCTCGTCAAAGCGTGGGTTTTCACCGTATAGGTTTTCGCTAAATAAAGCATGAATTTGCTCAATAGTGCCTTCATAAGTGCCATCGGCTTTCATTACTTTAAATAAAGCAGAGATATATAGCGGCATAATTGGAATAGCAGAACTTGCCTGAGTAACAACAGCATTTAAAGACGACACATAGGCTTGACCATTTAAATCTTTTGTCGATTCTTTAATTGCAGCAGTTGCTCGGTCTAAATCTTCTTTTGCTTTACCTATTGTTGCGTGCCCGTAGATTGGCCACGTTAACTCTTTACCTATATAAGTATAAGCCGTGGTTTTAAAGTTATCGGCTAGTACGTCTGCTTCTTTTAATGCATCAATCCACATTTCCCAATCTTCACCGCCCATCACTTTAATGGTGTTGTCGATGTCATCTTGGCTTGCGGCTTCTACTGTTACTTCGTCAATTTCGCGCTTTGACGTATTTAAATTTTTTGTAGTTACAGCACTGCCAATAGGTTTAAGTGTAGATGAATACACCTCACCTGTATTTGGATCAGTACGACGAGGCGATGCTAAGCTGTAAATAATACAGTCTACTTTGCCTAAATCAGCTTTGATTGTCTCGATTGCTTTTTGCTTAATTTCGTTAGAAAACGCATCGCCATTAATATTTTTTGACCAAAGCCCAGCTTCATCTGCAGCGTCTTGAAATGCTGCTGTATTGTACCAACCAGCAGAACCTGTTTTACGCTCTGTACCTTCTTTTTCAAAGAAAATACCCAGTGTTTTAGCCCCACCGCCAAATGCCGCCGTAATACGAGACGCTAAGCCGTAGCCAGTAGATGCACCGATTACGAGTACATTTTTAGGCGCATCTTTTAATTCGCCTTGTTGTTTTACATAGTTAATTTGCTCTTGAACATGCTCTGCACATCCTACAGGGTGTGCGTTAGTACAAATAAATCCACGAATTTTAGGCTTAATGACCATTGATCATCCTATATCTTTTACAATAAAAATTAGCGCTAGTTTAAAGGCTAATACTAAAAACACTGATCTGATCAGTTAAACCTGATCAAATACCCCTATTTATATTGGCTAACCTACATTATGGTTAATTTAGCTTTGAGCCGCCCATACAGTTTGGAGAGTCAGGTGCTTCGCCACCTTGCTCTGAAAATTCATCTGGCGTGTACGTATGAATCGCTAAGGCATGAATGTGATTTGCTAGCTCATCTTTTAGTACTTCGTTAATTTGGCGGTGGCGCTGTAGTAATCGCTTACCCGCAAACTCTTCACTTACCACAATTACTTTAAAATGCGACTCAGTACCGGCGCTGTGCATATGGCTTTCGTTAATTACGTTTAAATGCTTACAGGCAATTGCGCTACTAAGCTTGTCTTGAATTTGTTGTTGCATTGACATTAAAACACCATATTTAGTCACTGATTTATGCAGCTACTATAACAAGTTAATTTAACTAACTAAATTGCTTTTGTTTAATGTGCTCAATAAAGCGGTACGTTAAGCTGATCCGTGGGTGAGCAAGCGTAGTTTGTTTTGGGATTGCGTGCTGGTAGTCGCGCTGACTATGCCCACTCATCACTAAGCAACTACCGCTTTGTAATTTTAAGTCGGTGACTTTATTTGTGGCTTTTTGTTTTAATTTGAGTACGCGCTCAGCACCAAGTGATATACATACAATGGTAGGTTCAGGGCCTAGTTCTATTTCATCATCACTGTGCCAGCCCATGGTGTCGTTACCATCACGGTAATAATTAACTAATAACGAATTAAGCGGCTTATTTAAATGTCGCTCTAAACGTTTTCGCATTGCTAAAAGCACCTCATCCCACGGCTCTACTATTTGTTTACTGTGTGAGTAACCATATTCAATATTTAAGTCGCTCATAAAACATTGCAAACGTGGAATGGGCCCTGTTCTGCCATACACAGTGACATTAGGCTGCTGCCAATTAAGATTTTTTTGTAAATAATAAAATAAATCGAGGCTTTTTTGCGCACTAAGCGCCTTACTTTGATAAGAAAAGCCGTTTGGTAACTGTTGGGGGTTGGCGTTTTGCCGTTGCATGTTAGAATTTACCTACATTAGATTACTGATCAACAAACCATTATGACGACGCAAGCCCAGCTAGGCGATAAAACATTTACTCTTGAACGTTTCCCTTTGGATCAAAAAAACCGCAGTTTACAAGCGTGGGATTCGGCCGACGAGTACCTTATCAATTATGTTAACGAACATCACCCTGATTGTCGCTCATTACTAATTTTAAACGACGCATTTGGTGCTCTTGCCTGTTATTTTAGTGAATTAACGGTTTGTTCAGTTAACGATTCTTATATTAGCCACCAAGCTGCAGCCTATAATTTAAAAGAAAATAAACTATCAACAGCCCAATTTACACAGTTAGATAGCTTATCTGCGCTGCCTGAAGAGGTTGATTTAGTACTTATAAAAATACCGCGTAACGTCGGGTTTTTACAGTTTCAATTAAGCGAGTTGAGTGAAGTACTTGCCCCTGGCACACCGGTTATTGCCGCGGGTAAAACAAAGGAAATTCATAACTCAACTATAAAAGCGTTTGAGCAATTTATTGGCGAGACCAAAACAAGCTTGGCCGTTAAAAAGTCGCGTTTAATATTAAGTACAGCTAAAGGCGGCTATAAAGAAGCTAACTTCCCGGTAAGTTGGCAGCTGGAAGGCACTGATTTTAATATAACGAACCATGCCAATGTGTTTTCGCGCGATTCGTTAGATATAGGTGCACGGTTCTTTTTTAATTACTTGCCGCAAACCTCAAAAGCAAAAAGTATTATCGACTTAGGTTGTGGTAATGGCGTAGTGGGCTTAATGACGTTATCACGCTGTCCAAACGCGTCGGTAACCTTTGTTGATGAGTCGTACATGGCGGTCGAATCTGCACGTTTAAATGTAGAACTTAACCAAGCAAATAAATTTGATGATTGCCAATTTATAGAAAACGATTGTTTAACCGGCTTTGCAAGAGACAGTGTGGATATGGTGTTGTGTAACCCTCCATTTCACCAAGCCCAAGCTGTTACCGACCACATTGCGTGGCAAATGTTTAAACAAGCAAAAGATACATTAAAAGAAGGTGGCGAGCTGCGTATTATTGGTAATCGTCATTTAGATTATCACGATAAATTAAATCGTATGTTTGGTAACTGTAAGCTATTAGGTTCAAACAAAAAGTTTGTAGTGCTCAGCGCAACTAAAAATAGTGGGATGCTATAAAATGAAATTAACTAAATTTATTTTAGCCTGTTGCTCCATGCTGGTGTTTAGCGCATGCAGTAACCAGCCAAACCAAGTGATATTAAACCCGGTTTATAAAAGTGGCCAAATTAGCGTTATTTCAGCCAGTTTAAGTACCAGCGTTATTGATTTACGTGGTGATAGCGCCACCCTTAAGCTTGTTGAGTCGGACAAAACCAAAACCTTTGCCAGCCAAGATATTGTAACCTCTGTTAAAAGCGTATTAGATAGCGCGCTAAACCGTAACGGGGCAAGCATTTCTAACCTAGCAACAACCCGCTTTGAACTAGACATTCATGCCTTACAAGCACAGGTGACTGAAAAGCTCATGAGCCATACCAGCGAAGCGCACATTGAGCTAGGCGTACGGGTCATTCGCTCTACCAGCAATTTTAGTAAAGTGTATCGTGGCAGTGCTAATTTAGAAGGGCCGCTGAGCCACGATCGCGCCAAAATTGAAGGTCAACTCAATAAGTTGACGGAACAAATTATAACCCGCATTGTATCGGACCCAGAATTAATTGAATTTTTAGAAGGTTAACAATGAAACGATTTTTAATCTGCTTAAGCCTACTATTTAGTGTAAGCACCTTTGCCGCGCAAGAAGGCCGTTTTGTCCAAAAAGACAATATTTTCCCGCGTGTAGAAATAGTCACGTCATTGGGTAGCATTGTGGTTGAGCTAGACCGCTCAAAAGCCCCTATTACGGTAAATAACTTTTTAACCTACGTAATGGATAAAAGTTACCAAGGCAGTATATTCCACCGTGTAGAACGTGATGTTGAAAACGACCGTGACTTTGTAATACAAGGCGGTGGCTACGATAAAGACCTTGATGGCTTACACGAAAACGACCCTATATTTAACGAAAGTGGCAACGGTTTAAAAAATGATATGTACAGCATCGCTATGGCGTATCAAGACCGTGAACCGCATTCAGGAACTCGCCAGTTCTTTTTTAATATGGATGATAACGATCATTTAAACCCAGGTAGAGATTGGGGCTTTGCCGTGTTTGGCAATGTAATGGATGGTTACGACACACTAGATAAAATTATGGCTGTAGAAACCGGCTTTAATGAAAAAATTGGCTACGACTTTGTACCAAAAACGCCCGTTGTTATTTTAAATATTAAAGTACTTGAGCAAACCCCATTATAAATCACTGAGGTGCAACTAAGTTGCACCCAACGCCAATGAAGGCCCTATGAGCAAAACCCTCTCAGTAAGCGAATATTTCTCGTATTTTAAAGATAAACGTTTAATCAATATTTTTATATTTGGTATGAGCAGTGGTTTTCCATGGGTACTGATTGGCTCTGTGATGTCGGCTTGGCTAAAAGACGAAGGCCTAAGCCGCAGTATGATTGGCTTATTTGGTATTGTATTTGGCGCATATAGCATTAATTTTATGTGGTCGCCGCTTATTGATAGAACCAAACTGCCGTTATTGTACAAATGGTTCGGGCAACGTCGCAGCTGGATTTTATTTTGCCAAAGCTTTATGTTTATTGGCACCCTGCTTTTAGCGGGGCTTGATTTAAAAGCAAACTTAGCGATTGCCGCCGGCTTATGTTTACTCATCGCAGTCGCCTCTGCCACACAAGACATAGCAATTGATGCTTTTAGAATAGACACGTTAAGCGAAAACGAATCTCATAAAGCCACTGCAGCTGCCGCTATGGCCACATCAGGTTGGTGGACAGGTTATGCATTACTAGGGGCTATTCCTTTTTACATGGCCGATATCCCCTCTTTAGATTGGCCACAAGTGTATTACTTTTTAGCCGCTGTTATGTTGATACTAATGAGCGGCGTGTTATTTGCCAAAGAGCCTAAATCAAACCGAGAAGCTGTTCACGCAGAGCTCGAGCGCGTATACCTTGAAAAACTAGTCAGTATTAAACAAACGCCCTTTACTAAGGTGATAGCTTGGCTTGGCGTTACAGTGGTTGATCCCTTTAAAACCTTTTTTGCTAAAAATGGGGTTAAAACAGCCCTTGCCTTATTAGCATTTATTTTCTTATTTAAAATAGGCGAAGCTTTTTTAGGGCGTATGTCGATTGTTTTTTATAAAGAAATAGGCTTTAGCAACAGCGATATAGCCACTTTTTCAAAAGTAGGTACAGCAGTACTCACCATTGCTTTTACCTTTGTGGGCAGCTTGTTCAATCAAAAGTACGGCATTGTAAAAGGGCTATTTATAAGTGGTGTTGCTATGGCGGGGTCTAATTTAGCATTTTCGGCTATTGCGCTGGTTGGCCCTAATTTAGGCTTATACGCTTTTGCTATTGTAATTGACGGCTTTACTCAGGCTTGGTCGTTAGTGGCTATGGTGGCATTTATATCGATGTTATGTGACCGGGCATTTAGTGCAACACATTATGCTTTACTGGCTTCGCTTGGGAATTTAGGGCGTACATTGCTTTCAAGTTACAGTGGTGTGGTTATTGATGATTGGCTAATGGGAAATTGGGCATTATTTTTTGTGTTAACGGCATTAATGGTAATACCTTCGCTGGTGTTTTTATATTTGATTAGGCATAAGCTCTATCAGTTAGAGCAAAATTACCATAAAAATATGTAATGCATCCCTGCATTAACGTGATTTGCTTAGGCCGTTCAAGTGCCCCTTATAACACCCTAAGCAAAACAATATTAATCCGCTTTAATTAAGCCTAGCGCTTCATGCGGATCAACTTCAAGTGCATTACAGTAACGTACAAACTCAATAACATCTAAGCGGCGTTCTTGATTTTCAATCTTACCGATAAATGAGTGAGGTGTTCCTAGCACTTGTGCCAGGCTACGCATTGTATGACCCTTTTCATGGCGTTTTGTTTTAAGCCATTTAGTTAGCTTTTCGTTTTCTTCAGAAGAAACAGTCTTGCCCATCATTTTACATCTCCTACTAGATGATATGACATACCCGTCAAAGCAGTAGTCACACAATGATTGGAGGCATATAAGCAGATACCCACTACATTATTCAATAGCAAGCTATTGCTTAAATAAGCAAAGGTATTGCTACTTATTCAACCTACCAATCTATTCAGTGCTAACCCGCAAAAATAGGATATAGGTTTATTTTTATTAAGAGTGAAATTTTGCCCGTCTCACTCTTGGATACATTATATACTATTAACAGTTCGGTTAAATAATTAATTACATAGTTTGCATAAATTTACCCAACCACTAACCTTTACTTATGCTGAATATTTAAGTTAACGTACCAAAAATATTAAGTTTTTTCCTAAAAAATTAATTGTAAGATAAAAGCACTTTGTTACAAATTAACGTGCGAATAACCTTGCTGTATTGATGTTTAAACAACAGTAAGGGTAAAAAAGTTCCCATAAATAACGTTTTTCCCTAACTAAGGGACTAAAGAGGAAGTATGTTTAGAGTCTTATTTTTGTTGCCTATTTTACTATGCTTTTTATGGTTTTTGTTTTTACGTCACTACGGAGTACCCATTAAACAAGGTAAAAAAGGCTTTTTATACATACTTGCCTTTTCTGCTTTTGTATTAGGCTTTTTTGTATTAATAATGCAGTTTACCCATTACAGCCCAATTGAATTTTAGGCATTAAAAAAGCCGCTAACGCGGCTTTAATAGCTAAGCGTAAATTGCTTAAACGCTAAAACTTGCACCACACCCACAGGTAGTCGTTGCATTAGGATTAGATACAAAAAAGCGTGCACCTTCTAACCCTTCAGTGTAATCCACTTCGCCATCAACTAAGTACTGAATACTCATTGGGTCAATAACCAGGGTTACACCATTTTTAACTATTTCTAAATCGCCAGGATTTGCTTTTTCATCAAAAGTAAAACCATATTGAAAACCAGAACAACCACCACCTGTTACGTAAACACGCAGTTTTAAATCTGGATTTTCTTCTTCGTCGATTAACTGTTTAACACGAACAGCAGCTGCATCGCTGAACTTTATTGGTAATTCTTCAGACATTTTAAAACCCTCAATATCGCAATGGCGTGATTATCTAATACCCGAGTGTTTTAATCAAGTATAGTCAAACATCTCTTGAGGTATCTTAGGCTTTTAACTATTGCTTTAGCCGATACGATAGCAAAATGTGTTTTCAGTGATTGCTGTAATATTTGTTAATATAAGTGTTTAAAATTGCAAAATCACAAGGACTTACCTGCACACTTTTGTTAAACTGCTCGCTGAAAAAATGTGGCGGAGAATACAGCATGTGGCTTGAGCAACTCAGGCGTCGATTAGCAAAACCAAAAACCTCTGTGCAATTATGCTTATTAGGCGTAAGTGCTGGTTTAATTGCTGCATTTTTTATTATTTTATTTCGCTTAACGATTCTGTTTTTTCAAAGCTTATTTTTAGACACTCCCGATAATTTTACGACTATCCCCACTCTTGAACGGGTTTTAATGCCGTTAATTGCTGCCCTACTGATTGCGACATTTGCTGCATTTACTGGCTTTAAGCACTACCGATTAGGCATTCCTTTTGTTATTCATCGCATTAAACGCCACTACGGGCAAATGCCCCTTTACAACACTGTAAATCAATTTGTTGGTGGTGCACTGGCACTTATTAGTGGTTTTTCGGTTGGCCGCGAAGGGCCATCTGTTCATATGGGCGCCACTGGCGCAAGTATATTAGCCGATAAGCTTCATTTACCGCATAACGCCATGCGTACATTAAGTGGCTGTGGTGTCGCCGCGGGTATTGCGGCCTCGTTTAATACCCCTCTGGCTGCGGTTATTTTTGTAATGGAAGTGGTGCTACGTGAGTACAAAGTGCATATTTTTGTACCAATTATGCTTGCCGCACTAACTGGTGCATTAGCAACCCAATTTGTGTTTGGTGAAGGCTCAGAGCTTGCACTTATTAGCATTACGCCATTGAGTGGTTGGCATTACCCATATTTAATTTTATGTGGCATGGCCCTAGGGGCAATTGCCTATAGCTTTAATCAAAATTTAATGCTGATCATAAAAACATTTAAACCTTTAAGCATGTTTCCTCGTTTACTCATTGCAGGTTGTATTGCGAGTATTATTGCCTATGCAGTGCCCCAAGCAATGGGTTCGGGTATGAGCGCGATTACTATTGCGGTTGAATCGCCTGAAAACGCGCAACTACTTACCACTATTTTAATAGCTAAACTGCTAGCGACCTTGTTTGCCATTGGCCTAGGAATACCGGGTGGCTTAATAGGCCCCGTTATTGGGCTAGGTGTATTAACAGGTACTTTAATGGCCTTTTTTGCCCAATTTATAAGCCCAGGTGCTGACATTGCAGGCACATACGGGGTATTAGGAATGGCAGGATTACTCGCAGCTACATTACATGCGCCGTTAGCAGCATTAACTACTGTGATGGAGCTTACGTCCTCGCCAGAGATTATTGTACCGGCCATGTTAGTG
The DNA here is from genome assembly GCF_028599255.1 of Pseudoalteromonas sp. Angola-7. Lineage (NCBI taxonomy): Bacteria > Pseudomonadati > Pseudomonadota > Gammaproteobacteria > Alteromonadales > Pseudoalteromonadaceae > Pseudoalteromonas > Pseudoalteromonas sp. Angola-7. Next base: position 406,585 of record NZ_JAQREL010000002.1, read on the forward strand.
ATAACAACCGCCTATGTAACGGCGCTGCAAGTATTTGGCAATCGGTCTATATTTTTGCAACAGCTCGATTTTCAGGGGCTACCCTATCATGTATCGCCCGCAACGGAGGCGCTACAAAAAGTGGGCATAATGGATGATATGGATGAGGACTTTAAACTGCTTTATTCAGACGATAAAGAGCAAATTAAAAACACCTTAGACGCCATGGATAGCCAAACCCCTTTAATAGTTTACGATGAAGAAAACGGCTATCGCTTAGCAGAGTACGACCTTACCCTGATGTCGGGCGAAAACATAAATATAAACTACATTAGCTTACAAGGCATTAGCAGCCAGTCGACCTTAGCCGATGCCTTTGATATTTTAAAAGATAAACGCAGCGGCGCCCTGTATGTATACAACTTGCTAGATGATCAGCAAATAATGGGGCTATTACGCTGGGATCAAATAAATAATATTTTAACTATTCGTAACAGCCTACTTTAGGATTCTTATGAGCGCTTTACTAATTTATAAAACACTGCACATTTTTTTTATGATTGCTTGGTTTGCCGGTATTTTTTATTTACCTCGGTTATTTGTATACCACGCAATGAGCGAAGAAAAAGCCTGTAACTCAATGCTTAAAGTGATGGAACGCCGGCTACTCTTTTTTGTTACCCCGTTTGCTATTTTAACGGCCGTTTTTGGTGTACTCACTATTGTAGAATATGGCCGTGAGTGGTTTAGATACAGCATGTGGCTGCACTACAAACTGGTACTGGTCATTATTTTATATCTATATCACGGCTACTGCTTTAAATTACTGAGCGACTTTAAACACGATAGAAATACCAAAACGGACCGCTTTTATCGTATTTTTAATGAGCTCCCAGTTATTGCGCTACTAATTATTGTTGCGCTTGCGGTAATAAAACCTAATTTATAAGCTGTGTAGCGCATGTTAAACTGCGCTGCAATTTACAATACTTGCTATAACACGCGCGATTGCGTGCCCCATTTTAATGGATTATCGCGCCCCTTTGATTGATTAGGAATAACCCCATGTTAAGTTTCCAAGGTGAACATATACTGTCGGTAAATCAACTCGACAGAGACTGCATTGAGCGTATTTTTGCAGTAGCGAAAAAAATGGAGCCTTATGCTAAAAAACAAAAGCAAACAACAGTGCTAGAAGGCGCTATTTTAGCTAATTTGTTTTTTGAACCAAGCACGCGTACGCGTGTAAGCTTTGGTACTGCCTTTAATTTATTAGGCGGTGGCGTGCGCGAAACAACCGGCATGCAAAGCTCAGCTCTTGCTAAAGGCGAATCGCTTTACGACACTGCGCGCGTTATTTCAGCGTACGCTGATGCCGTCGCTATGCGCCACCCTGATGCAGGCTCGGTAAGCGAATTTGCAGACGGTTGTACCGTACCGGTAATTAACGGTGGCGATGGCCCAAACGAGCACCCTACTCAAGCACTACTTGACTTGCTTACTATTGAGCGCGAACTCAATCGGTTTGACCAAAACATTGATGGCATGCATATCGCCTTAGTTGGCGATTTAAAATATGGCCGCACAGTACATTCATTATCTAAATTATTGTGCCATTACAAAAACGTAAAATTTTCGATGGTAGCGCCCGATGGCCTACAAATGCCAACGAGTATTTTAGATGCGGTAGAAAATGCAGGCCATAAAATACAATTAGTAAACAAAATGGAAGGGAACTTAGCAGCCGATATTGTGTACCAAACACGTATTCAAGAAGAGCGCTTCCCTTCACAAGAAGAAGCTAATAAATACCGTGGCGGCTTTAGAATTAGCCAATCAATTTATAACGCGCACTGTAAGCCAAACTCCGTGCTTATGCACCCGCTCCCACGCGATAGCCGTTTAGAAGCTAATGAGCTTGATAACGACTTAAACAGTAACGACAATTTAGCTATATTCCGCCAAGTACAAAATGGCGTGTTAATTCGTATGGCACTGTTTGCTTTAACCCTCGGCGTAGAAAACAAAGTCGAGCAATATGAAGTAGACGTACCTTGGTTTAGCCGCAAACGCGACAGCTAAACACTTTTACCAAGCGACAACTAATAGGATTTTTCATGACAATTAGCCAAGATTTATTTAATCGTGCACAAACTTCAATTCCTGGTGGCGTAAATTCACCTGTACGTGCATTTAACGGGGTAGGTGGCACGCCACTATTTATTACCAAAGCCGAGGGTGCATTTACCTTTGATGCCGATGGCAACCGTTATATTGATTACGTAGGTTCGTGGGGTCCGATGATCATGGGACATAACCACCCAGCTATAAAGCAAGCTGTTCACGAAGCGGTAGAAAACGGTTTAAGTTATGGGGCGCCCACTGAAGCTGAAATTTTAATGGCCGAAAAAGTAAAAGCGCTTGTCCCATCAATCGAAAAAGTACGCATGGTAAGCTCGGGTACCGAAGCAACAATGAGCGCCATTCGCTTAGCTCGTGGCTATACAGGGCGTGATAAAATCCTTAAGTTTGAAGGTTGTTACCACGGCCATGCCGACTCATTATTAGTAAAAGCTGGCTCTGGCGCATTAACCATGGGTGTGCCAAATTCACCTGGTATCCCTGAGGATTTTGCAAAGCACACACTTACCGTATCGTTTAATAACCTTGATGAAGTAAAAGCGGTATTTGAAAAATACGCAGACGACATTGCCTGTATTATCGTTGAGCCAGTAGCGGGTAACATGAACTGTATTCCTCCTGTAGAAGGCTTTTTAGAAGGCTTGCGTGCAGTATGTGATGAGTACAAATCGGTGCTTATTTTTGACGAAGTAATGACCGGTTTTCGTGTTGCATTAGGTGGCGCTCAGGCGTATTACAACATAAAACCTGACTTAACATGTTTAGGTAAAGTCATTGGCGGCGGCATGCCTGTTGGTGCCTTTGGCGGCAAAACCGAAATTATGGATTACATTGCGCCAGTAGGTCCGGTTTACCAAGCCGGTACACTTTCTGGTAACCCTATTGCAATGGCTGCGGGTTTAAAATCGCTTGAGCTATTAAGTGAACCAGGTTTGCACGATAAGTTAGAAGCTATTTCTAAAGCTATTTGTGAAGGTTTTGAAGCAGGCGCTAAAAAAGCAGGCATTCCTTTAACCACTAACTACGCTGGCGGTATGTATGGCTTTTTCTTCACTGAAGCAGAAAAAGTAACCACTTATAAACAAGCTACAGAATGTGATTTAGAACGCTTTAAACGCTTTTTCCACTTAATGCTTGAAGAAGGCGTATACCTAGCACCTTCTGCATTTGAAGCAGGCTTTGTGTGTGCTGCGCACACAGAGCAAGAAGTACAAGCGACTATAGAAGCTGCAGAGCGCGCCTTCGCTAAGCTATAAGCATCCAATACATGTGTTAATAATGTGCGTTATTAACTCTGTAGTTAAAAAAAGCCCTTACGGGCTTTTTTTATTTGTGCGTATTGATAATTGAATGGTTTTTAGCCTTTATACGGTCTCACTTTTTAGACTCACTTTTACCCCACAAGAGAAACGTATGACGAGCTTAAGGCACTTAGCAGCACCTGCTATATCATTAATGGGCAACTTAAAATATAAAACTAAAATTGGTTTAGTTTTTGGTATTTTATTATTACCCCTTGCGCTTAGTTTGTTTTTTTTAGTCTCTTTATTAAGCGAGAGTATAAGCGTCTCTCAAATGCAAAAACAAGGTTTACTGAGCTACAGAGACATTCTTGCAAATCAAATGCAGGGTGAAACCTATAAAAATATAAAAGTAGCAAAAGCACGTGGTTTTAATGTAAAAGATGAGCAAATGAATGACGTACTTGAGCTGGTTTCAATACAGTCTAATTTAGCCTTAGATAACCAACTTGCGAGTGCTTATGTTAATCGCGCATTAGTTACGCCTATACCTGCGCTTATCATGCAGATAAATGCGACAGCGCAAAGCGCTAATACTGTTCTTACTAATCAGCGTTTTACACCAGAGACTTTTATTGCGCTTTCAAACTTAAGTAAGTCGCTCCCTTTGTACCAGCAGCAACTCGATAAAATACTTACAATTGCCACCACGGCCGATGCATCTGTAAATAAAGCACTCACGCCCTCTCTCACTAATTTACATAACGCCATAGCCGCTTTTAAAACAGCCATTGATAAAAAGCTGCTTGAACCAGATGGTATACAGCTTACACAAAACGAATTTGCAGGGCTTACCAGCCAAGTGCTTAGTCGTATTAGCCAACTAATTGATAAAAGCATCCCTACCCTTGAATCGCTAATAAATGAAAAACTGAACACGCAACGCTTGACAAGAAACACTGTATTAGCTGCATCATTAATTAGTTTATTGATTGCATTTTACTTAATGGTTGGTTTTTACTTTGCTGTGGTCGATACCATTAATCGCTTTGCCGAAGCTGCGCAAAGTGCAGCAAATGGCGATTTAAATGCGGTTATCAACTCAAGTACTAATGATGAAATGGATATTATTGCAGCGCGATATAACGCACTTCTTAATGCCTTTTCAAAACTTTTAGAGAATGTAAAAGCAAGTACTGTGGAGCTATGCGGCGCCACTAAATCACTTTCACAGGCAAGCAGCCAAACGAGTAACTATGTTGAAAAACAGCAAATACGGGTAAACGCGATTCATGATGCACTAAGTAATATGGAGCAAAGTGCAGTGAGTGTAGAAGAGTCTGCTAATCAAGCGATGTTAACAGCACAAGATGCCGCGCAGCATGTAAAGCAAGGCTCTAACAACACCATGGAACTTGCCAAATACATGCAAGACCTTCAGGTTGAATTTACCGAAAGCCAACAAGCCTTAGATAGACTCGCTCAAGATAGCCAAGAAATTAGTAAAGTAAGTAAAGGCATTAGCGAAATAGCCGATCAAACTAACTTACTTGCACTTAATGCTGCTATAGAAGCCGCACGAGCCGGTGAACATGGCCGTGGTTTTGCCGTGGTAGCTGATGAAGTAAGAACCCTTGCGCAGCGTACACAAACTCAAACCCAAGAAATTCACCAAATAATTAGCTCACTCCAACAAGCTTCTGACGATACACAACAAAAAATGCACTCAAGTGTCCAGAAGATGGAACAATCGGTAAAAGCCGCCACCGAAACAAACGATATTTTACAAAGTGCAGAGCAAAGCATGGGCGATATAAAACATCAAGGCGAAGAGATAGCACTGCGGGTTAAAGAGCAATCTAACGCAACCACCCAAGCATTAAGTGATGCACAAGAAGTAAGTAACTTAGCTGATCAAACTCTTCTCTCTGCGCAATCTACACTGCAAGACGCACAGCAACTTAGTCAGCTCTCTGATGACTTAACTAAATCAATGCAGTTTTTTAAATCTTGAAAATAATAAAAGTGCTTTTAAATTACAAAAAACCCTTCGATTAAGAAGGGTTTTTAAGGTTAGTTATTAATAAGTATTAAAAGCGAGCTTCCAAACCTATACGAACGTAACGTGGTGTTTGCCAAGAGTATGCAGCATCATGGTACGCATTTACTTCACCTTCATTTTGCTCATAGTGTTCATTCAGTGATGACTCTGTTTGCGAGTTGAAAATGTTAAATACATTAACCGATGCACGCATGTCGATATCAGATACTGTGAAATCATATGCAGCAGATAAATCTAAGTTAAATACCCAAGGTGTACGGCCATTTGTGCCTCGGCTATGTTTTTCATAGATTTTCTCATCTTGATCACAGTCGCCGTTGCCATTTGTATCTGGACACTCATTAGTATAAATGTAGAAAGTATCACCCCAACCGCCATTTAAATTTGGATCGGTAGATGGATAGCCTTGACCAAATAAGCTCTTAGGACGCCCGCTTTGTAAAGTAGCATTCCAGCCTACAGTTAAGTCTTCCATTGGCTCCCAACTACCAAAGAATTTAAATGTATGGCGTCTATCATTAGGTTGATAGCCCTGAGATCCATCCATAACTGCTGGGAAGTCAAAGTCTTGGGTAATACCCGCATCTGCTTGACCAATATCTGATTTAACAGCACCTTCAAAATTACCTACACTTCTAGCCCATGTATAACCAAACTGATAACGAATAGTGTCAGCTTTATAGTCAAGGCTAAACTCTACAGCGGTGTATTCATTATTTGCTTTAGGTAGGCCTATTGTTTCTGCTGAATAGGTAGTTAAAGAACCACTATCTGGAACACCGTCGTTATTGAATGATGAATCTCCCCAATCGGTTCCATTCCAGTAGTAACCATCACTGTACCAGCTAGACGAATCACCAGGGTTTATCATTACGCAGTAAGGGTATGCATATCGCCCACAGTAGTCATCTAATGCTGTTGCAACTTCGCGGTATATACCTTTAACACCTACTGTATATTCATCATTTAAAGCTTGCTGTATACCAATAATATATTCATCTTTAGAGAATGGATCTGCCTCTTGCGCTTGGAAGATATCTTTTTCAGGTATAACCGGTACACCACTCACTTGCTGTGAGTTTTGAATACCACCATTCCCAAGCGTATCAGCTAATGGTGTTAGGCCTGTTGGTGCGCCAGTTTGCGAATCAACACCAGTATATGTATAAGCTGTGGTTATATCACTAACCCCTGATGCGGCTCTAAAAATAGTATTATTGGCTACGGGTAAGTAATAACGCCCATATGTACCATAAACTTTAGTGTCGCCTGTACCTGTAGGATCCCATGTGAAGCCTAGTCTAGGTGCAATATCTGTTTCAAAGCTAGTTAGTAACTTACCAGTCGTACCCCAGCTATCAAACTCATCAATACGTAAGCCAACTTTAACTGAGAAATCCTCTGTTACTTGCCACTGATCTTCTATGTAGTAAGCTGTTAACTCTGATTCAAAGCTGCCGCCGCCATCAAAGATACGGTCTTCAACATAGTCAAGCGCGGCACCAGTGTTATTTGTTAGTGCGCCATTATCGGCTTGCCAACTACCATTATCTGCAAGAGTTCTGTAATCATAGCTGTGGCCACCGATAGGACTACTTATATTCTCAGACTTACGCTCTTGGTAATCAATACCAAATGTTATTTCATGGTCATTCCATACATATTCAACATCTAATCGGTATTGGGTATTTTCATCATTATTGGCACCAAAGCTACCGCCTGCACCACAGCCAGTGATTGGATTAGCAGTACCTCGAGAGTCGGTAATAGATGGACAAACCAAGTTTTCTGATTGCGTTTCATATTCGGTTTTAATATTACCAGCCATTGCAGTAACAACTAGGTCTTCGGTTAAAACACCCGTATAACTTAAGCTTTGTGCTTCACCACCACGCTTTAAAATGGCGCCATCGATGCGATCGCCCACAGTACCGTTATTGTATTCGTATACTGAACGCTCAATATCACGACGATTAGAATAAGCAAAGTAGCTTAACCTATGGTTTTCATTAATATCCCAATCAAGCTTACCGCCCCAAAATAAATTATCGCCACCAGAAGCTGATTCATTACGGTATTGATCGTTTGGCGAAAATTCATCTCCACCCCACGTGTATGTAGACTCAGTATCTCTTGGGTTAATTAATCCATAGAAAAACAACGTGTCTTCAATTAGAGGACCACCAGCAGAAATAGTCACATCTGTTTTGCTATCAGTGTCTAAGCTTTCATCTCTAAATATTTGACCTGCGCCATTGTTACCACGAGAAATACTTCCCTCTTCTTGCAAAGAGTCTGGTTGAAATTGCACAACTGCCGCAAATTCCCACTCATTTGTACCACTTTTAGTAGTTGTATTTATGGTACCACCGGTTGCGCGGCCAAATTTGGCAGAGTAACCACCCGTTTTAACTTGGAACTGGTCATAGAACTCAAACGGTACTTCACCACAACCAAGGCCTTGGCGTGTATTAGTAACCTCTAAGCCATTAATATAACATGCATTTTCAGCTACTGATGAGCCACCAAACGACGCAGTATTACCAAAAGCACTGTCTCCTTTAACAGCTCCTGGAGCCAACAATGCAACCGAGGTAAGATCTCTATTTATCGGCATACGGTCTATTTCAGCATCTGTAATAACTAGGCCAGAATCGGCAGTTGTTAAATCAATCGAAGAAATACGAGCGCCTAATACTTGAATTACTTCAGGACCGGAATCACTGACTTGTGCTAAATCAAAGCTCGCTTTTGCATTAGCACCTAATGAAACGCGCACACTATCTTCAGCTACAACGGCGCCGTTTTTTAAGATTTGTATTTGATAGCTACCTGAAGGCAATGAAGCAAATCGAAATGAACCGTCTTCAGAAATATTTAATGTTCTTTCTAACCCTGTTGCAGGATTTTTTACTGTTACGGTATACCCTGCTGTAGTAGAAATATTATCGATAGAACCTACAACATCAGATGCCACTGCTGGAAGCGCTACACCTAGTGAAGCGAGAACCGCTATTGCCGTAAGATTTTTTTTGAAAATATTTTTCATACTCTTATCCCTGTTAAGTTTATAATTATTTTTGCACTTTATACAAAATGCATACAGAGGGTAACAAAAGGGTACAAATTGTAAATATGTTAATTAAATAAAGATAAAATAGAAATAAAAATAATTTAAAAACAACAACTTAAATTTAATTTTACATGTTTATTTGTGAAATATAAGATTCTCAATGTTAATTTAAAGAAACAAAAACAAGCCGTTAATTAACAACAATTCAGTTAATTAAACTATTAACATACTCGTTACAAGGCTCTTATTTTTAATCTCGCAAAGTGCTACTTTACTCTAATTATACTTACTGCTTTTTAATTTATTTATAAGAAAACAAGCTAAAAAAAGTAATTAAAATTTATTTAGTTTCAAATTTTGATTGTTAGATAGTGAAGCAAATATAATAAAACCGCTGAGTTAGCGGTTTTATTATTAAGGTTTTATTTTATTAGCGTATACACTGCGGCCTAGGTTCAAACTCACTGGCTCTTAGTGGTAACTGAATGACTTTTCCGCATCCGGGCGGTGCTTGTAAACCCGTTCTTTCATTGACGAAAGCCCATCTTATTGATGGCGGGCGTGTATCTGCTATTGCTTCAGGGTTGAGCGGTTTTAAGTAACGAATATAAGCTTCTAACGCGCCCACACTCCCTGTTAAACCGGTGCTTCTATTATCGTCTCTACCAAGCCATGCAACGGTCACTGTGTTTTGATCAAACCCTGCAAACCAACTATCACGTAAATCATTACTAGTGCCTGTTTTACCGGCAAGCTGAATTGATGGAAAGTGTAAATTTAAACGCTTAGCGGTGCCGTCCTTTGTTACTCGCTTCATGGCATATTTAGTCATATATACAGCGTCTTTTGCAAAGCGCGGCTCAGACTTAACTTTATGCTTATACAAAACGTTACCTACCGAGTCTGTTAGGGCAGATACAGAGGTAAGCTCTCTATACTCGCCATCTGCTGCGATAGTGGTATAAAGCTGAGCAACCTCAAAGCTCGACATTTCTACAGCACCAAGTAGCAGCGAGGGGTATTCATCTATATTACCTTTTGCGCCTAATCCTTTGAGCGTATTTGCTACTTTATCAACACCTACATCTAGGCCTAAATTTACTGCAGGAATATTAATACTGTTACTAAAGGCTTTATAAAGTGGCAATGCACCTCGGTATTGGTGATCAAAGTTCTCAGGTTGCCACACTTTACCTTGCTCATTTGTTACCTGCACAGGGGAGTCATCAAGTAATGTGGCTAAGTTATAGTGTGGTAACTGCAGGGCTGTTAAGTACACCGCGGGTTTAACTAAAGAGCCAATATTTCGTTTAGTATCGAGCACTCGGTTAAAACCTGAGTAGCGAACATCGCGCCCCGACACTAAAGCCGACACACCGCCTTTTTCTACATTAACTGAGATCATGGCTGCTTCGAGTTTATCGGTGTTAGGGCGTTTTTCTAAATACGGTAAACTTTTTTGAATGGACTCTTCCATTGCCGTTTGTTTTTGCAAATCAAAGTAAGTAAATACACGCACACCGGCATCTAGTGTTTTTTGATCAGGTAATAACTGCTTAAGCTCACGGTTTACAAGTTCTAAAAAGCCAGGGTATGACTTTTGTAAACTTGCTTTCATAGGCGCTATATCAATTGGGCGTTTAAGTGATGCACGGTATTCTTTTGTAGTTAGTAGCTTGTTTTCAACCATTAAGCGCAGTACTAGGTCGCGACGCTCCATAGTGCGTTCTTTATAGCGACGAGGATTGTAATACGAAGGCCCTTTGACCATCGCCACCAGCAGCGCTATTTGGTCATATTCCAGCTCATCAACAGGCTTTGAAAAATAAAACTCAGAGGCCAAGCCCATGCCATGCACGCCTTGGTTATAAGATTGCCCTAGGTAAACTTCATTTAAATAAGCTTCTAAAATCTGATCTTTTGAATAACGGTAATCTAGAATAAGCGCAATAAATGCCTCATTTATTTTACGCACTAAAGAGCGCTCACGCGTTAGGTATATATTTTTTGCAAGCTGCTGCGTTAAGGTGCTACCACCTTGCACGGTACGCCCTGCTTTAATGTTTGAATAAAGCGCGCGCAAAATAGAAAATACCGACACACCATGGTGCTGATAAAAATCCCGATCTTCTACCACTAATAACGTGTCTTTCAACATAGGCGGAAACTTATCAAGCGGTACAAACTCTCTATCTTGCTTTGAATCATTTCCAATACGGGCTATTTGCACAGGCTCTAGGCGAGCGCTGTTTAGGCGCCTGCCAAATTTATCTTTAATGGTTGCTACCTTTTGCCCCGCAAAACGCAGCTCAATAATGTGCGATTCTTCAAGGCCATCATAAAACTCAAAGTCGCGTCGGTAAATTTTTATGCTATCGGCTGTTTTTACAAACTGCCCCGTGCGGCTTAGCCTATTAACTGATGAATAATTGAGGCGCTCAAGCTCCCACACAACCTCTTGGCTAGATAAAAACTGCCCTGGGTAAAACTCCATTGAGCGTGCGTATACTTGGGCAGGTAACTGCCATTTATTACCTTCAAATATACGTGTTGTTTTTGAATCTAAATAAATAAGATACATGGCCATAGCAATAAAAACAGCTAAGCTCAATTTCCAAAAAACAGACCATGTTTTTCGCATAAATGTGCGTTTAACAACAGTGTTTGACGTTTTTTTAGTCGTTTTTGATTTAGCTTTACGTGGCGAGCTGGTTGCTTTAGGTGCACGCTTAGGAGTGGTTTTACTACTGGGTGTTTTTTTGTTGTCAGCCATTTAAGTGTAATTTATTCCAAGGTTTATTCACGAGTGTGAGCTTAGCATATTGGGTATAGCCTAACACCTGAAAAGTTAACCTTCCCTGAAACGAAAAAAAGCCCTACCAAGGTAGGGCTTTGTGAACACAATGATTAATCTATTTAATATTAGTTACTGCGAACAGATACAAACTCAGGGTAAGCATCAACACCACAATCGTGTTGGTCCATACCGCTTAACTCTTCTTCTTCGGTTACGCGAATACCCATAGTTTGCTTTAAAATAGCCCACACAATAAATGAAGCTACAAAAACAAAGGCTAAAATAGTCACTAAACCAATCAGCTGTGTTACAAAGTTTGCATCGCCGTTAGATACAGGCACTAACATAATACCTAACGCGCCACATACACCGTGAACAGAGATAGCACCTACTGGGTCATCAATCTTCGCTTTATCTAGAGCTACAATGCTAAATACAACCAGTGAGCCACCTAAAATACCTAGTAAACACGCCATTAATGGAGATGGTGAAAGTGGGTCTGCTGTAATAACAACTAAACCTGCTAGTGCGCCGTTTAGTACCATAGTTAAATCAGCTTTACCCCATAACACTTTACATACAAACAGTGCAGCAATTGCACCCATTGCCGCTGCGGCATTGGTGTTAAGTAAAATTTGACCTACAGCTGTTGCATTTTCTTTATCTGAAAGAAGTAATTGCGAACCACCGTTAAAACCAAACCAACCCATCCATAAAATAAACGTACCTAATGTAGCAAGTGGTAGGTTAGAACCTGGAATTGGGTAAATTTCACCGTTTTTACCGTATTTACCTTTACGAGCGCCAAGTAAAATTACACCTGCTAAAGCAGCTGCAGCACCAGCACCATGAACAATGGCAGAGCCTGCAAAATCAACAAAGCCCATTTCTGATAAGAAACCGCCGCCCCATGTCCAGTAACCTTCCATTGGGTAAATAAAGCCAGTTAAAACAACTGCAAATGCTAAGAAAGCAAATAACTTCATACGTTCAGCAACCGCACCCGATACAATCGACATAGCCGTTGCAACAAATACTACTTGGAAGAAAAAGTCAGATTCTAAAGAGTGGTCAGCATCGGCCGCTTGCGTGCCAATTAATGCGCCAATTGAAGGGATAATGCCGCCTTCAGCGTTGTCTACATACATAATGTTGTAGCCAACTAATAAAAACATGGTACATGCGATAGAATACAGCGCCACGTTTTTAGTTAAAATTTCAGTGGTGTTTTTAGAGCGAACTAAACCCGCTTCTAACATGGCAAAACCTGCTGCCATCCACATTACTAATATACCCGACACCAGAAAATAAAAGGTATCGAGTGAAAATTTGAGTTCTACAATTGTGTTTTCCATTAATCAGCCCCCTTAAATTGCTTCTTCATCAAGTTCGCCCGTACGAATACGCACAATTTGATCTAAGTCGTACACGAAAATTTTACCGTCACCAATTTTGCCTGTTGATGCAATTTTGGTAATTGCTTCAACTACGCGTTGGCAATTTTCAGTACGAGTAGCAATTTCAAGTTTGATCTTAGGAATAAAATCTACCTGATACTCTGCTCCACGATACAGCTCTGTATGGCCTCGTTGACGTCCAAAACCTTTAACATCAACTACGGTCATCCCTTCAATACCTAAATCAGCGAGCGCTTCACGCACATCATCTAATTTAAATGGTTTTATGATTGCACTAATCATTTTCATAGTGGCCCCCTCGGACGCTTTATTGTTATCCTGTTGGCTTACATAATCCAACCTTTGTGCCACTATTAAAAAACACTTAATATCAATAAGATAATCTTGAATAGCAAATTAAAAACAAAAAAAACGCACCATCAAGGTGCGCTTTTTTAACAACTTAGCTACATTGGTGCATCTCCAAAAGTGACGCCCTACTAGCTTGTAATTAATGTTATTTTTTATATCTACACAACACAGTTTCGGCCATTGTTTTTGGCTTCATAAAGGGCAGCATCAGCGATGCGCATGGCTTGTGTTAAATCAGTACTTTGGAAATCAGCCACACCAATACTGATGGTGATAGAAAACGGTTTTTCATTGATTAAAAACTCATGCTTAGCGAGTTTTTTTCTAAAGCCTTCTAAGTACTCTCGCCCACGCGCCGTGTCTATATCATCTAATATAATGGCAAACTCTTCGCCGCCCACCCGCGCAACAATAAACTTAGAAAACGTAGTTTTAATTAATGTGGCTACCTGCTTTAGTGCCTGATCGCCCGCTTCGTGGCCTAAGGTGTCATTAATGTTTTTAAAAAAATCTATATCGAGTAATGCAAGCGTGTTTTGCTGTTGTTTTTTTAATAGTTGCTCTGCATATTGGTAAAAATAACGGCGGTTATACATACCCGTTAAATAGTCTCTGTAAGCACTTTCTTTAATATCCGCAATCAGTGACAACTGCTCCATTGTTTGCATAACACGACAATGAAACTCTTCATTCATAAATGGCTTTGTTAAAAAATCGTTGGCACCGTATTTAATAAACCGAGCCGATAACCCATGTTTACCTGCCCCCGAAAGCCCGATAATGGCCAAATCATCGCGCCCTCTAAAATTACGCACCGCTTTAACCAGTTCAAAGCCATCCATTAATGGCATCGCATAATCGGTCATGAGCAATTTTATATTAGGGTTACTTTTTATTATTTCGAGTGCTTGCTGACCATCTTGCGCATCGGTTACATCAAATAATTGCTTTTCTAACATTTGCTTCATTAAGGAGCGGCTTAGCATTGAATCATCAGCAACCAACGCCTTACAGCCTTGATTTCTCAAAAGCTGAGCTACTAACTTGATAGCGTAATGGTATGAATCGCGATTGTCTTTTATTACGTAATCAATAACACCAAGCTCTAGCATTTGTTGGCGCTTATATTCATCAATTTTTGAGGTAAGTACCACAGTAGGAATGGCGTGTGAAAGTGTGAATTTAGCGACCTCGCCATTAGGTGCATCGGGCAAAGTTAAATCAACTAAAGCCAGCGAGTATTTATGTTTCTCAATATAGTCTTGGCATTCATTTAATGACCAGGCAAAATCGACAGCGACATCTAAATATTGAGCCGATAAGTGGCGTAGCACCTGCTGCACTACTTTACTGTCTTCAACCACTAATACTCTTTGCATAAACTTCTCTTTAATCTTGTTATTTTACGTACTTAAACTTGCACTAAAGCGACAAGTTATGAAAAACATCCAATAAAGTTCTGTTTATGTAGCCAGTGAGTAGGCTAAGTCCATTAATCTAAGCGCAAGGCTTGTATTTAATTTCAAATACAAAGTCGACCAAATATACTTGATTTTTTAGCTAAGCTAAACACGCTAGGATAAATTATCCCTAAATAAACAATGTCGGCGTGTATAAGCTTAGGCTTAACCAGTATTATCGACCATTAATCTCAATACTTTTGTTATTTGTGTGTTTTTTATTTTAAATAGCACCTAAACAAAAATAAGGAACGACAATGAAGCTTGTCCAATTAACTCGTTACACCTTAGCGCTTGCCATCGTATTGCTTAGTAGTACTGCAACAGCAGAAAACCAACGAAAAATAGACATTGATAGCCACGTAGTCACTAAGCATAAAGCTAAAATTAATGGTGAACGCTTGAGCTACACCGTTAAAACAGGCACTCAGCCGGTGTGGAATGATAATGGCGATGCCATTGCCACTTTACAATATACCTATTACACACGAGATAAAGTCGATGACACCGCAGCTCGCCCATTACTGATATCGTTTAATGGCGGCCCAGGCTCTGCATCTGTATGGATGCACTTAGCCTATACTGGCCCACGCGTATTAAAAATTGATGACGAAGGCTACCCCATTCAGCCTTATGGCGTAAAAGATAACCCCTACTCTGTGTTAGATGTAGCAGATATTGTTTATGTAAATCCGGTAAATACAGGTTATTCACGCGTAGTAGAAAACGCCAAAGGTGAAATGCTTTCGAAAGAGCAACAAAAAGAGCACTTTTTTGGTGTCAATGCCGACATAAAATACTTAGCTGAATGGCTAAATACCTTTGTTAACCGAAACGAGCGCTGGCGCTCACCTAAGTTTTTAATTGGAGAAAGCTACGGCACTACTCGTGTATCAGGCCTTGCCCATGAACTACAAAACAGTCAATGGATGTACATCAATGGGGTGGTATTAGTATCGCCGACTGATATTGGTATAAAACGCGACGGCCCTATAAAAGCGGCTAATCGCTTACCTTATTTTGCTGCAACTGCGTGGTATCACAAAGCACTGAATAAAAACTTGCAAGAAAAAGATCTCAATGAACTTTTACCCGAAGTAGAACAGTTCACTATTAATGAGCTTATTCCTGCCCTCGCTAAAGGTGGCTTTATCGATGCCGATAAAAAACGCCAAATAATAAAGAAGATGGCCGAATATGCAGGCCTTTCAGAGCAGTTTGTAGCGCAAAACAACTTAGATATTCCCACTCGATTTTTTTGGAAAGAACTTTTACGTGAGCGTGGACAAACTGTCGGACGTCTAGATTCGCGCTATTTAGGTATTGATAAACGCGATGCTGGCGAATCACCTGATTACTGGGCTGAGCTTACCTCTTGGCTGCACTCATTTACGCCTGCAATTAACTATTACCTGCGTGAAGAGCTCAACTATAAAACGGATGTTAAATACAACTTATTTGGCAATGTTCACCCATGGGATCGTAGTAAAAATAATACCGGCGAAAACTTACGTTTAGCGATGGCGCAAAACCCGTATTTAAACGTCATGATTCAAGCGGGTTACTACGATGGCGCAACAAATTACTTTGATGCTAAATACACGTTATGGCAGCTTGACCCAAGTGGTAAAATGAAAGAAAGGTTAAGCTTTAAAGGGTACCGCAGCGGCCATATGATGTACCTAAGACATGAAGATCTTAAGCTTTCAAATAACGATTTACGCGACTTCATTTTAAGCTCCCTACCCGCTAAAGGGCAGGCCGCTAAATATTAATTAAAAGGGCCATTACATGAGGCATTAAGAAGATGCCTCATGTTTATTACAGTACACTTTTAACTGTGTAACCACTTCATTAAACCCTGTTTGTAGTGCAAATAATAACGCTTCATCGACCTTATTTTGAGCGGCTAAGCTTTCTATCTGCTGGCAAATGTCACTTAACTTTAACGCTGCAACCGATTTAGCAGATGACTTTAAACCATGCGCCTGAAAAGATAAATCGGCGTAGTTTAAACTATGTGTATACGCTTCAATTAATTTAACTTGCTCATAAGCGGTTTGTAAAAACGCCTGAAAGACTAAACAATGTACATGCGTATCTTTTCCTAACATCGAAAACAATAAAGGCATATCTAATTGACTGTACATAGAGCTTGCTTGCGCCGTGATTTGCAGCGGCTGTGTATGCGAAGGAACAATGCCTTGCGAGTGTTTCATTAACAGTGCTTTTAGGCTTTCAAGCTCTATCGGTTTAGTTAAAAAACCGTTCATCCCAGCGCTGTAACAATCCTGTATGTTTTTTTCCATTATATTGGCAGTAACAGCAATAATTATTAGCTCATTGAACTTTGTGTTTTTTCGGATTTTTTTAGCCAATTCAAGGCCATTTAACAACGGCATTTGAATATCGGTAAGTAGCATATCGAAGAACTTATCTTGGAGCATTTGCCAGGCCTGTTCGCCATTATTTGCAAACGTTGAGTTAACGCCAAGCATGGTCAGTTGCTGCTTTAAAACCTGCTGATTAGTCAGTTGATCTTCTGCCACCAGCACATTTAATACTGGGAGCTTACCTGTGGCAGAGCCTGCGGACTCACTGCTGGGGTGACTTATCGGCTCATCAGCTTGTATAGTGGTTAAAGCGCTTTCTTTAAAACCATTAAAGCTAATAGTAAAACACGCGCCTTTATTTATTTGGCTATTTACTTGTAGCTGCCCTTGCATACGCTCTACAAGCTCTTTAGTAATAACTAAACCTATGCCCGTACCATGTGTTTTACTGGTCTCAGCCCCTAGTCTATCAAAGGGTTTAAAAAGCCTTAAAATATCATCTTCTGAAAAACCGCACCCTGTATCTTCAATATCAATATTACAGCGGCTTGAATCAGCAATCTCGCAACGTATATCTATTTTACCTCGCACTTTGTTATATTTTATTGCGTTGGAAAGTAAATTAAGCAGTACCTGTTTAAAACGGCGCTTATCTACATATAAGTAAATACCTTCTAGGGAGTCAATATTGTGAGTATTTATAGTAACAAGCTCAACTCTGGCAAGTTCGCTCACCATTTCAATACTATGCTGTAGCATGTCTTTCACGGAGGCATATTCAAAATTAAACTGCATATTCCCCGACTCAATAGAAGTTAAATCTAGCACGTCGTTTATTAGTAAAAGTAAATGCTCCCCAGCTTGGTAAATACTTTGCGCATTGTCTTTGTGTACCTCGGTTGCTTTACTGTCATATTGATAAAGCTGCGCTAACCCTAAAATAGCATTTAACGGCGTTCTAAGCTCATGGCTCATACTCGCCATAAAGTCAGACTTAGCCTTACTGGCCGACTCGGCTTGAATTCTCAGCGCGTTTACTTTTTGATGATTAGTAGCAACCTCACCGGCCATTTTATTAAATGCATTTATGACACTGCCAATCTCATTTTTTTGCTGAACGCTAACGTGGCAATCAAAGTTCCCTTTAGCCAGTTTAGAAAAGGCGACTTCGAGCGCCCGTAAAGGGCTGGTAATTCTATAATCGACCAACCAAGCTAAGCCAATAAAAAACACCACAAGTATAAAAAACTGAATATAAATTAACGTGTAATGTAGCTTGGCCGCTTCGTTTATTTCGTCTACAAAATTAACGACTAACGTTATTTCAGCCAAAGGTTTATCTAAAAAAGTGATGCGCTCATTTAACGTAACATTGCCCTGCTGCGCTAACAGCTGCCACTCATCTAAAGGATATAACTGAATACCTGTAGTCGGCTCTACTACTCTAATTGCTTTCCAATTAGGGTTTGTATTAAGTTGCGCGTCTATTTGCTCATAAAGCTGTGCGTATTGGCGAGTTAATAAAGGGGTTTTTATTGATGTGGATAGTTGCTGTAAAGAGCGCTGCGCTGCGCTAGAAAGGCCATTGTTTACCCACCTAGCTTGCTCTGGCAAAGCGTAAAAAATAAATAAACATATTAATAAAAAGCCAAATGCCATTACCGCAATAAAGCTTTGAACCCTTAGGCTGCGCCACCAGTTAATTTTCAACATAAAACGAGCGTAAACCCCATTGCGTTAATTGGTTGTAATCGTCAATGCTTGCTTTACTTGGGTTAATTATAGGAATACCCGCTAATAAGTGTTTTTGTTTAGGGTCGCTCCCTATTTCTATAATTGCTTGTTGAACTTGCGCTTGTACCTGATTATTTACTCTAGGGTGAACCACAATGGGGTGGCGGCTAACCTTACGCGTTTTGTAAATAACTTTTAGCTTTTGCTGCAAATTTTGAGGCTGTTGCTTTAATGTGCCCATTACCCCGCCGCCTGCAGGCGTTGCGTTAAGTGCCACATTTAAATAAACAGATGAGTGCGTTTGTACATATACAGGCTTTATTGTTAAGCCATACAATAGGGCAAGCTCCGCCCGCATTAATAAAGAAGCGCCTAATGCATTAGGCGCAGGAAAAGCAATTTCGGCGCCTTCAAGCTGCTTAACGGATTCAATATTACTGTTTTTATTGACTACTAATACGCCTTGCAAATGGCGCGCAGCATCTTTCACTATAGGTAAATAGCCTTGCTTGTTGTAAGCAATCACACTATGCCATGGGTTCATATAAGCAAAATCGTAATCGCCATCTGCAAAACCTTGCTCAAAAACCGGGATTGATTCCACGGTAACAAGCTTTAGTTGCACGCCTGTTTTTTCGGTTACTTTATTAAGAAAGGGCTGCCATATTGCAGTGAGTTTTTGAGGCTCATATTGCGGAACTACACCAAAAGTAAAGGTTTGAGCATAGACACCCATACTATTGAATAAAAAAAGCAAAACAACACTACACTTCATATTAGTCTTACCGTTGTAGGTTTATGACTATAAGCATAGTTAACGAGTGACTAACGCACCATTTTTATTACGTAGAAATTAAGAGGTTATTTAATTTAGGAGGTTTAAGAAAGTTTCAACAAAAAGATAAAAGCAGGCGCCAATACACACCTGCTTAAATATATTACTGCCAGTACGGCTCTATATCAAAAGACGCTAAACGGCTTTGCTCCATTGCACTGACTAAGTAATCTGACTTTTGATCTAGCCACTGTTGAATTTTAGCCAATTGCTCGTCTTCTTGCCCGCCGCAAAGCTGCTTTAAATATTCCAGCGTGCTGAGCTCGTACATACCATGAGAAATATCCAGCCACGGCAGTCTAAATTCTAAGCGCTCTTCTTTGTCAAACAATGACCCTAAGCAATTACCGCTTAATAAGCTGTTTTCTAGTTGGGTGCGTAAGCTTAAATAATCTTGTGCTGTAAGCGTTTGCTCTTTAGGAAGTAGCTTATCTAAATTTTGCCAATCTTTATTAAATAAACGTTTTGCAATTTTAGCTACTGGCTGCTCTGCCGCCTGTAGTTGGGTTTGCCCCCAAAACTTACGCCATTGTTTATCTACCAACCAAGTAGTCAACGACAGCAATAAACGATTGTATCGCGCGCTTTGAAACAAAGCATTAATATCATCAATGCTTGGCTGTAGCTCTTTTAAATCGTTAATAACTTGCGCTAATGCAGGCGCTGCATTTATTTTTTTATAAAATGCATGGCGTTTAGATGTATAAGTTTTTAGCTGAATTGCATTTTCAACCCAAGCTAATTCACTTAACAGCCACTTTAACTCTGTTCTTAATTGCTCAGTACTGTCTTTACTTACAATATCGTCAAACAACCAAAAATTATGCCTAATTAAGCTAATGCCATCAGTCACACGTTTGAGCGTTTTCAAACTTGGTTTGTCAAAGTAACACTGCTCATGCTTTTGCACAAAACGAATACCAAAGTTCATGGCCTCTATTAGTGCTTGCTCTTGAGTTGCTTGTTTTTTTAATTTTACAAACCCTATAGACTTACTTGGTTTAAGCGGTGTTTCATCGGCTAGCCGGTAACCTCTAGCTGCTTTTGAATAAAGCCCTAAACGAATACAGTTTTGGCTAACAAGTTTATCTGCCAAAGCAAATAGCTCGTCTCTGTTGCCCTCAACAAGCTCTATTTCTAGCTCGCT
This sequence comes from Pseudoalteromonas sp. Angola-7, assembly GCF_028599255.1. Taxonomy (NCBI): domain Bacteria; kingdom Pseudomonadati; phylum Pseudomonadota; class Gammaproteobacteria; order Alteromonadales; family Pseudoalteromonadaceae; genus Pseudoalteromonas; species Pseudoalteromonas sp. Angola-7. Next base: position 427,157 of record NZ_JAQREL010000002.1, read on the forward strand.
AATAATATCAACCTTACCTGATGCAGCTATTTCGCCTTTATCTAGCACGACTTCAATTTTTGCGCCATTGGGGGTTTCTATTAACCAAGTACGACGAATAAAGTTAGTGCTAAAAATAGGATATAAATTATTGCTAATAGCATTTACTTGCATACCATGAGGCCAAATAGCATTATTAAATGCTAATAAATCAGGACGGCTTGATTCAATTGGTAAGTTGTATTCAGGACGCTGGTGTAGCCCACCCACAACTTCGCCAGCAAGCTTTATTGTTTGTTCGCATTTACTGTCGGCACAGCGGGTTCTAAAACCTATATCAAGGGCTCTTAGCTCTCTACTTGGGGTATCGTAATAGGCATTTTGCAAACTACGTGAAGGTTTATTAATAACCGTTTTAGCAAATTGTGTGATTAGCGAGGGGATCAGTGGAACAACAGCATCTGATACCAAAAACTTCAGTTCTATCTCAGTATCCATTAGGGTTGAGGATTACCTTTAAAATAAATAAGTGCTCAAAATAAACAAAGCCACCTCATTTTGCAAATTTTTTAACCTTTTTGGCTGAGCAACGCCCGCACTGGGTTACAATATCAACCTTGCTATTAACGCGTTTAATCCATACTATCTCACTACTTATGTGAAAATCTCAATCACAACCACAACGGACACGGATAGACTAACAAGGTAGATAAATGCTAAAACACTGTTTACTAGGGCTACTTTTAACAGCCACCTCGTTTATAAGCCAAGCACAAGAAGCTCAAACAGCCAATTCATCAGATGCAAATTCAGCTTATATAATCGATAATCTATATACCTTTATGCGCTCTGGCGCAGGTAAAAACTACCGCTTACTTGGCTCTGTAGATGCGGGTACTAAATTAACCGTGCTATCAAAAGAAGAAAACGGCTTTATAAAAATAAAAGACGATAAAGACCGTGAAGGTTGGGTTGAGTCTAAATTTATATCGCAAACGCCAGGGCTTCATCAGCAGTATCAAACACTCAGTAGCGAAATGAGCACAGTGCAAAACAAACTACGCCAAGCACAAATTGAGCTACCTCAGTTACAAGAACATAATCAAAGCTTAACTAATCAAAACAAATTGCTTAATCAACAAATTACTGAGCTGCAAACAACGCTTGAGCAAGAGCGTGCTCAAAAACAAGCTGCCACTGCAAAAGAAAAACGCCAACTACTTACTTATGGTGGCGCTATTGCTTTTATAGGTTTGTTTTTAGGTATTATACTTACCGTTGTACTTTCGCGCCGTAAGCGCTACGAAGGGTGGGCTTAATTAACCTAAACCTTGGTTAACTAAGTTTAATAGCCGCTGGCTAATCATTAAAAAAGCACCCTTAGGTGCTTTTTTAATGTGTATGTAATGTATTGCAATAAGCATTTGGTTTTTAAACATCCAAACGTAAACCAGGATCCTGCTTAATTTTTTCTATTACCATGTAAGTATGGTGAGTACCTACTCCCGGAATATCGACCAAATCTCCTAGCACCTGTCGATACTCATCCATATCCGAGACCCTAATTTTTAGCAGGTAGTCGTACCCTCCCGCTACCATATCGCACTCTACAACTTGCTCAATTTTAAGTATATGCTCTTTAAATACTTTAAAAACAGCCGTGTTAGATGTCACCAGCGATACTTGCACATGCGCTACTAAGCTCTGATTCAGCTTTTGTTCGCTAAGCTTTGCAAAGTACCCTTCTATATAGCCTTCTTGCTCTAAACGTTTTACACGGTCAAGGCATGGACTAGGACTTAAATTAACCTGTTTTGCTAGGTTAACATTAGAAATTCTGCCGTTCTTTTGAAGAACGTCTAATATTGCTAAATCGATACGATCAAGCAGGCGTAATCTATTTGGACTTGTCATACAGAATTTTATACGGATAAGTTGAAAATATGCCCTGTAAATTATCGTAAATCGTGAAATTTAACCAGCATATTCTGCTGAAATTTAATTAGAATGCACGCATTACATCACTGGTAATTTATTGGTAGCAAAGTTGCTTTAGCTCAACAGCCCAAGCACATAAATTTTGTTCTACTATTTACATATTAACATTCCTAAGGGTTGCTTATGTTATTCAATGGCGATTTGACAACAACCTGTCCTACAAGACAGAAAATTCGTGATTTTTACCGCATTGATGAAAATGCTGTTATTGATCATATTTTACCACTTGCAGAAGTGGGTGTTAAAGCACGAAGCCGTGCATGGGAAAGAGCTCGCCAGATTGTTTTAAACATTCGAAAAGATCAAGACGGTCAAAGCGGTGTAGACGCACTTTTAAATGAATTCTCACTCTCTAGTGAGGAAGGTGTAGTGTTAATGTGTTTGGCCGAAGCCCTACTTCGCGTACCAGACAAAGCCACGCAAGATACGTTAATTCGTGACAAGCTTGCTAAAGGTGATTGGAGTTCTCATTTAGGAAGCAGCGATTCTTTATTCGTTAATGCTTCTTCGTGGGGATTATTAGTAACCGGTAAAATGGTTAACTACACAGATAAAACCAAAGAACAGCAATTTGGCATGCTTAAAAAGACCATAGGTCGTTTAGGCGAGCCTGTGATTCGCAAATCTGTAAACTTTGCCATGAAAATTATGGGTAAGCAGTTCGTTATGGGTCGCACCATTGACGAAGCCATTGAACGCGCTGCTGAAAAAGAGCAAAAAGGCTACGTTTACTCATACGACATGTTAGGCGAAGGCGCGCGCACAATGAAAGATGCCAAGCGTTACTTCGACAGCTACATGAACGCAATCCATGCAATTGGTAAAGCGGCAAATGGCCGTGGCCCAGTTAAAAGCCCTGGTATTTCAGTTAAACTTTCTGCTATTCATCCACGTTATGAGTTTACGCATAAAGACCGCGTAATGGCCGAAATTGTACCTAAACTGAAAGAGCTAGCGCTTGCTGCTAAAAAGTACGACATTGGCTTTACGGTTGATGCAGAAGAAGCTGACCGCTTAGATATTTCTCTAGATGTTATTGAAGCGGTATTTAGCGATGAAGATTTAGGTAACTGGCAAGGTTTTGGTTTAGCCGTACAAGCATACCAAAAGCGCGCTATTTTTGTTATTGAGTGGGTAACTGAACTTGCTACTCGTGTAGGCCGTAAAATGATGGTTCGCCTTGTAAAAGGTGCCTACTGGGATACAGAAATTAAAACCACGCAACAAGATGGTTTAGAGCACTACCCAGTATTTACGCGTAAAGCAACTACCGATGTATCTTACAAAGCCTGTGCTATTAGAATGCTAGAAGCACGCGATGTACTGTACCCGCAATTTGCAACACACAACGCTTACACTGCAGCGACTATTTTAGAAGTTGCTAAAGGCGATAACACCGGATTTGAATTCCAGCGTTTACACGGTATGGGCGAATCTTTATTTGACCAAATCGTAAATGAAGAAAAAATTCAATGCCGTGTTTATGCACCCGTTGGCCAGCACGAAGACCTACTTGCCTACTTAGTACGTCGTTTACTAGAAAATGGCGCTAATTCATCGTTTGTAAACGCCATTGTAGATACCACTAAACCAGTTGAGTCGTTACTACCTGATCCAGTAGAAACACTGCAAGGTTTACGTAATAAGTACAATACGCAAATTAAAATGCCAATCGACTTATACGGCGACGAACGTGCTAACTCTAAAGGCATGGACTTAACCGATATTAATGTAATTACGCCATTCAAAGAAAACCTTGAAAGCTGGTTTAACGAGCATTTAATTGATCAAAGCCAAGTACCTGAAGGCGCATTAGCAGTTAAAAACCCAGCTAATCACAACGAAATCATCGGCCACGTTAAACTGCAATCTGGCGATGAGATGAAAGACATTTTGGCCAATGCAGAAGCGGCGTTTGAGTCATGGTCACAAACATCTGTAAAAGAGCGTGCTAATTTATTACGCCGCGTGGCAGATATTTTAGAGCGTCACCACGACGAGCTCGTCGCTATATGTATTAAAGAAGCCGGTAAAATTGCGCAAGATGGTATTGACGAAGTACGTGAAGCCGTTGATTTTTGTCGTTACTACGCGGCACGTGCAGAAGAACTTGCAAGCGATGAGCGCTTTGAAGCACGCGGTGTAATTTTATGTATTAGCCCGTGGAACTTCCCGCTTGCTATTTTCTTAGGTCAGGTGGCCGCTGCCATTGTGACTGGTAATACTGTTATTGCAAAACCTGCAGAGCAAACAAGCTTAATTGCACTTCGCGCTATTGAGTTAATGCTTTCGGTTGGCTTACCAGAGCATGTAGTACAGCCGGTGATTGCCCGCGGTTCTGAGGTAGGTAAAACAATTGTACCTGATGAGCGCATTCAGGCAGTTATGTTTACTGGTTCTACAGAAACAGGCACACTGATTTCACAAACACTGGCTGCGCGTAACGATATTCAAGTACCGTTAATTGCAGAAACCGGTGGCCAAAACTGTATGATTGTGGATTCAACAGCGCTGCCAGAGCAAGTTGTTGATGATGTAATAAGTTCAGGTTTCCAAAGTGCAGGTCAGCGTTGTTCAGCACTGCGTGTATTATTTATACAAGAAGATGTAGCCGATGGCATTATAGAAATGCTTAAAGGCGCACTCGCCGAGCTGCATATTGGCGACCCGTCATTACTTTCTACCGATGTAGGCCCAGTAATTGATGAAAAAGCCCTTAAAACGCTAAATGATCATGTTGAATACTTAAAAGGTAATGCAACACTTCATTACGAGTGTAAGATCCCTGATAACACTGAAAATGGCGCCTACTTTTTTGCCCCTCGTTTATACGAAATCGAAGATTTATCAGTACTTAAACGTGAAGTATTTGGTCCATGTGTGCACATTGTTCGCTTTAAAGCGAATGATATCGACAACGTGATTGACCAAATTAACAACACAGGTTACGGCTTAACAATGGGTGTTCACTCACGTATTGAAGAGCGCTGTGAGTACCTAGCTAAAATGTCGCGTGCGGGTAACGTATATGTAAACCGCAACATGATTGGTGCCATTGTCGGTGTGCAACCATTTGGTGGCCGTGGTTTATCTGGTACTGGCCCTAAAGCCGGTGGTCCTAACTACCTGCAGCGTTTAGTAAAAGAGAAAGCATCACCTGATAATGTGCAAATGACTAACCTAACGCCAGATGAGCTTGATTTACACCATTACAGCGGTGCAAACGAGCAAGTTGAAAAGCTGATGGCTAACTCAATGCGCGATGAGAAAATTTGGCGTGCAACACCGCTAAATGACCGTGTATCAGCTGTTCGTCAGTTGCTTGCTAAAGTAGCAACGGTCGAAATTATTGATGACCTAGCGGACGATTTGGCATTAACGCTTTCAGAAGCGCGTGCACAACTTAACCGTTTAGAAAAACACATGCGTAAGTTTACCACTTTGCCTGGGCCTACTGGTGAATCAAACACCTTGCACCTTGAAGCACGTGGTTGTGTAGTATGTTATGCAGATAAAAGCACGTCATTTAACTTTTGGGCGCTTTCAATCATTACAGCACTTGCTGCAGGTAATACAGTAATTACGGTAGCATCAGAGCTATTTTACGACGAAGCGGTAGCCTTTAAAGATAAGTTTATTGCCACAGGCGTTGCTGAGGGCGTGTTCCAGGTTGCAAAACCTAATCAGCTACAAGCTATTTTGGCTCACCCTCACTTAGCGGGTGCGGTGGTTGCTGCACGTTCGTCTCGTTTAGGTTACTTCAGCCAACAACTTGCACAGCGTAAAGGCGCTATTTTACCAGTAATTACTTCAGAGTATTACGATACGTTAATTAAGCGCTTAATTACTGAAAAAACGATCAGTATAGATACTACCGCATCTGGTGGTAATACTTCACTGATGACCCTAGTAGAAGATGACGAATAGCCCATCTAGTACTAATTAACTAAAAATGTAAAAAAAGGCACTTAAAAGTGCCTTTTTTTTTACCCTGCAACGTATAATGATGCTAATTTAAACAAAGACCCATTACAGAAGTAAAAAAATTGAAAGTTATCTCTATTTCGCAATTACAGCCTGGCATGTTTGTTCAAAGTGTTACAAAACAAACTGGGCGCATTAAAATTAAATCCAAGGCTGGGTTAAAACTCAGGCGAGTATCGATAAGCTCAAAAAAGCGGGCATTTTAGAAATAGAGATAGATCCAGATAAAACATTAACTACACCCGAGCCCGTCACCCAAACCCCAGTGCCTAAGGCAGAGATTAAAAAACGCGACCCTTGGCTTAAAGTTCACAGTAGTGAACAAGAAATAGGCAAAGCTAAAAAGCTCTACGACGAAGCTAAAACACTTCAACAAAAGGCCTTTGGCGATATTAAAGCGGGTAGAGATATAGACATAGCGCCTTTTAAAGAGCTTGCCAGTGGCTTTATGGACTCTATTTTTAGAAACCAAGATGCCCTAGCCTGCTTAACGCAAATGCGCCAAAAAGATGCTTACTTATTAGAGCACTCTATCAACGTTTCTATTTTAATGGGTATTTTTGCAAAGCACTTAGGCATAGAGCGCGACATTATTGTAGAGCTCACTACAGGTGCTTTGTTACATGACATAGGAAAAATTAAAATTCCTGACGAAGTGCTCAATAAACCGGGTCGCTTTAGTGATGACGAATTTAAAATTATGCAAAACCATGCTCTGTATTCTAAGCAAATTTTAGAAGAAGCGGGGTTAACGGGGATTGCTGTAGATATTGCCGGCCTACACCATGAGCGCTTAGACGGAAAAGGCTATCCGTTTGCCAAAAAAGGCGATGAGATAAGCCAATACGTACGTATGGCGTCAATTGTAGATGTATATGATGCACTTACGGCAGAGCGGGTATATAAAGCAGGTATGGAGCCTATAAAAGCGTTTAAAATTTTAAAAGATGGTTGCCCTGATAGCTTTGATGGTGAGCTACTTACTAAGTTTATCCAATGTATTGGCATTCACCCTGTAGGCACCTTAGTGCGCTTATCTAGCCAAAAAGTAGGCTTGGTTACACAGAGTAACCCTGAAACACCTTTAAAGCCGGTGGTTAAAACATTTTATAGTGCTAAACACGGTCGCTACACGGAAATGCAAGATATAAACTTGGCAAATAAAAAAACAGCTGACAAGCTCGAATCAACCGTTAAGCCGACCGACTACAACATTGATTTAGAGCGCTTTTACAAAAACGCTATTTTACCTTGAGTTAAAAAGTAAAGCCGCAGTTTTGCGGCTTTACTTTATTAGCTGCGCTTTATTGCGGCCAATCCTGCAAAGCTTTAATACTGAATTCATAACCATCAAAATCAAGTACACTTTGCTCTGGGGTAATTTCGCGCACTGTTAGTGCCCCAATGCTCTCCCCTTCGTGTAGCTCTCTGCCATTAAGCTTTATCCAGCGTTTATCTGCACTTGAAGAGTATATATGTGCTTGGTATTTAATGCTTGGCAGCATGGCTTGTAAGCCATCTGGTAATAGCTCAACCGGTTTAACTCGAGATGAACTGCGTGAGGCCTGGGTTACTTCGTAATCTTGTTCTTGCTCCGAGTCTTTTATCGCTTGCGCAAAGGCATCTTTTAATTTACTCGGTACAGCATCAAGCTCCGGACTACTTTGCGGCGCTTGCGTGCTTGGGGTATTCTCACCATTCAGTGGTTTTCCAAGCACTTTATACTTGCTCATATCTAAACCTGCTGAGCTTGTATTTTGTGTTTGTGGCTGCATAAATTGCGTGTTTTGGCCGTGTGCATTATAAGCTAGTGGATTATAGCTTTGCGTATTAGGTAGCTGTGCATTGTGAGTCGGCTGATTAAACGCATTTTGATTATACCCGTTTGCATTTATAGGTGTTTGCACATTGTAACCTGGTTGCTGCTGCGCCGGATTATCATTAATAGGGATATACTGCCCTTGTGGGGTAAGCAACATTTTTTGTACCCCGGTAGGTGTTTGTACATACACCAACTGCCCTTCAATCGTTGCTTTATTACTATTTTTTTCAGCCTCTGAAGAAGGTGATGTTACAGGCTTTGCGGCTTTATTTTGCGCTATAGCTGGCTCATCTGTTACTGCTTGTTTTTGTTTTTTGCTATCAGTGCTAACAACGTCAACCGGCTGGGTTGTTTTTAATAGTGCGCTGCTTTGAAACCACTTACCTGCTGTAAAGCCACCCGCTATGGCAATAAATGCTGCAATTGCGCCGCCAAGTAGCCACACCATTTTTTTATAGCGCGTAAGTGCTTGCTGCTGCTTTAACTGCGCTGACTGCAAATCATATTGCTCGGCGCTCATATCTGCTTGTTGAGATTGCTTTAATGCATCTAATAAATAAGACATAAATTACCTAACTATATAATAAACGACATGCCAACACCTACTGCAAACAAAGCAGCAAATGCTAAGTAATAATAAACACGGCCAGTGGATTTAGGCGCATTATTCTGCGCAGCCACAAAGTCCATAGGCAGTGATTCTTGGGCTGATTGTTTTATAATATCACTATCAACAATAAGCTGCTGCTTAGAAAAAGCCCCGACTAACGCGCGCTCACAGACTAAATTCATTAAGCGTGGAATGCCGCCAGTTAACTGATGTACAGCTTGCATAGCATCGAGCGAAAACACGCCTTTATCACACCCGGCAATATGTAAACGATGCTTTATATACGCAACTGTTTGCCCTTGGGTGAGCGGTAATAAATGATACCGTGCTGTAATTCGCTGCGCCAACTGCCTAAGCTCAGTACGTTTTAATAATGCCTGAAGCTCTGGTTGACCCACTAAGACTATTTGTAACAGTTTTTTATGATCAGTTTCTATGTTGGTTAATAGTCGTAATTGCTCAAGCACATCGGGGGCAAGGAGCTGCGCTTCATCAATAATTAAAATTGTGTGCCCGCCCGCTTTGTTATTAGCCTCTAGGTGCTGCTTAATAATGTCGGTTAAACTTTTAAGGGTGGCATTTTGGGCATCGTAAGTAATGTTTAGCTCATCACAAATACTGGCCAAAAGCTCAAGCTCCGACAGCGCCGGATTATGGATCATTGCAACTTGAGTATTCTCTGGCAGTTGCTCTAACATACTGCGGGTAATGGTGGTTTTGCCTGTTCCCACTTCGCCGGTTAGCAATACAAACCCGCCATCTTCGCCTAAACCATAGGTTAAGTGGGCAAGTGCCTCTTTGTGGCGTTCGCTTAAAAATAAATAATGGGGGTTGGGCGAGATCGAAAATGGCTTTTCGCTCAAGCCAAAGTAGCTTAAATACACCGCAATGTTCCTTCGTCATTAAAACTCGGCCTATAATGGCAAAAAAAACGACAAAGTAACAACGTTGTATGCGCTTTATTATTGAAATAACGTAAATTTATGTAAAACAAAAAAGCGCCGCTAAATTTAGCGGCGCTTTTGTATTAAAGCTAAGTGCTTGGCTATTTTATTTTACTTAGTTTTCGTAACGCACTAAACGTAAATACACGTCACTGGTTTTAGCATGTAAGCTATTAAGCCCACTATCAAACTGGTAAACCCATGCTGAGCTCATCGTGCTTACACCTGAGGTATTACTCCAGTAGTTTTGCAATTTAGTGCCTAAAAACACCTCTTCGTTAATACTTGGCTCGGTGCAGCTGTGCTCTAAAATACTGGCAAGCTCTTTAACATTAGGCACCTGCCAATCGTCGTAATCGGCAGTGGTGTCGTTTTCTGCACCTGTGAGTGCTTCTTGCCAATTAAGTGACGGAGAAGAGCCTGTACATGTTTCAGTGTCGCTATCGTAAACTTGTCCGTAGCTACAACGTTGCCACATTAGGCCAGTTTCTGTATCTAACACTGTGCCATCGTCATTAAGGGTGAAGCGAGTGGTTGGTGTTGTTGTATCCGCCCCGTCGTAACACGTTTGCGCTGCGGCTAGTTGAAAGCTTGCGCTAAATACAGCCATTGAAAATAGTAAGCATGTTTTCATGATTTTCTCCTATCGGCTTCTGACTAAACGTACATACGCGTATTTTTCTTTCGGGTAGGCTAAGTCATTCCCGTTGCTCATATCGATAATGTACGCTTGCGATAAGCTGGTACCATCTGCTGCAGTTTGCGATGTCCAGTACGGTAAATTCACATCATCTATAGCGCCTGCTTCTGGCATATTTGGAAAAAACGCTTCATCAATTAATACGTTTTCGCCCTGCTTGCCATAATCTATTAAGCTCAACAGCTCAGTGTAAGTTGGTAAGCGCCAATTGGTACCGCCGCAAAAATCTAAGTCGTTCACTTCATTTATATAGGTTTGCACACCACAGCTTGTATCATCTGGGCAGGTGGTATTAGCGGTACTGGTATCGGTAAAGGTTGTCGTGCCTAAATCCCAAAAGTAATGATTTTGGCCATCGCGTAAGGTGGTATTAGGTAATGTACCTGACTCTACACTTTTCACTTCCCATACAAGCCCCGTTACGTTGTCGCGTATACAAGTAAAGTCGTCACTATCATCCGCTACTTCATCAGCAAACTGATTTAGCTTAGTGTAGTCAAACGCAAGGTTACCTTGGCCTGCTTTATCGAGTTGGTTGGCAAAGCTGTCTCGACCAAGCTCTGCATCTTGACCCGGAAAGTCACTACTTTGGCAATTGATACGCTGGGTATTGTTATAACACTCGCCTAGGCCACTGTCGTTAATTAACCCTAATGCTTTTGGTGATACGTCAATAAATACGGTATCGGTGTCAGTGCGCCCTTTAGAATCAGTAACAGTGACTTCAAAGCTCAACGTGGTATCTAAATCAACGTCGGAGGCAAAAAATGTCGTGGTACATTGGCTAGTATTTGCCAGCGTTTCGGCATTGCCTGTTAATTGTTGCCAGCTACATGAAAACGTATCTGTTAGGGTGTCACTTTCACTTGCATCTAAGGTCACTTCCTCAAATTCTTCAACATTTTGGTCATCTCCGGCATTGGCCACAACCAGCTCGTCTGTTTTATTTAATGTCATACTGTATTCAGTACTTGCCTCGCCGCCCTCGTCGTCGGTAACGCTTAATTGCCATATTAAATTAGTATTTGATTCAAGCAGCGGATGGCTAAAACTTACCGTAGAGTTGTCAAAGTCGGTTACATCTAAATCAGGGCCTGAAATTAATTGCCACTGATAGCTATTAATTTGGCCATTTTCATCAGGGTCGCTCGACTCTTCAGCACTTAACGTTACGGTGTCGTTATAGGTTGAAGGCAGTGTTTCTGGGGCTGTTTGACTAACAACAGCAAGCGGTAATTGATTACTTGAGGTAATAAATATGCTCACGTTGTCACTAACTAAGCTGCCATTATCTGTTTGATAGCTTACAGATAGAACAAGTTCACTGTCGGCTTTAACATCGGGCGCAATAATTGTTTGCTCTGCACCTTCAAGCGGGAAGCCGTCCACAGATGGGCCACTAACGCGCTGCCAAGTAAAGGTACCGTCGGCTGGTGAGCCTTGTGCGGTGATTGTAAACTCTGTTTTTTCTACAACTTGTAGATCGGTTCCGGCATTAACCGTGGTTTCAACAGCAGAGTCTTCACTACCGCCGCCTCCACCGCCACAGGCAGCCAATAAAAAACAAGATATAAGAGGAGTAAAAGCAAACGCTTTCATAAAACGCACCTATAATGTCAAATAATTACTATAGTGTAATCACTAGCAATAAAGATGCCATTTAGAGTTATACCAATTCGCTTAATTAAGTGCTCCATTTTGAGGCTGGAAAACGTGTTGGTAGCTAGGCAAAAAATTCGCTAGTCAGTTGTTCTATATGAGAACTTTTTAACACGTTTAGCCTCTCAAAATGATTAAGCATTATTGCGGATTGGTATTACATATACGTATCTTGATGAATACGCACAAACAGCTTAGTGCCTATTTTTGAGTAATCTACTTTGTATTCACGCCCATCAAGCGCCTGAATAAACAACAGCTGTTTTTCTTCACCAAAAATATCAGCGCTACTTACATTAACAATTTCAAGGTAACGCTCTTTGGCATCACGCCGGTTTTTAGGTAGATCCTCTTTAAATGGCTCCAAACCATTTTGAGTTACCTTTATACGTGGGTGCTGCTCTGCATTTACAATGACTAGATCAAGCTTTTTATCTTTATGGATGATGGTATTGCGACCACTCTTTATAAAAGATCTTTCTTGGCTCATTATTTTTCCTACTATCGCATTTAGTGTCCAACTTGCGATGCTATAAACCGTTCAGGTGCGCGTTTCCATTTATTTAAATCGGCACTGAACGACCAAATGTCTGTCTCTAATACACTTGCGGGTAACAGTAAATTATATCCCGTTAACAACTCAAGGTGCTTGGCTCTGTTAGCAAACATAGCTATAAGTCCAGTATAGCTAAATCCTTTAGGTGAGGTGTATTGTGTCTCTTCTATTAACCATTCTGATGGGCAATTGCCATTTTTGCAATGTTTTTGAACAGCTTGCATAAATAAATTACGCTGCTCTATCAGTAGTTTTCCGGCAATGCGTGGGTGTATAGCGCTTAAAAATTCGTCCATATCATTGAGTTTTAAACCTACTGCGTTTAATTCAAGGTATTCAAGGCCATCAGCCACTTTAGGAATACCGCTGTGGTGTAAGTTACTAACATGTAACTGCCACTGGCCATACTTATGCTGATACACAAGCAAGGACTCACTAAGTACTAAACTGTAATAAGGTTCCTGTGTTTTTAAAAAGCCAATAAAAATAGCAGCTATGCACATGCTTACTAAAAAAATTTCTATTAAGCTAATTTCATCCGGGCGCAGTAAATTAAACAGCATAATAAATACTAAGCCTACGCTGCCTACAGTAAGTACTTCAATGCCATTGCGCGCCCCTTGCGCCCTGTATTTTATTATTGAACTTGGCTTACCCATATTGGTAAAAAGCCATATAAAATAAAAACATAACAATACCCCAAAGTATTATTTTTCTCATTGTTAAACAGGTTTTACACTGCGGTGGTTGCTTCATCGTTTTATCATAATTTTAGTGTTAAATGGGAACAAGTAATTAGTCTCATAAATTTTTACGCCTAACGCACAAATTTATGAGACACATAACCGCCTTTTCACGGTCTTATTTCGTACAATACTTACAATTTATTTTCAGGTATGAAAACGATGTATTCAAAACAGTCAGGTAAAGCTCTTTTTCCATTTTTAATTACGCTTCTTGTTATTTTAAGTGTGTACTTATATTTGCCATCTAGCCATGGTGAACAATCTAATTCAAGTGATACACCCACACAGGTAATGGCTCATACGGTATCGTCTCAAGAAAACACCGTTATGATTGAAGCCATAGGCAGTGCACGCGCAAACCAAGCAATTTATATAAAAAGCGCACAAAGCGATTATGTTACACACATATATTTTGAAGATGGCGACTTAGTAAGTAAAGGCCAACGCCTTGTGCAGCTGCAAAATCAGCAAGAACAATACGCTGTAAAAGAGCTAGGCATTAACTTAAAAGAAGAAAAACGTCAGTTAAGCCGCCTTACTGAGCTTTCTCGTACGCAATCTACCGCTAAATCATTATTAGAAGAGCAGCTTTCTCGCGTAGATGCCACGCAAGCCCAACTAGAAAGTGCTAAAACCAAACTTGATGAAATGCTAATTACCGCGCCGTTTTCTGGCTTATTAGGCAAACGAGAAGTGTCAGTTGGTGCTTATGTAAATAGCGATACAATTATTACAACGCTTGATGATATTAGTATTATAAAAGTTGACTTTAAAGTCCCTGAAAAATATTTATCTCAACTTAACCTAGGCATGAAAGTACATACTCAAAACGATGCCTACCCAGGGCGCACTTTTACCGGCAAAGTGACCCATATTAGTTCTCGTATCGACTCGATTACTCGCAGTGTAGAAGTAACCGCAAGCTTTGCTAATAAATCCGGATTATTACGCCCTGGGATGCTTTTAAACACCGCTTTGGAGCTTAGTAGCAATCAGGCGCTTATGGTGCCAGAAAAAGCCGTGATCCCACTGCAAGATAAACATTTTGTATACCAAGTAAAAGAGGGTATTGCCAATAAGGTAGAAGTGCATGTTGCTGGCAGAAATAACGGCTGGGTAGCGATTGATGAAGGCCTTAGCGATGGCGAGCAAGTGATTACCGAAGGCATTATTAAAATTCGCCCTGGTAGCAAAGTAAGTGTTGAGGGTTAATCGGTGAAAATTACAGATACGAGTGTTAAACGTCCTGTTTTTGCCATAGTAATTAACTTACTACTGCTAACATTTGGCTTGGTGGCTTTTTCGATGCTACCACTTAGAGAATACCCTGATATTGAAACCCCTATTGTCAGTATTAGTACTGACTACACTGGTGCTTCGGCAGAAATAGTCGAGACAAAAATAACGCAAATATTAGAAAACCGGATATCGGGTATTGAAGGCATTAAAAGTATTAATTCTTCAAGCAGAAATGGCCGCTCTAATATCGTTATTGAGTTTGATATAAGCCGTGATATTGACGCAGCCTCAAACGATGTACGAGAGCGAGTTGCCCGTGCACTAGATAACCTACCAGAGCAAGTGCGCCCACCAGAGGTATCTAAGTCAAACAGCGACGAGAGCCCTATAGCCTGGTTTGTACTTAACAGTGAAACCATGAACTCGCTGCAATTGAGCGATTATGCACAGCGCTTTATTGTCGACCGATTAGCCGTTGTAGATGGCGTTTCAAATGTACGTATTGGTGGTGAGCGCCAATACGCCATGAAAATTTGGCTAAACCGCCAAGCCATGGCTGCTCGTGGGATCACTTCAAGTGATATCGAAAACACCCTACGCAGCGAAAACGTAGAGCTACCAGCAGGTGAAATTGAATCTATCGACCGCGATTTTACCGTACGTACAGCGCGTAGCTATAAAGACCAACGTGATTTTCAAAACTTAGTTATTAAACGCGGTGAAGACGGCTACCTTGTGCGTTTAGGTGAAGTTGCCGATGTACATTTAGAAGCCGCCGACGATGAAAGCCTGTTCCGTGGTAACGGCCGTAACATGATTGGCCTTGGCATAGTAAAGCAAGCAAAAGCAAACACCTTAACAGTGGTAGACAACGCCCGCAGTGAACTTGAAAAAATAAAACGTAATTTGCCAGAGGGCACCACTATTCAAGACAGCTACGATTCGTCTATTTTTATTAAAGAGTCAATCAACGAAGTATATAGCACGCTTGCCATTTCTATGGGGTTAGTGGTGTTAATAATATTTATCTTTTTAGGTAATATTCGCGCTACGCTTATCCCTGCTGTTACAGTGCCTGTAGCACTTGTTGGCAGCTTTATGTTTTTACTTGCCATGGGTTATTCAATCAACTTATTAACCTTACTTGCGCTGGTATTAGCAATTGGTTTGGTCGTAGATGACGCCATTGTAATGCTTGAAAATATTCACCGTCGTATTGAGCTTGGCGAGCCTCCTTTATTAGCAGCCTTTAGAGGTGCCCGCGAAGTAGGCTTTGCAATTATTGCGACAACGCTTGTGCTTATTTCGGTGTTTGTACCTTTAGTATTTATGGATGGGCGAATTGGCGCCTTGTTTACAGAGTTTGCAATGGCTGTAAGTGCCGCGGTGTTTTTCTCTAGTATTACTGCCCTTACGCTCTCGCCAGCGCTGTGCTCTAAAGTTTTAAAAGCGTCAGAAAAAGAAAGTAAATTTAGCCAATGGATGGACCGTGTTTTTAGCAAAGTTGAAAACAGTTACCGCCAATCGCTTACCTCAAATATGACCAAAAAATGGGGCTTAATGATAAGCCTAGTACTTGCTGGTTTTGTTAGCTACTCGTTGTTTTTGCAAGTGCCTTCTGAGCTTACGCCAAAAGAAGATCGCGGTACCTTTTTTATTATGATGAGCGGCCCTGAAGGCGCAAGTTATGAAAATAACGCTGCCAACATGGCCAAAATAGAAGAGCGCCTGCTTCCTTACTCAGAAGCTGGCGAATTAAGCCGTGTTTTAGTGCGCGTACCGGGCTGGGGCGGCAGTGGCGGTGTTGCTATCGTTGGTATGGCCGATTGGGATAAGCGCAAGCGCTCTACCTGGGAAGTTATGGACGAAATAAGCGCCAAAATGACCGAAGTAACAGACGTACGTGCCTTTGCTATTATGCGCCGTGGTATTGGCGGTGGCGGCTCCTCTCGCCCCATAGAGTTTGTACTACAAGGTAACGATTACGAGCAACTTGCTGATTGGCGCGACCGCATTATAGAGCGCGCAGAAAAAAATCCAGGCTTGGTAAGAATCGATCACGACTATAAAGAAACCTTTCCACAATTTTTAGTCAGCATAGATAAAAACAAAGCCGCCGATTTAGGTGTATCGGTATCAGATGTAGGCACCACGCTTGAAACCATGTTAGGGCAGCGCCGCGTTACCACCTTTATTGACCGAGGTGAAGAATACGATGTAATTTTAAAAGGCACTAAACAAGACTTTACAAACCCTACTGATATTTCAAATATTTACCTTAAATCACGCAGTGGTGAGCTGGTCCCACTTGATAGCCTTATAAGCTTAAAAGAAGAGGCCACAGCATCGCGCTTAAACCGTTATAACCGAATGCGCGCCATTACACTAAGCGCTAATCTTGCGGACGGCTATACACTGGAACAAGCACTTAACTTTTTAAACAAAGTAGCTGCAGAAGAAAACGACATTGACGGCGCTGTAGATTATAAAGGTGAATCACAATTATATTACGAAGGCGCATCGGCCATGACCTATGTATTTGTGCTTGCCCTAACTGTGACCTTTTTAGTTTTAGCTGCGCAATTTGAAAGCTTTATGCACCCATTTGTCATTATGCTAACAGTACCACTTGGCCTAATGGGTGCCATGTTTGGCCTATGGGCAACTGGCTTAACGCTTAATATTTATAGCCAAATTGGTATTGTAATGCTGATAGGTTTAAGCGCTAAAAATGGCATTTTAATAGTCGAATTTACCAACCAACTGCGTGATAAAGGCGTAGAATTTAGCGAGGCTATTTTGCAAGCGGCCACTCAGCGCCTGCGCCCAATAATAATGACCTCTCTGACTACGGTAATGAGCGCAGTGCCTTTAGTATTGGCATCAGGCCCAGGCGCAGAGAGCCGCATGGTAATTGGTGTGGTGGTATTTACAGGGGTTATTGTATCAACATTGCTAACACTTTATGTTGTGCCTGCAGCGTATTATGCCCTAGCCCGCAACACACAGTCGCCAGAGTTCTTACAGCAAAAATTAAATAAGCAAGCCGACTCTCACCCGTTAAAAGACAGCGAAGAAATTTAACTGAGCTTACACTGCGCCGTAACTTGCTGTTACGGCGCATTCAATTTATGCTCGCCTTAATACTGTAACATACATAATTAGGACAACTTATGAGCACATCAACACAACTAGCAACATTTGGTGGAGGCTGTTTTTGGTGTATAGACGCTGCATTCAGACGAGTAAAAGGTGTACTAAACGTAAGCTCAGGTTACACCGGCGGCCATACCGACAACCCCACGTATAAATCAGTCTGCTCTGGTACAACAGGTCATTCTGAGGTTGTGCAACTGGAATTTGACAGCGCTGTAGTGAGTTTTGAAACACTGCTTAGCATGTTTTTTACGTTACACGATGCCACCCAATTAAATCGCCAAGGTAACGATATTGGCACACAGTATAGAAGTGTTGTTTATTACCACAACGATGCACAATTAAATCAAACCAATGAGATGATAGCCCAGCTACAAAACCATATTAGCGAGCCAATAGTGACAGAGGTTAGCCCTGCTACCACCTATTACCCAGCGGAGCATTATCATCAAGATTACTACAACGAAAACCCACAGCAAGGTTACTGTAGTATTTTAATTACGCCTAAGTTACACAAGTTTGAAACTGTATTTAAAGAGTTTTTAACTGAGTAGCTAATTTGCGTTGTTAAAGTAATTCTAATACCAATCCGCATAATTAAGTGATCTATTTTGAGGATGGATAAACGTGTTGATAGCAAGGCAAAAAATTCGCTATTTAGTTGTTCTAAATGAGAATTTTTTAACGCAGATAGCGACACATTTAGCCCCTGAAAATGATTAAGTATTAATGCGAATTGGTATAAATACACATTAAAAAGCCCGATATAAATCGGGCTTTTGTATATTAAAAAACGCTATTAAAACTGATAGCTTGCACCTGCAAAAAAGCGGCGCTCTGGGGTGTTGTAGTAATATACGTCACCGCTTGTAAAGTCAGCTCTTGAGTCAACCACATTGTAATCTCTGTCAAATAGGTTCTCTACACGAAGCGACAGCTCAATATTATCGTTTACATGATAGTTACCCGCTAGGTTCCAAAGTGTATACGAACCTAGGCGCGTTACAGCCCCCTCGCGATCACTGCGGTATTGCATATCAATGCGAGCATCAAAATCACCAAATTGCTTTGCGAGTTCCCAATTAACAGTGCGCTTGGCAACATTGCGTAGCTCATCGCCGGTTTCTTTGTTTTCGGCACTTAAGTATGCAAAATTAAAGTGGCTATCAAACCCTAAAATTTGCTGGGTAAGGCTAAACTCAACCCCTTCATAGCGAGCTTCGTTTATATTAGCTAACGCAAAGTTTTCATCGTAATCAATTTTATCTTCGATGTCGTTTCTAAAAATTGCAAAATCGACTTGTGCACTGTCAAAATTAACATTTACACCAACCTCGCGGTTTATTGATTTTTCAGGTTGGAGATCTGGATTACCAAAATTTGGGTAGTATAAATCGTTAAATGTTGGCGCTTTAAAACCTGTGCTTTGACTAATTCTAAATGTTGAATTTTCAGATAAATGATAACCAGCCGCCGCAGTATAGGTTGTTTCATCACCAAACTGTTCATCGTCGTCTTGGCGAAGAGTTAAATTGGCAAGCACAGTGTCGGTGTCGTAATAAGCCCCAACAAACACTGCTAATACATCGCGGCTATTCTCATCAAATGCTTGCGAGCTTTGCGATACATCATCGTTATACCAATTAACGCCGCCGCTAATATTAAGCGCATTTGTTAAGCGGTATTGGCCGCTGTAATCTACTTGCGAGCGCTTAGTAATAAATGTACTGGTTAATGGCCCGCCGGTAAAAGAGTCCACATATGTGCTGTCAGAATCATCGGTTGCAAAAGCAACATCTATAGCATGAGATTGGTTAGTGTAGTTTTTGCTCCACTGCGCCGACAGTTGATAGTTTTTAAAATCCCCTCTTTCGACCGTGCTCGTTGCAGGGCTAAAGCTGCTATCGTAATCCGCGTAACCTTCGCTGTACTGGCCTAGTAGCTTAAAGTTACCGTAGTGTGCATCTGCATAGTTTAATTTAAAGCCTACGTTTTTATTTTCATAGCTGTCGTCATCGGGCGCTATACCTTGTAATGCATCAAAACCATCGGTTTTTTCAAAGCCTGCATTAAATGCGCTAACCACTTCATTTGATTTTACTGAACCTGCAAGCTGATAGTTTTGATAAGCGTTAGAGCCAAATGTGGCATCAAGTGATACATTGCTCGCTTCACGCGTTATTATATTAATAACCCCAGCTAATGCATCTGAGCCATACACAGCTGCACGCGAGCCTTTTATGATCTCGATTCGCTCAATACTATTTAGCGGCACGTTATTTAATGCTTTTTGTCCTAGCGTGGCTGAGCCCGTGCGTACACCATCAATTAAAATTAGCGTATCGCCAGAACCTGTACCACGTAAAGATACGCCCGACGTTTGGCCAAAGCCACCATTAGGATTAATCTGAAAACCCACTTGAGTGCTTAATAAGGTTGGTAAATCGCGTACATTGCTTGCATCTATTTCGGCGCGTTCAATTACATTAACGCTCGCTAATACATTATTTATTGATTGTTCAAATTTATTAGCGGTAACAGTGATTTTTTCAATTGGGCTTTGTGCAGCAGATACAGAAAAAGACAGCGCAGCCGAGATAGCAACGCCAAGAGTTGTTTTATTTAGCATGATGTTCCCTATCTTTGCCCACCGCAAAGATTTAAGTAAGTAAGATTACTTCAAGGCCGGTCTCCGGACTCAGTAAACACATAAATGCGTTAATACTTTACCGTTGCGGGGGCAGTGTTGGGATTGCTTTTATCATAAAGGCGCACCAACTTCCCGATTATCTCGCTGTTAGTTTTAATACTTTTAAACCCTGTATTTAGCAACCAGCAAGCACCTTGAAAATAGGCGGTTATTGTGAGCAGTTTGTTTACAAATGTCAACGGACGTCTATATAGCTAAAGGTTAAATTATTTATTTTCAGTAAAGCTGGATGTTACGCCGTATAAACTTAAAAGCGCTGTGATTTTAGGTTTTATTTCGGGCGAATTTAAAAGCTTATCCATTTGTTTTACCGTAATTTTACTGCGCACAGGATTAACTAAAAAATGAGTATCGTATATAGCATCTGGGGTATTACTCTTATAAAGCAGGTTCATATTAAAAATGTTGTTCTTTTTAAAGTATTGATAAGCTATGTTATTTAACACCCCTACATCGGCACGCTTTAATAGCAGCATTTTAACAACGTTAAACTCATCGATTGTTAAACTAACTTGGTGTTCATCACTTAAATACTGTGCATCGGTTTTAAAATCAGCAAAACGATAGGAATACCCCAATACTCCCGCTTTTGTTAAAGCATGTAAGTCATCGAAATAGCTTTGCTTTTGGGCGTTTTGTGCCAGCGTATACAACTCATTTTTAGCAATAACATAAAAGCTAGTTTCCTTTAAGGCACTTCTTGCTACTTCAGGCACCCATTGCATAGCCATTAAAAACAACATGTCGAATTCCCCCCATTCGACCCACTTTTTGAGCCTTTTTACAGGCAAAGAGTTAAGAGTAAATTTATATTCGCTTTGAGAGTCATTGAGTATTTTTACAAACTCAGGCGCTAACCCTTGCTCTTTTTCGGCATTAATAATAATTGGAAAGTAACCGTCCTCTACCAACACATCTACATTTATTGGCTTGGCAAAACTAAACTTACTGCACGCAATAATAATTATAAAAATAAGAAACTTAAGCATTTAAAGCCTTTAACAGTCGCTATTAAGTAATATTGATATTAAGAATAGCCTAATATACGCAACTGCGTGATAAGCAGGTTTAATAATGCATTTAAATAACGTTAAAAGAGTATGGAATAACAGTGGACTAATTTTACGTAGGTAAAAGGGGTTTAGGCTTGCGAGTAAGTAAAGGCTGTAATTAGGGCGGGGTAAAATGTGTGGCTAATATATTTAATAACCACACATTTAAATTTTCACTTTAAAATACTAAAGGCACTTAGCTAATTAATCGCGAAAGTTTTTAAACTGGAAAGGCTGACCTAAATCTGCAGTGCGAACGACTTGCATAGCGGCTTGTAAATCGTCACGCTTTTTACCCGTTACACGTACTTCTTCACCTTGAATAGCAGCTTGTACTTTTACTTTTGAGTCTTTAATGGCTTTAACTACTTTTTTAGCCATGTCTTTCTCAATGCCTTGTTTAAGTGCAACATTACGAAACACATTTTTACCAGCACGAGTGATGTCTTGCAGCTCCAAGCTTGCTACGTCCATACCACGCTTAGAAATTTTACCTGCTAAAATATCAAACAACTGCATAACTTGTGAGTCAGCTTCTGCTTTTAGTTTAATTGTTTTGTCGTTTAGCTCAATTGATGCGTCAACACCTCTAAAATCAAAGCGCGTTTCTAGCTCACGGTTGGCGTTATCTACTGCATTTTTAGCTTCGTTCATTTCTACTTCTGATACGATATCAAATGAAGGCATTGGGTTCTCCTAACTATTAAATCTAAATTTATGCGCCGATTATAACGCTAAAATTATAAATCTTTACATTTTTCTGCCAGTTGTTCAGGTGCGATACTAATTTAGTTTGATATACTGCAGCCTCTTTTTTAAGCGGTTTTAGGATTTATCGTGACAAGGCGTGTTTACCAAGCAGTTTTTTTGATTAGTATTGTGGTGTTTACCCTCTTATTTGCCAAAGAAATAAAAGGCGGCGTTACGAACTTATTTCCACATGTTGATAAAGTTGCCCACTTTGGGATTTTTTTTATACTTGCCATCATTATGGATAAAGCCTTTAAGTTACCGCTGTACACGCAAGTACTCTTGCTTGCGGGCTACGGTGCAGCAATAGAAATAATGCAAGATGCGCTTCCCTACAGGCAGGCCTCGTTAGGTGATTTTGTTGCTGATTTTGCCGGTGCGGCCACGTACTTTTTACTAAGAACCATTTTTACTCCTCGAAAAAAGAACCCTTATGGCTAATATTCTTATTATTGGCGACGGCGCTATTGGTTTATTGCTAAGCCACTTTTTATCTAAAGCTCACACTGTTCATGTGTTAACACGCAAAGCCACTGCAAATACACGCTTTTATTGCAAAGCAAAACAGCCTTCGCAAAAAATTAATGCGCGGTTTATTACGCTTAAGCAAATTAATGAACAGCCCGCGTTTGATATTGTTATTTTTGCTGTAAAGGCTTTTCAGGTTCAATCTGCCTTTACGCAAATTAAGCCCTTTTTATCGCCAAGTAGTGTACTTATTGTATCGCACAACGGTATGGGTAATGTTGAAACGCTCAATGAGCAACTCGATAAGCAACAAGCGTTGTACTTTTTAACCACCAGCATGGCTGGCTTTAAAACAAACGACTTTATAGTACAGCACACCGGTGAAGGTAAAAGCGTATTAGGTGCCTGCAACCCTTGCGCGCACAGTTATCGCCAAGCAATGTGTGAGCAATTGCAAAACGTGCCGCAGCTAAGCTATAGTACTAATATTGAGCAGCTACGTTTTGAAAAACTATTAGTAAATATTGCCATTAACCCATTAAGCGCACTGTATGATATTAAAAATGGTCAGTTACGTGCCCCTTATTTTAATAGCATTATCTTTAATTTGTTAACTGAGGCATGCCAAATAGCCCATGCTTTAAAGCTTGATATTAAGCTGGCCGATGCGCTTAACAACGCTTACAACGTAATGATGCTAACCGCTGAAAACTACTCTTCAATGCATCAAGACGTAGCGCATAACCGACAAACCGAAATAGACGCCATTTGTGGCTATATTAGCCAACAAGGAAAGCGATTAAATATCAGCACCCCGCTAAACGATGCCCTACTTGCTAAAATTAAGGCAAAAAAAAGCGTGGTATAAACCACGCTCTAAATTACGGTTAACCTTTACGGGCGGTAAACTTTTACACCCGTAAAGCCTGCTTCATGAAGAATAAGCGCCTGTAACTGGCTCATAACCCCTCTTTCACAATACAGGTAGTAATCCTTATCTTTTGGCAGATCACCAAATTTAGTCGCTAAGCGGAAAAACGGTAAATGCACTACATCTATACCGTCAATCTCAAGCGGCGCTGCATCTTCTTCCTCTGGTGAGCGAATATCAACAACCACTGCACCCGCTGGTAAATCAACTACCGACTCAGCTTCTTTAAGTTCTTGCTTAGCTTCTACGTCTATATCACGCACATCCATAATGCGAGCGTTTTCAACAACTGTATTAAGCACATCAAAGTCGAACTTTTCTTCTTCGGCTTTAATAACGTCAAGTTTAGCTTTAACCGTTGGCTTTTTAGATATTACGCCACAGTACTCAGGCATGGTTTCGGCCATTTCTGCGGTGCCAATTTTACGTGCAATATTTATAATTTCTTGTTTGTCGTGCTGAATAAGTGGGCGCAAAATCAGGGTTTCTGTTACGCGGTCAATTACACTTAAATTAGCTAAGGTTTGGCTAGAAACCTGACCTATACTCTCACCAGTTACCAAGGCTTGAATATTTAATTTTTCGGCTACTTGGCTGCCAGCACGCATCATCATGCGTTTTAGCACAACACCCATTTGACTGTTTTCAACGTTCTCTAAAATTTCGGCAACAACCGGTTCAAAATCAACCGTGATAAATTTAACTTTATGGGTAGAGCTAAATTTTTTCCATAAATAGTAGCTGGCTTGCTTAACACCAATTTCGTGTGCTGCGCCACCTAAATTAAAGAATAAAAAGTGCGTGCGAGCGCCCTTACGGATCATCTGATAACTTGCTACACCAGAGTCAAAGCCGCCTGACATTAACGAAAGAACGTCTTCTTGTGTTGGCAGTGGAAAGCCTGCCATACCTAGGTGAGTTTGCGTAACTATGTAGGCTTTATCGTCTTTTACTTCTAAGCGAATAGTTACTTCTGGGCGGCTTAACTTAACGCGAGCGCCTTCAACGTGCTGGTTTAAACCACCACCCACGTAACGCTCTAAATCCGTAGAAGTAAAGTCGTGTTGACCAATACGCTTTGCGCGTACACAAAACGTTTTACCAACAATGGTGTGCCCTACTAGGTCTATGGTTTTTTTATAGATATCGTCAAGCGTTGTGAAGTCAGTTTCGGTCACTTCAATAAATTGCACAATACCAGGAATGCGCTGCAAGCTATCGATAAAGTCTAGGCGTGTTTGTGCATCATCAAGCTTAGTTACAACAGAAATATTATCCCAGTTGTTTCTTACTTGTACTTTTTCGTCAACACGGCGCAATACAATTTTAATGTTATTTTCTAACACTTTAGTAAAGCGTTTACGTACCGAACGGCTTTTAATGGCAATTTCAGGATGTAGTTTGACGATAAATTTAAGCATAGTTCACTCTTAGACTGCGGGAATTCGCGCTCCCAGGCATTGGGCGCGCGATTATAGCAAAAATTTTTGCGTCTAGGAACTAACCAACTAACAGCAGTTAGGCAAGCGCTGGCGCTTGCTCTGCTAGTTGGGTGTATTTTTCACGTAACTGATTCATTTTAAGTATGCTTTTTTCGGTGCTGTAAGCCCTAAATAATGCTAATACTTTTAAAATGCCATGATAAATATCTTGCTCGGCTAAATTACCACTGAGCCTACGCGCTTTAATATACGGAGTCCAAAAACTAACGGTTAGTTTAAGAGTATGGGCAAGTTCTAGCGCATCTTGCTCTTCTATGGCAATCATTTCGTTATCGCGTAGGCCTAAAATAACTTGGCGAACCTGCTCTAATAAAGTTGACTGAAAACCAATGTAGGCTTGCTTTAAACTTTCATCCCTTGAGAGGATATCGCCTAAGTTGTCGTAAAAAAAATGATAGCGCCACATTAGCTCAAATAACGAATCTAAATAAGCAGTTAAATGATCAAACGCATCATCGTTTACTTCAATAGGTTTAAAATGAGTATGTAAATGCTCGCTGTAAAGCGCAAAAATATGTCGGATAATGTCTTCTTTATTTTTAAAATGATAGTAAAGATTACCCGGGCTCATCCCTAAATGTGATGCAATATGATTGGTTGATATTGCACGCTCACCATGTTCATTAAATAACGAAATACTGGTGTGTATTATTTTATCCTTAGTATTCATATGCGACGACTCAAATTAACTTATAAACTACATTACACTAAATATCAGCCTTGCAGTATAAACAAATCAGGCTGGTTTAAATACCATCATAATTTACTATTTTAAAAGCGAGGGTCAGATTATGCTGCACGCAGGCATTTGCATTAATGTGGTGCTGTTAACTAAAGCAAAGCCTAAGCAGCGTAATTACACTTTAAAAAATGGTAACGCATTTAAAGCACTTTTACTGATTAAATATCAAACATAAAAGCTCAACCTGATCTCCTAGGCTGATTTGTAGAACAAACACTGATAGACTACTTAAAAAATAATAGTTAGTGAAATCTATGAACGTTACGGCAATCTATCCTGGTACATTCGACCCGTTAACCAACGGCCACACAGACCTAATTCAGCGCGCAGCTAAAATGTTTAGCACGGTTATTGTTGCTATTGCTCATAACCCTTCAAAAAAGCCGTGCTTTAGTCTCGATGAGCGAGTTGATTTAGCCAACACTATTTTAGGGCATTTGAGTAATGTAAAAGTGATTGGCTTTTCAGGCTTACTAGCCGATTTAGCTTTTGATCATAAAGCTGATGTGCTTATTCGCGGTATTAGAGCGGTATCTGATTTTGATTACGAATTTCAGCTCGCAAATATGAACCGCCGCCTAAATCCAGATTTAGAAAGCGTGTTTTTAACACCTTCTGAGCGCAACTCGTTTATATCATCAACCTTGGTAAAAGAAGTTGCCCGCCATAATGGCGATGTGAGCGAATTTGTAAGCCCACTTGTAGTGGATGCTTTAAAACAAAAGTTAGGCTGCGACGCAAGCTAAAAAAACACAATTAGCGCACTTTAGGTGCGCTAATATACCTAACTACTTTTTAACCATAGCTTGTAATTCATTGCGGTTAAATAAAGCGCGTTTAAGCTTTACCAAGCCTAAAATATCTTTGTTTATAATTAATACTATTGCCATTATTAAGTCACTCGAAAACTGGCCAACCCCATAGACCCCCCATAACCACCAATAGTCATAACTAACCAACACCACATAATCGTAATGCATAGCCATGTGTAATGTTGCATTAAACGTTAAACCACAAAGAAGATAATAATAGGCTGTGGCGTTAGCATGTTTATAATTATAGGAGAGGCAAGCAAGCGTGAAAATGGTAAGTAAATCTGCAATTACTAAATCTAAATATATTGAGCCTGTAAGGATAAATGATGCTTTGAACATAAATAGGCTGAGCGTATAAGAGAGCATCATCACCAAAGAAATGTACATAATATGCTTATTGCGGCAGTTTATTGTACAAGCAAAATTATAAAGAAATGGAACTACAAAAGTCCATGTAATAAAAATACTTAGGTAGTCATTTACTGTGCTCAATGCCATAAATACATGTTGGAGCATTAATAAACACCCATTTTTTTAACGAGATATTTTTTGACTTTTATTAACCCTAAAATATCTTTATTTATAAATAAAACCAATGCCATTACTAAGTCACTTGTAAGCTGCCCAATACCATAAAGCCCCCAAAACCACCAACACTCTATATTCCCAACAACGATACTATCGTAATGCATACCGTAAAATACAAACGCATTAAAACTAAGCCCCACGATTAAATAATAAAAAGCGTTCGGTTTAGCTTTCGATAAAAAAATCATCCATATCATCAAAGCGATTATGGTAACTGCATCAAATAAGAACAGTTTTAAGTGAGGAGTGGCTGTTTGCGGGTCCATAACCATA
The DNA here is from genome assembly GCF_028599255.1 of Pseudoalteromonas sp. Angola-7. Lineage (NCBI taxonomy): Bacteria > Pseudomonadati > Pseudomonadota > Gammaproteobacteria > Alteromonadales > Pseudoalteromonadaceae > Pseudoalteromonas > Pseudoalteromonas sp. Angola-7. Next base: position 454,381 of record NZ_JAQREL010000002.1, read on the forward strand.
CTTGATGTATATGAAGCCATCATAATAAATGATATTTGGGCTAAACTTTTATCTGACTTATTTATGCTTGTAGATAAGCAATATAAAAATGCAAAAACAAACAGCCATGTAATTAAAATGGTTATGTAATCATAAAGATCAGCCATCGCCCATAACAGGTTATGCATATCGGAAACGCTTCAACTTTGTAGTTAAATAATTACTTAGCTTTACTAAACCTAAAATATCTTTATTTAAAAGGCTTACTGTAATCATTAGTAAATCGCTAAAATTAACACCTACAAAGTAAATATCCCAAAACCACCAGTACTCATAGTGATGCAGAATATAGTTGTCTATGTACATCGCAAAAAATAAAGAAGTATTAATACTTAACCCAACAAGTAAATAAATGTACAAGGTGCAAGTTTTTATAAAAAAACCGCATAAAGCAATTGAGGCTAGTGTTGCAGCATCAAATAAGAAAAAGTCAAAGTAGGTTATGGAGTCCATATCAATAAATAAGCTAGATGAATATGAAAGAGCCATGATTGATGTTAACCAAACTTTGCTCTTATCAGCGTTATTTATTGAGCTGACCAGCGAGTACAAAAAAGCCATTAAAAAGCCCCACTGTACAAATGCACCTATATAGAAGGTTATATTGGTATTTAACACTAAATCAATCATGAAACCTTAACGCCTGAAAAGTAAAAATTGTACCGCTATCTACACTTTTGAGGCGTAGCAAATACCATAAAACAATAATTAAATTAACTCACTCCCTCAGCCTTTCTATAAATAATCTCAAATATCTCCTAAGCCGAAGTAAACCTAAAATATCTCTGTTTATAATTAGTACAATTGCCATTGTGAAATCGCTAAAATACATCCCAAAAATATATACCGCCCAAAACCACCAATAGTAAAGTGTACCTTGTATAACAATGTCGTAATGCATACCTAAAAATAAACAGGCATTAAAGCTCAGCCCTACAATTAAATAATAAAAGGGCGTAGGTATAGTTTGTTTGGTGAAATTACGCCACAGAAGTAAAACCAAGATAGTTACAGCATCATAATAAAAATAATTTAAGTGCGGTGTTTCTATAATTGGATCCATAAACAAACTAGCTATGTAGGATACCATCATAATAAATGAAAGTTGCGCCCTATTCTTATCTGGCTTATTAATACTTGCCGATAAGTTATACAAAAAGGCAATAAGAAAAAACCACGTAAACAAAATACCTACGTTGTACCCTAAATCGACCAGTCCCCAAAGAACATCAGCCACTTTGCTTCAACCTCATAACACCGTTCACCAACTTATCAGTAGCATGCACTAACATTAAAAAATCCTTTTTAACGAAAAAAATACCAACCATGATGATATCCATCATATTAATAACAACTGTATAAACAGACCAAAACCACCACGGTTCGTAATTACCACGTACAAACACATCTATGTGCATAGCTAAAAATAATAACGAATTGATGCTCAAGCCAAATAATAAGTAAGTAGACATGTGCTTTTCAGGTAAGTAATACCGCAGAAAAAAAATAAAAAATAAAGTGGCTACGTCATAACAGAATAGTTCTATGTAACTAAAGTTGTAAATATCTATAAATGAGCTTAAGCAATAAGAAACTACCATAACTAAAGATAGCCATACCGCCTGTTTTTGTGAATTGTTAATGCTAGTTGTTAGTGAATATAAAAAGGCCATTAAAAACCCCCACTGCACTAACACACCGATATAAACTGACACTTCAGGCGGGATTAGAACATTATTCACTATTGCGGTTTCTTAGCAAAAAAAGAGTAAATAAGGTTTTTAAAATAAATGATTTTTAAAAAGTCTTTATTAATAAACAACACTAAAATCATACTTAAATCTAATACCAATACTACCGTTACATAAAAATCATAAAACCACCAGTGGGTGTAATTCTGTAAAATATGACGGTCTAAGTACATACCCAGAGCTAAACACATATTTATACTCAGCCCAAACATAAGGTAGTTAAAGGCAATTGTTTTTTCTTTAATATATAAGTTCTGCACAAGTGCCAATACAACTAGGGTTATAGCATCTAATAAAGCAATATCAAAATAAGTAACTGTTTGAAAGTTGAAGAACATTCCTGGAAAATATGAAACAGCCATTATAAGCGAAAGAATAACTAATGCTTTAAAGCGTGAGTTAATAGATGAAACTAAAGAGTATAGAAATGCCATGAGAAATCCCCATTGCATAATAATACTTAAAGTATGTGCAAAGCTTATATCTGAGATAAAAGAAATAAACCCCATCTTAAAAGCAAGCTCGGAGAATAAAGATCTCGAAATTCATTAAAAAAACCATTTACTAAACAACCTGACTTAACACTAAACTTTTTAACAATTCTAATTAATTACAAAGATCTATTAAAAAACCAACTTTTTTAACTTAACAAGGCCTAAAAAGTCTCTATTGATAATTAGTACGGCAATCATACACAAATCAGAAAACATAACAGCCGATGAATAGAAATGCCAAAACCACCAGTAGGTATAATTATATAGAATATTGGTATCTAGATACATGCATAGGGCTAAAAAGGTGTTAACACTAAGGCCGATGATTAAGTAGGCATAAGCTGTCGTTTTCTCTTTAATAAAATAACGCTGAGTTACATACACAGAAACTAAAATAGCGATATCTAAAAGGGCAAAGTCTAAATAAGTAACTGTTTGAAAGTTTGTGAATATCCAAGGCAAATAACCTATCGCCATAATACTCGAAAGTACAACAAAGCCTTTAAAGGGGTTATTTATTGAAGATACTAATGAGTATAAAAAGGCCATGAGAAACCCCCACTGCACAATAGCGCTTAATATATAAGCGAAATCGAAGTTAGAGATTACATCAATAATAGCCATGTTGTTTGAAACACTATGTAGTTAGGCAAAAAATAAGTAATATTAACATAATTCATCTGACCTTCGTCAGTACCATAGCCCTCACCTGGCAACTAAAACTCAATAGCCCCACAAATGCAGCAAACCTCAAGGTATTAAAGTTCAGCCACATTATAACTTTTCAATAAGCCGATTACTCTTTAGCTGGTTAACCACTAGTGAAAACATCATTAAAACATCAATTACGTTTACCCCGATAGAATAAACACTCCAATACCACCATGGCTCAAAGTTATATAGAACATATAAGTCATAATACAAAAGCAACGTAAGTACGGCATTAGCAGTTAAAGCCAGAACGAGGAACAGGAAAGCTTTGGTACGTTTAAAAACATTGAAGTACTGCAAAGTGAGTAGCGCTACAATTGTAATAAAATCGTAGAACGCCCAATTAAGATATAGGTTATCTAACAATCTTATATAGCTGCCAAAAATATATGAGCAGAGCATAAGTGCAGATAAATACACAGGAGATTTATTTTCTTTGTTTATGCTGGAAACCAAACAAAATAGGAAGGCCATTAAAAAGCCCCATTGGGAGAAAGCCGCTACATAATCCATTAGGGCTTCAGATAAGTACACTTAAACTAAGCTGTAGGTTGCGGTTTTTGAGATTTAAACAAACTAAAGAGCTTGTTTTTGACTTTGTGAAGACCTAAGAAGTCCCTATCTACAATTAATACAACTATCATAACTAAATCTATAAAATTTACAGTATATGTATAAAGATCCCAAAGAAACCATGCTTCTTGATTCTTAAAGATGTATATATCGAGGTACATACAAAAGAAAAGAGTTGAATTTATAGATAATCCGACAATTAAATATAAAAAAGAAGGGGTTGTTTTATTTATTATTTTATAAATACATATAAGTGCAGCTACAGTAACTATATCGTATAAAGCCCATTCAATATATACAGACTCTCTCATGGATAACCATGTATAGAAGTAATCAGATAACGTATAAGATATCATCATAATAAATGAACTGAGCAAAAGGGTTGTACCTCTTTTTACATCTAATGAGTATACAAAAACATTGAAAAAGAATGCCATCAAAAAAGCCCACATCGAAAAGGCAGACAGTGAGAACAACCCAAAAAACTCAGTTAAAATCATTTACAACCTTAAAAATATTACTTTGGTCTGATAGGTACTACAACACCACCTACACGCTGTATATCAGTACTTGCAGCGCTCATCGCCTCTTTAGAGAAGCTTACTGTATCAGATTGTAGTGTTTTAGGGCTAGCAGTTTGTTCCGTTGCAGGCTGTAATTGTTGTGTTTTATTGTATGCTTGCATTTGTAATTGGCTATTAGCTGAAACTTGCATGTGATTGTTCCTTGTATAATTTTTATATTATTTGGCGCAACTTTTAATCACACCATCATGTAGGTAATTGCATTACCTGTTTTAAGCAGTGATAGCTATTTTGCTATCTGACTTATACAAAGCAACCAGCGTGCCAAGATTTTTTGACATACCCATAATATATGCTAGCAAGGTATTATATTCATACCAAGCCTTAAGTTAACCCTCATAACTAAAGTAAAAACTCGCACACCACCCCAAGCTCATCTGACCAGTTTATTATACACATAAAAAAACGTACAGGGGTAACCGTACGTTTTTTATATCCAGGGAATTTAAGCCACGTATTTACACGGGATCTCCGCACGTGTACTTGGCTTTAAAATATATTCCATTGCTACTTCGTCACAGTTTTCTTTACGAAGGCAAAGTTCGCAATCTTTCATTACCTTCTCTGGTAACGATTCTTTACTACAAAAAGTAAAACGTTGCTGTTCAAAAAAGTCTGGCACACGGGTTAATACAATAACGCGATTAAGCGCCAATTTTTTGGCTTTTGCTAATAAGTGCTCTACAAGCTGCCTACCCTGCCCAGTTACCGCGCTTTGTGGATCTATGCCTAAAGAGCGTATTTCAGCAAGCCCCGTGTCGTAAATGTATAACGATGCACATCCCGACACTTTGCCGTCTATTTCTGTTACTGCAAATTCGTTAATTGAATGCACCATGTCGCTTTTAGCACGCGGCAAGTTTTCACCTACAGTGGCCCAGTGCTGTATCAGCCTAGCAATATCTTCAACATCATCTAAATTTGCATCACGAACCGTTATTTGCTGTTTTTTTTTGGCTTCTTTAACCGCTTTGGTCACTTGTTCAATAGATGTACCGCCAAGCGCTTGACGAGCTTTAATACAGGCATCTATTTCAAGTACTGGGTAAACGTCATCTTCAAACACGTCATTAACCGATTTGTACTGCTCAAGCGAAAGCTCTTCAAGAGTTTTACCTTCGCTTATAGCAAGCTGCACAAGTACACCCACAATGTGGTGGCCTTCTCTAAATGGCACACCTTTAGCTACTAAGTAGTCTGCAAGCTCTGTTGCATTAGCATGGCCGCCTTTTGCCGCTGCAAGCGTTTTATCGCCGTTTACTTTTACGCCTTTGATACACGCTTGCGCCATGTGAATACAGGCAAGCCAAGTTGGCATAGCGTCAAAAAGACCTTCTTTGTCTTCTTGCATATCTTTATTGTACGCAAGAGGGAGTGCTTTTAAGGTCATCATCATGGCACTAAACGCACCAAATACACGGCCCGTTTTACCACGAATAAGCTCTAGTGCATCAGGGTTCTTTTTCTGCGGCATTAACGATGAGCCAGAGGTAACATTATCAGCAAGCTCTATAAATCCGGCTTCACCAGAGTTATAAAATATTAAATCTTCAGCCATACGCGATAAATGAATCATAGAAATAGAAGCACAGCTTAAAAGCTCTACTACAAAATCACGGTCAGATACGCCATCAAGGCTGTTTTTAGTTGCGCCAGTAAAGCCTAGGCCTTGCGCCAAAGCTTGGCGATCAATTGGGTAGGCAGTACCTGCGAGTGCACCACTGCCAAGAGGACAAAAATTAAAGCGCGCTTTGGCATCTTGAAGGCGGCTTTCATCTCGCTCTAGCATTTCAACGTAGGCCATACACCAATGACTAAATAACACAGGTTGAGCACGTTGTAAGTGAGTGTAGCCTGGCAATATAGTTCCCAGCTCGCGCTCAGCTAACGCCACAAACTCAGCTTTTAGTGCAGCAATAGCACCAAGCAAATGATCGGCAGTATCACGGCACCATAATCTAAAGTCAGTGGCTACTTGGTCATTACGGCTTCGGCCTGTGTGTAGCTTTTTAGCTAAATCACCTACTTTTTCGATTAGTGCAGCTTCTACGTGCGAGTGAATGTCTTCTGCACCTGAGGTTGCCACTGCTAGTGGATCTGCTTTTACTTCTTCAAGCAGTTCATTTAGTGCTGCAACCAACTTGGTGTGCTCATCGCTTGTAAGTACATTTACTTGCTCAAGCGCACCTGCCCATGCCACAGAGCCAATAATATCTTGCTCTGCTAACTGATAATCGAACGGAAGTGAGTCGTTAAATTGTTTAAACGCCTCATCTGGACCCGTAGAAAAACGTCCGCCCCATAATGCCATGAAATCTCTCCAAACCCTGTAATGCCCCTTATACAAGGGGCTATAAATAATTTACTTTTTAGCCATTGCTGAAATTCTGCTCGAAAGCGAGAATAAACGAATAAAGCCTTCAGCATGTGACTGGTCATATACGTCGTCTTCACCAAATGTAGCAAAGTCTTCGCTGTATAAGCTATTAGGTGATTTTTTCTGAACGGCTGTCACTTGGCCTTTGTAAAGCTTAAGTACAACTTCACCTGTAGCAAGTGTAGAAAGTGCTTCTGCACCGGCTAAAATAGAGTCTTTTAGAGGTGTAAACCAGCGCCCGTCATAGACTAAATGCGAAAATTCACCGCCCAGTACTTCTTTCCACTTACGGCTAGATTTATCAAGTACTAGCTCGTCAATGGCTTGCAGTGCCGCCATAATAACGGTGCCACCAGGTGTTTCGTAACAGCCGCGCGATTTCATGCCTACTAAACGGTTTTCTACAATATCTACACGACCAACACCATGTGGCGCAGCAATGTCGTTTAATTTAACTAAACAGTCGTAAGGCTTAAGCTGCTCGCCATTTACGGCAACCACTTCACCCTCAATAACCGTAAGCGTTACATGCTCAGCTTTATCGGGTGCTTGCTCTGGTGAATTAGTCCAGGTCCAAACTTGATCACTAGGCTCACACCATGGGTCTTCAAGCTCGCCGCCTTCGTGCGAAATATGCCATGCGTTAGCATCACGGCTGTATATTTTTGTTGCTGAAGCAGAACACGGAATATCACGCTCAGCCAAGTAATCTAATAATGATTCACGACTCGATAAGTCCCACTCACGCCATGGTGCAATTACTTTTAAATCGGGTGCAAGCGCTGCAAAACATGATTCAAAACGTACTTGGTCATTACCTTTACCAGTACAACCATGCGAAAGTGCATCGGCACCTACTTTACGTGCAATTTCAACTTGCGCTTTAGCAATAATAGGACGCGCCATAGACGTACCTAATAAATAAGTACCTTCGTAAATAGAACCCGTTTTAAGCGTTGGGTAAATGTACTCACCTACCATTTCATCTTTTAAGTCAACTACGTAACACTCAGATGCGCCTGATGCGATGGCTTTTTCTTCAACGCCTTCAAGTTCTTCAGCGCCTTGGCCTACATCGGCAACAAAGGCAATTACTTCACAACCGTAGTTTTCTTTTAACCATGGCACGATAGCTGAAGTATCAAGACCACCTGAATAGGCTAAAACGACTTTTTTAATTGAACTCATAGGTGTTCCTTAACAAAATTTGGATTTAGTAATGTAACTAGCAGAGCATTTTGCGCATGCATGCGATTTTCTGCTTGTTGAATAATTTTTGATGCTGGGCCATCCATTACCTCAGAGGTAATTTCAAACTCACGGTGTGCCGGCTGGCAATGTAATACCGTAGTCGCACCTGTTTGTTCTAGCAGTGCTTGGTTTAGCTGATATGGCATGTATTTTTCTTTAACTTGCTCAAGAGGTGTATCATCGCCCATAGACACCCACGTATCTGCATATACAACATTAGCGCCTACAGCGGCTTCTACACGGTCGCTTACCATTACTGATGCGCCGTTCATTGCAGCAATTTGCTCAGCCTTTTTAAGAATTTGCGAATCAGGCGAGCTGCCTTTTGGTGTAACAGCAACAAAATCTGTACCTAGCGTTGCCGCTAATAACATAAGTGAATGAGTAACGTTGTTACCTTCACCTAAGTAAGCCACTTTTAGCTCGCTTACATCGCCGTGTACTTCTTGTAGCGTTAAAAAGTCAGCCAATGCCTGGCACGGGTGATATAAATCACACAAGCTATTCACTACAGGTACACTAGAGTATTCACCTAAGGTGGTTAACGTGCTGTGCTGGTTTACGCGCGCTACAATACCATCAGCCCACGTAGAAATATTAAGTGCAAAGTCTTTTACAGATTCACGTGCACCCATAGCGCCGTTTTGCTGATCTAAATACACAGCGTGGCCGCCTAAACGGTTAATTCCAATATCAAACGATAAACGCGTACGTAAACTTTGCTTTTCAAATAAGGTAACAATTGACTTACCCGCTAATACTTGGCTGTACTTTTCTGGCTTTGCTTTTAAATCACGCGCTAGTTTTAGTAAATTTAGTGCGCCTTGCTGGTCTAATTCTAGACCCGTTAAAAAATTCTCTAACATGATAACCCTATGGTGTAATTTTTGTTCCGACATGCTCGCCCTGTAGCAAAGCAGTTAAATTGTCTGGCTTTTGCCAGCTGGAAATATACACACCGCGTCGTAAATGTTGGGCAGCGTGCAGGCTGGTCTTAACTTTGACCTCCATTCCGCCCAAAATTACCCCTTCATCAATTAAAGTATCAATGTGTTTTGTGTCAAGTTGATGTAACGGCTGCTTGTTTGCATCAAGTACTGCTTCTACATCTGTCATAAAAATAAGTTCTGCATTTAAGTTGCTAGCAATCGCTGCGGCAGCTTCATCAGCATTAACGTTATACCAGTTACCTTGCTCATCAAACCCAATAGAGCTCACGATAGGTAACCTACCAAGCTTAAGTAAATCGTTAACAATTGAATCATCATTACTTTCGCACTTACCTACTTGCCCAAGCGCTTTTAGCTTTTGAGACGCCATAACTCCGGCTTCATACAAACAAAGGCCAACAGGTTTATGGCCTGCATTAATAGCTTGGCTTACCAGCTGCTTATTTGCACAGCCAGCCAGCGCCCCCACTATGTAAGGCATTTGCTCACTTGGGCTAATACGCAGTCCTTGGTGCTTTGCACTAGCAAAGCCTGCTTGTTTTAGCCAAGTGTCAACTAACGAGCCACCACCATGAACAATAACAAACTGATTATTTTGATCAGCGTTTAATACATTAAACAAAGCTTTTGCCGCGTTTTCAGTATTAAGTACAGCACCACCTAATTTAATTACCCACGTTTTAGTGCTCATTAAAAGGCTCCTTTTAAGCCAGTGGTGTGATCTAAATTCATTGATAAGTTAATACATTGCAAGGCTTGGCCCGCAGCGCCTTTTAATAGATTATCTATCGCTGCCATAACAATCAGTTGAGAGCCTTGCTGCTGCCAACCAATATCAACATAGGGTTGTTTTACCACGCTTTTAATAGATGGCACTTTATCAGCTAACAAACGAATCAACGGCTCGTTATTAAGTACTTGATAAGCATCAGATACGTTTTCCTTGGTAACGCCTGGCTTAAGCTGTACATAAATAGTTTCTAAAATTCCACGCGGAAAGTTACCTAAGTGCGGTGTAAATAACACCTTGTGGCCAAGGTGTTGTTCAATTTCAGGCCCATGACGATGGTTAAATAAACCATACGGGGCAAGCGATACTTCACAAAAGTGAGTACCTACGCTGGCTTTACGCCCTGCGCCAGTAACACCTGAAACAGCATTAATAATCACTTTTTCATCACTCAACAAGCCTGCCTGTTGCAACGGCTTTAACGCATTAAGCGCAGCGGTTGGGTAACAGCCGGCTACTGCCACAAGATTTGCATTGGCAATTGCACTGCTATTCCACTCTGCTAACCCGTAGGCTGCTTCGTTTAACAACTCAGGATGTTGGTGCTCAAAACCATAGTAAGTAACATAGTCGTCGTTGCTAGCAAGGCGGTAACCACCTGATAGGTCGAATACTTTTTTACCCATAGCTAAAAACTGCGGGGCTAAATCAACACTTACTTTGTGATCAGTACATAAGCAGATGTAATCGGCACTCGAATTTATGTCATCAAACGCTGATTCGCTTAGTGGTAGTAGAGGAATATCAAGAAGGTTTCTATGTTCTGGGTATAAATCACTTAATAATTTATGTTTATCTAAACTTCCCTCAGAGACATAACAGCCCGATAACGTTAAATTAGGGTGCTTAGCAACTAAGCTTGCTAATTCTGCGCCGCTATAACCGCTTGCGCCAATAATCGCTACATTCATTTTTTACTCGTTTATAAATTTACTACTAAATAGGTGTGGTGTTCGCTTACACTAGCTTAGATGCTAGCTAATACTTTTCTCAATGAATTGTTGATTATCGTCGCATTATCTTCATGGCTATACTTAATATATTTATGCTTAAAAAGTGAATTGATATTCATCATAAATACTTTTATATTGTTATGCAATTAAATTGAATAATTATTTTGGATTTTTTTATGTCTTTGCCGTCATTTATCTCTATGTACCAACAACTCATTGCAGTCCCCTCTATTAGTGCAATAGAAGATGAGCTTTGTATGAGTAATAAAGGGGTAATAGAGTTGCTAGCACGTTGGTGCGAAAGTTTAGGTTTTACTTGCGAAATTATAGAGTTAGAAGGTGGGAAAGGCCGATACAACCTACTTGCTAAGCGGGGGCAAGGCGATGGCGGCTTAATGCTTGCTGGCCATACAGACACCGTACCGTTTGACGATAGCCGCTGGAACCACGACCCATTTAAACTCACTGAACATAATAATAACTTATATGGGTTAGGTAGTATTGATATGAAAGGCTTTTTTGCTTTTGTATTACAAGCTATTAGTGAGCTTGATATAAAACAGCAAACACAACCTATTTTAATACTCGCCACTGCCGATGAAGAAACCACCATGGCGGGAGCGCAGCAAATTTGTAAGCACCCTAATTTAAAACCTGCGCGTTGTATTATTGGTGAACCTACTGATATGACTCCTGTATTTACTCACAAAGGACATATGAGCACGGCTATAAGAGTGCTTGGCCGTTCAGGTCATAGTTCCGATCCCGAACGTGGTCTTAACGCCATCGAAGTCATGCATAAAGTGATTACAAAGTTGCTGATCTTAAAAGAGCAGTTAAAGAATAAATATTCAGTTGAACATTTTGAAATACCTTACCCTACCTTAAATTTAGGTAATATTCATGGTGGCGACAACGCAAATCGAATTTGTGGCTGCTGCGAAATGCACATAGACATGCGCCCGCTCCCAGGGTTAAGCATTAAAGACTTACAAGCCTTACTTATTGATGCCACCAGTGATATAAACGCGCAATACCCAAGCGCAGTGAGCGTAATTGATTTACACGAGCCCATTCCAGCTTTTAGTGGCAGCACTGATAGCGCACTCGTTAAAATGGCAGAAAAAATCGCAGGAGAAAAAGCCGTTGCAGTAAATTATTGCACAGAGGCTCCGTTTATTCAGCAACTTGGCTGTGAAACAATAGTCATGGGGCCAGGCTCAATTAATCAAGCCCACCAACCTGATGAATTTTTAGCAATGGAGAAAATAAACCCATCGCAAAAAATTATAACTGACATTATTAGGGCAAACTGCTTTAACGCTTAAAAAGAAGACTGTATTAAAAACTCACAGCAAAAATAACAAAGGCGCCCATTGGCGCCTTTGTTTTAGCTTATACCTAGGCGTTACTGCATATACTTACTTAAGTACTTTTTAAATACAGGGTCTGTTTTAGCAAGCTCTTTTTGCTCAGCTAAAATCTCTTTTAATATAACACCCGATGTTAGCGGATTAGCCAATACCACTCTAAATACCACTGTTGGCTGATTATCGTACTTTGAGGGTGTTAAGCGAGTACGCGATACAAACGAGCGCCCTGATTCACGTTGGCGTTTTTGCATACTGGCAGTAAAGCGATTGAGCGACGCGAAAATTTCTAACCGTGTTGCGGCATCTGCTTGGGCTATGGCTTGTTTAATTTGTCTAGGCACATAGCGGTATGTAAGCAAACACAGCTCAGGCTCTGAAATCAGCTCAAAGTCTTCATCAGCTTTAATTAAATCAGCAAAGTAATGTGCTTTTTTGATACTACGATCAATAAGCATTTCATAGCCTTTGCGGCCAATAACGCGTAAGCAAGCATGTACTAACATAGCCATACCTGGGCGGCTGCCTTCAAGTGTATGGCTTCCTAAATCTTTTGAACCTTTACGTAATATGTACTCTGCATGGTGCTCTATTGCATCCGTAGCAGTTGGGTCTTTAAATAACACCAAGCCTGCGCCCATTGGCACATACATTTGTTTGTGTGCATCAATAGTAATTGAATCTGCGCGCTCAATTCCTTTTAATAATGGGCGATGCGTTTGTGATAAAAGCGTTGCCCCACCCCACGCTGCATCAACGTGAAAATGGCAGTTTATTTGCTGAGCTAAATCGGCCATATCATCAAGAGGGTCGATATTACCGGTCTCGGTTGTACCAGCAACCCCTACAATTGCCATAACTTTTATGCCTTGCGATTCAAGCTCTAAGGCTTTTTCGCGCATGGCATTCACATCAACCTTGTTATTTTCGCAGGTTTTTACACCAATTAAATTTTCACGGCCGATGCCTAGTAAGTCAATTGATTTACCTAAAGAGTAATGCCCTCGCTCCGACACTAAAACGGCCAGCCCTTTGTAGCCATAATGCAGCATACCGGCTACGAGCCCTTGAGCGGCAATGCCTTTAAAGCTGCCGTCGGGTTTTAATAAGCGGTTACGCGCAATCCACAATGCCGTTATGTTTGCAACTGTACCACCGGAACAAAAAGCACCGAGTGATGTTTTAGCACTGTGCATCCATTTAGAATAAAACGACTCATCTTGCGAGTAAGCTAAATGATGCATCATACCTAGTACTTGGCGCTCTAGGGGCGTAAATGCTTTTGAGGTTTCTATTTTTACTAGGTTTTGATTAAGCCCCACCATCAACTTTGAAAGCGGTAGTAAAAAATGCGGAAGAGCCGATGTCATATGCCCAATAAAGCTAGGCGCAGCCGTGTGTACAGAATGGGCAACTAGCTGCTCCATAATATCTTGGGCGTAAGCAGATACAAACGTTGGGTTTTCTGGGATCACCGCAGCCTGAAAATCTTTTTCAATTTCGTGTAATGGTTTTTCAATTGCCGCTATATTTTCGTTTAAAAACCCTGCTAAATTACTCGAAATTTCAAGCTCAATTTTGCTTAAAGTTGAGTCTGGCGCTTCAGGTACAGTAAATATACGCTTAAGGCTTTCTTTAGAGGCGACGGCACAACGCTTTTGATCCATCTTTATACCTAGTGTGTGTGTAGCTAAAACACGCGTTTAACAGTTAAAAATGCCAAACTATGGCGCTATTATAAGCAGCGTGCTTCTTTTAAAAATTGCGCTAACTTTACTGCAATATAAGTAAAATGTCTCCCTTTAAGCCATAAAAGCGACTAAACGGATGACAAATATTGTAAAAAAATTTCAATAATAGGATTTTATTAAAAAGTCACATTTTAGTTTTGGGCAAATTGCATTTATGCGTATACTTAATGTGTGTAACAATAAGGGACAAGTATGCTCACAGGGAAATTAAAAGGGAAGTGGTTTATAGCTGGCTTTACATTGTTTTTGGTCAGTTTATTAGTCTATGTTTATTACACCTATAGCTCAGCGCGTAGCGAAATAATGCACGCTGTCGATGAGCGCCTTCTAAATGCCGCCACCAGCGTAAAACATATTTTAGGGCAAAGTTACCACGATAGAATTAGCCAAGGTTACGATATTGGTTTTTCGGTTTACCAAACTAAAAGCAAACAACTTTCAGAGCTTGCACAAGCGCTTGATATAGCTTACGTGTATTCGATGATCATGCGCGATAACAAAGTTTACTTTACCTCATCCAGCTACACCAAAGACGATCAAGAAAACGCGCGGGTTACGCAATTTCTTGATTTATACCCAGAGGCCACCGACATTAACAGGGGCGCGTTTTATTCTACCGAGCCTGTTTTTGAGCAATCTAGCGACCAATGGGGTGATTTTAAAACTGTTTTTATTCCCTTTGTAGATAAATATGGTACTACCTACATTACGGGTGCCGACATAACCTTAGATGATTTAAATAAAAAGCTTCAATACAGCGTCACTAAAGCCATAATAACGGCGTGTTTTTTCTTTTTTATTGCGGTACTGGTTGCAGCTATTTATATATATTTGTTAAAGCGTACCCTAGCAACAGATGCCAGTACGGGCTTTGCCAATCATATTGCGCTTGAGTACTTTATCAAAAAGAGTAATTCACACCACATGCAGCTTGCCATTATTTGGGTGAACGAAATTGAAGATATTAATAGCTTTTATGGCACTCAAGTTGGCGACAACGTAATGAAAAACTTGCTCAGTCATTATCAAAGTCGCAGCCCGCAAAGCTGTAAGGTATATCGCCTTGCTACCAATAAAATTGCCGTGCTTACCCCTAAAAGCTTTAAAAGCAGCGAACTGAGCGATTTAGTTGAGTCGTATAACGCAAACAGCCCGGTATTAACAAACCCATTTATTTATATAACTTACTGCGCAGGTATCGCCAGTGGTAATAAATCACTACTGATTGAAAACGCGCACATTGCAACGCTTCAGGCTAAACATGGCCGCGGTAAAGTTGTTAGCTACTCAAAAGTAATGAGCGATGTAAAAAACCAGTATCAATACAATGTAAGCCTTGCCAAAGAGGTTCAAGAAGCATTTGATAACAACCGCATAGTGCCTTATTTTCAAGCTATGTTTAACACCACCAATAATGAAGTTGTACATTACGAATGCTTAGCCAGAATGGTGACTAAAAATGGCGAAATTTTAAAACCCGACTCATTTTTAAATGTAGTGAGCCGCTCAAGAATGAGCGGACTACTAACGCGCACGCTATTTAGCCAATGTATAGAGCGGTTTAGAAAAACAGATATATGCTGGAGCTTAAATATCAGCGATAAAGATATACTCGACCCTAGTTTGAGTGAATACATTGCTAGCGAGCTTAAGCGCTACCCGCACCCAGAAAACATCACGCTTGGCCTTTTAGAGTCACATGCTATTACTAATTTTTTAGAAGTTAAAACGTTTATTTCTATGGTAAAAACCAAAGGGGTGAATGTCATTATTACTGGTTTTGGTAGTGGTTATTCAAATATTTCGAATGCGCTAAAGCTTGAAGTAAACGGTATAAAACTCGACGGCGCATTAGTAAAACAAGCAGTAAGTGATGAAAATATAGCCTTATTTATTGAGCATACAGTTCATGCTGCAAAGCAACTTAGTTTAACGCTCATGGCAGAGTCGGTAGAAAATGTAAGTATTGAAAATGCGCTTAAAAATGTAGATGTGGCGCTGATGCAAGGCAATTACTTTGCTTACCCAGCGCCACATGTTAACTCATCAAGCCAAGAGGAAGTGGCCGTTTAAAGGTCTATCACTAAACGATGGCTTTGTTGGCCGCTGGCCCAGTATTTACGCTCAAACGGAGTAATTGCTTCGTTTGATTCATACAGCGTCACCTCACAAGGGTGTCCCGATAGCTCAAGCGCTCTGGCAAACTCTTTTACATAAATATCCCAGTTACTGCGCACCTCTAAGCGACCGCCTAGCTTAACAATAAACGGAAAAATAGCCGCGCCGTGCCACCTACGCTGGATATGCTTAGATTTAGGCCATGGGTTAGGATAAAGCAAATAATGATGAGTAGGCTGCCAATTAGCAGCCACAGCTAAACGCCAAAAGTCATTTAAGTCAGCTTGGACCAAAATGTACTGGCCGCTGTCTGTTTGTTTATATTCAACATCGTGCTTATCTAAGCGATGTGACGATTTATCAATACCAATAATTAATGCATCTGGGTGGCGCTTAGCTAAATTAGCCGAGCTCTCCCCTACTCCACAACATGAGTCTATAATAAGCGGTCCATTAAAAGCTTGAACCTGCTCATTGACTTCATCGAACGCTTGTTGAGTGTGTTCAGCAATAGGCTTTTTAAACTCTGCGTTTAAATGCTTGTTAACGATTTCATCAAGCTTTTCGTGTATACCCGCCTGATTAGATACAATACTGCGTGAATTTGCATCGCTCATTAATGTCTAAGCCCCACACCTTTTTTAATTAACGTTAGCGCTAAAGTAAATAGCACCGTAATAAATACTAATATAACGCCAAGCGCGACACTTAAATCAACATCCGACACGCCTAAAAAGCCATAACGAAACGCATTAACCATATAAATAATTGGGTTTATTTGCGATACATTTTGCCAAAACTCTGGCAGTAGCGTAATTGAATAAAATACGCCGCCTAAGTATGTTAGTGGCGTTAAAATAAAGGTTGGGATAATACTAATATCGTCAAAACTATTGGCGTAAATAGCGTTAATTAAACCACCGAGTGCAAACACCGCTGAGGTTAAAATTACCGTTGCCATAATTACAAATATATTGTGTATTTGAATATCCACAAACAACAGCGATACACAGGTAACAATAAAGCCCACCATCATGCCGCGGGTCATACCGCCGCCCATATAACCAAGTACAATTATGTAATTAGGCACAGGCGCAACCAATAGCTCTTCAATGCTTTTTTGAAACTTGGTTGAATAAAAACTAGAAGCAACATTAGAATATGAGTTGGTAATAACCGACATCATTATTAGCCCCGGAACAATAAATTCCATGTAGCTAAAACCACCCATTTCACCAATACGTGAGCCAATTAAATTACCAAAAATAACAAAGTATAAACTCATCGTAATCGCCGGCGGTACTAAGGTTTGCACCCAAATACGTAAAAAACGAATACACTCTTTAATCCATAAACTCTTTAAGGCTACGCCATATTTAAACATTTATTCGCCCCGCCCTTGCTCTAGTAATCCTACAAATAACTCTTCTAATCTGTTTGCTTTATTACGCATACTCAAAACAGTGTTACCTTGCTCGGTTAGCGCGCTGAAAACTGCATTTAACCCTTGAGATTTAGCTACTTCAACTTCTATGGTGTGCTCATCAGGCATGCTAAACGAGTACCCCTCAAGGGTAACTGGCTGTGCTGGCTGTTTTAAATCGAGCACAAAGGTTTCTTTATCAAGCTTAGCTAGTAACGCTTTTATAGTGGTGTTTTCAACAATACGGCCAGTATCAATAATGGCGATGTTTTTACATAACAGCTCGGCTTCTTCAAGGTAATGCGTGGTTAAAATAATCGTTACGCCTTGCTCATTAATTTGGCGTAAAAAATCCCACATTGAGCGGCGCAGCTCTATATCAACCCCTGCAGTGGGTTCATCTAATATTAGTAGCTTTGGCTCATGCATTAATGCACGGGCAATCATTAAACGGCGTTTCATGCCCCCAGAAAGCGTACGTGCTTGCTTGTCTTTTTTTTCTAATAAGCCAAGCTGAGTTAAATATTTATCGGCACGCTTATGCGCTTCTGCGCGGGTAACACCGTAGTAGCCTGCTTGATTTACCAATATTTGGCCAAGCGTTTCAAACTGACTAAAGTTAAACTCTTGTGGCACAAGGCCTAAATGCGCTTTAGCAGCTTCAAGGTCGGTATCGATGTTGTGTCCAAACACTTCCACCTTACCTTGCGTTTTATTTACCAAGGACGATATAACACCAATAGTGGTCGACTTACCGGCACCATTTGGGCCAAGTAAGGCAAAAAAGTCGCCTTCAAAAACTTGCAAATCAACACCTTTCACGGCCTCTACACCGTTTTTATAAACCTTGGTCAGGCCTTCTATATTTAAAGCAACATTTTGCTTATTCATTATTTACCCTCACCATAACCCCAACGTTTAGTTAGGTTATGTTCAATGTTTAAATGATCTAAAATTCGCGCCACCATAAAATCAACTAAGTCTTCAATACGTTGTGGCTTATGATAAAAACCAGGCGCAGCGGGCATAATAGTGACCCCTAAACGCGCAAGCTTTAACATATTCTCAAGGTGAATTTCGCTAAAGGGAGTTTCGCGTGGCACTAAAATTAACTGCCCTCGCTCTTTAATAACCACATCGGCTGCACGCTCGAGTAGGTTATCTGATGCTCCGAGCGCAATAGCAGACACAGACCCTGCACTGCACGGGCATACTACCATTTTTTTAGGGGCCGCAGAGCCTGAAGCTACAGGACTAAACCAGTTATCTTTACCAAATACTTTTAACTGCTCTGGCTTGGCATTAAATAAAGCACTTAACTGCTCGGTTGCTTTATCTTCATTAGCTGAGAGTTTAATGTTTGACTCTGTATCAAGCACCACGCGCGCAGCACTTGATATAAGTACATACACTTGAAATTGCTGCGCGAGTAATACTTCAAGCAATCTTAAACCGTAAGGCGCGCCTGAAGCACCACTAAACGCCAGCGTAATTTTATCTTTAAACTGCACATTATTCTCCGCTGTATTTTTTAGCTAAACCATCAACTAAGTGTTGATGTAAGCCATTAAAACCGCCATTGCTCATAATTAATATGTGCTGATTTGGCATGATATTTTCAAGCACAGTGTCAATAATCATTTGCGTACTATTAAAACACTGCATACCGGCATTATCGGCTTGCGCTTTAAGAGACCAATTTAGGTTATCGGGCTCAAATAACAGCACGTCATCGGCATCACTTAACGAAGCAAGTAGCGTATGTTGGTGTACACCCATCTTCATGGTGTTTGAGCGTGGCTCTAAAATAGCAATAATTTTTTCATCACCCACTTTTGCACGTAACCCCGCAAGCGTGGTTTTTATGGCTGTTGGGTGGTGCGCAAAATCGTCGTACACTTTAATGTTATTTATATCGGCTTTAAGCTCCATACGCCGTTTAGGGCTAATAAACTCTTCAAGCGCTGCAATGCTATGCTCAACGGCTATACCTACATGGCGCGCTGCCGCGATAGCCATAATGGCATTTTTAACATTATGCTCGCCTATAGCCTGCCAATTAACTGTGCCTTGAAGTTCATTGTTTAAAAGCACATTAAATTGGCTGCCATCAGCGCTTAACAAGTCATAATGCCAATCACCATTTAGGGTTTCACTTTCGCTCCAGAGCCCTTGCTTAATAACATCATCAAGTGCGATATCGTCTTTTGGCCAAATTACCTTGCCAGTATGAGGTAATGTACGCATTAAATGATGAAATTGTTTTTTTATTGCGTTTAAATCGTCAAAAATATCGGCGTGGTCAAACTCAAGGTTATTTAAAATGAGCGTACGTGGTAAGTAATGCACAAATTTACTGCGCTTATCAAAAAAAGCGGTATCGTATTCATCCGCTTCTATTACAAAAAATGGGGTTTCACCCACTTTGGCTGACACACCAAAGTTTTGAACTATGCCACCAATTAAAAACCCGGGTTTTAAACCTGCATACTCTAAAATCCACGCCAGCATACTTGCTGTGGTGGTTTTGCCATGTGTGCCTGCCACCGCAAGCACCCAAGCATTTTGCAATAGGTTATGTTTAAGCCACTCTGGCCCCGATGTATACGGCAAGCCCTTATCTAAAACATACTCTACACAGGGGTTACCTCGGCTCATGGCATTACCAATAACCACCATATCTGGCTTTGGCTCTAACTGTTTTACGTCGTAACCTTGGGTTAGCTCAATGCCCAGCTGCTCAAGTTGAGTGCTCATCGGCGGGTAAACATTTTGATCAGAGCCCGTCACTTTATGGCCAAGCGATTTAGCAATGGCCGCTATACCGCCCATAAAGGTGCCGCAAATGCCTAATATATGAATATGCATAACTTTTTAAATCCTTTCGTACTTCGCACGTCTGTGAAGTTTAATGGCGCTATAATGCCAAATTTTAGGCTTCGTGACTATGCGCGTATCGTCAATTCACTGATGCTAAAACAGCGTTAATAAAATAAAAAAGCCCTCTTACCTAAGTAAGAGGGCTTGCTGGTAATAAGCTAAATTACAGCGTTAAAAATACAATTAAGCCAACGCCAAGTAAAAGTCTGTAAATTACAAACGGCAGCATGCCCATTCGTTCTATCACTTTTAAAAACATGAAAATACAGGCGTACGCCGATAAAAACGAAAGGACTACACCTAAAATTAATGTGCTCCAATCAACCACATGATCGCCTAAAGCCAGCTCTATCGTGTAGTAAAGGCCCATCATAGAAATAATAGGTATAGCGAGTAAAAACGAAAAACGCGCTGCGCTTTGTTTGTTCATGCCCAGCAATAAACCCGCTGTCATAGTAATGCCTGAGCGAGAGGTACCTGGGATCATAGCCACCGCTTGAGCAAAGCCAATAAGCAGCGCTGTTTTCCAGTTAAGCTGATAAATTGTTTTCATTTGCTTACCTTTGGCGTCGGCGTACCAAAGTAATAAACCAAAAATAATAGTCGTAGCTGCTATAACCCAGGCACTGCGTAGGTACAGCTCAACAACGTCTTTTAGCAATAAGCCTAATAACGCAGCAGGTACAGTGCCCAGTATAATCCACCAGCCAAGTTTGCTGTCGTCGGTGGTGCCTTGAGCGCCAAACGATTTAAACCAGGCGCTGAGAATATCAGCCACTTCTTTACGAAAATATATAACAACCGCTATTAACGTACCAACATGCACAGCCACATCAAAAGCAAGGCCTTGGTCTTCCCATCCCAAAATTTGCGAAGGTAAAATTAAGTGAGCTGAGCTCGAAATAGGTAAAAACTCAGTAAATCCTTGTATCAGGGCTAAAATAATTATTTCTAAAATACTCATGGGTTAGAAAACTCCACCTTCCATAGTTTTTGTTGAGGGTTGTTATACGCACTCCATAGCGCAGCAATGGTTTGCTTAGCAACGGGGTGATAAAAATTGGGGGCGACTTCACAAAGAGGCTGAAGTACAAAAGCGTTTTTGGTAATTTCATCGCGAGGTAATTGTGCTGGCGAGTCGCAAATAACGTCATCGTAAAAGAGCAGATCTAAATCTAATGTACGGGGGCTAAATTTTTTATCATCCGCTTTACGCCCGTTATCTCGCTCTATTTGTTTTAATAACTTACATACACGCTCAAGCGGCATTGGTGTGGTAGCAGCCACCACCGAGTTATAAAAGTTATTACCTTTAAACCCTACGGCTTCGCTTTCAAAAACAGATGAATGCACAATATCTGTAAAGTGTTGCTCAAGTGCATCAAGCGCACAGCGAATATAATGCGCTTTATTTATATTTGAGCCTAAGCTGATATAAATTTGCGCCATTTAGCTCATAGCCTTTGTGCGTGTTATTTCTACACCTACGGTGTTTGCTTGCGCTACAGCGGCCGGTTTGCTCACTCTAATTGTTACTTGTGGTGTATTAAATTCGGTTAATATAATAGTTGCTAGTTGCTCTACTAAGGTTTCAAGTAACTCAACCGGCTTAGCCGTAGTGTGCTCAATCACTCGCTCGCTTACTTTTGCATAATCGAGTGCTAAATTAATGTCATCATTTGCTGCTGCAGGCTTTATATCGCTGAGCATTTCAATATCAAAATAAAGGCTTTGTTTACTTTCTTTTTCAAAGTCGTACACTCCAATAATTGTGTCGACGTGTAGTTGAGATATAAAAACCTTATCCATTGATACTCCAAATAACTATAAGCACTCTCAAAGCATACAATGCATTGATTAAATTAATACTGTATATGCTTTAAGCAGTGTTTAAATATGTAAAAATTACTTCTACAATAGCCAAATAGCTACATTAACTGCAAAATACAGCAGTTAATAATTTTCACGATAAATTGTGCCGCCAATAATAGCGTAAAAGTGCTATCGATGGGTATAGCAATTAAAAAATAAGGGACTTTGTGTTAGCCATTTTACTGTTTGTTTTAGCCTACTTATTAGGGTCGATTTCATCGGCTATATTAGTGTCTCGGCTATTCAAACTGCCAGACCCTCGCAGCAGCGGTTCAAATAACCCAGGTGCCACCAATGTGTATCGTTTAGGTGGAGCATTTCCTGCGTGCTTAGTATTAGTGTTTGATATTTTAAAAGGCACCATCCCCGTATGGGGGGCGTATTTTTTAGACCTAACGCCTTTAGCACTTGGTTTGGTCGCCGTTGCCGCGTGCTTAGGGCATATGTACCCACTATTTTTTAGTTTTAAAGGCGGAAAGGCGGTAGCCACTGCGTTTGGCTCTTTATTGCCGATTGGTTTATTGTTGGCGGGGCTATTAATAAGTACCTGGATTATTGTGGTTGCTATTACGCGCTTTTCTTCATTAGGCGCTTTGGTCACGGTGTCGCTTGCTCCACTGTATACGTGGTTGATTAAACCGCTTTACACCCTACCGGTAACCTTTATTACCGTGCTAATTATATTTCGTCATCGCACTAATATTATGCGCCTTTTTAAAGGTGAAGAACCAAAAGTGGGCGCCAAAAAAGCACCCACTAATGAAAAAAATCAATAATTATTGATGCTAAATCGCTTCTAAGCTGTCTATTGGCCAACGCGGTTTGGTTTTCATGTCGAGTGTGGCAAATTGGCCTGCTTTTAAGCGCTGCATACCAGCGTAGGCAATCATTGCGCCATTATCAGTACAAAACTCAGTACGTGGATAGTAAACCTGTCCTTTCATACCTTGCATAACACGCTCAAGCTGTAAGCGCAGCTGTGTATTTGCACTTACTCCGCCGGCAATCACTAAACGTTTTATCCCGGTTTGTTTTAGAGCACGCTTACACTTAATAACCAATGTATCAATCACTGCTGTTTGAAACGCATGGGCGATATCTGCTTTGGTTTGTGCGTCATCATCATTTTCGCGAATCGCTATAGAAGCTGCTGTTTTTAAGCCACTAAAGCTAAAATCAAGGCCTGGCTTATCCGTCATAGGGCGTGGAAAAACAAACCGTTTTGCAACACCTTGCTCAGCCATTTTAGCTAGTCGAGGGCCGCCAGGGTAATCAAGCCCTAGCAGTTTAGCTGTTTTATCAAATGCTTCACCTGCGGCATCATCAACAGATTCACCCAATACTTCGTACTGGCCTATACCGGCTACTTTTACCATCATGGTATGGCCGCCCGACACGAGCAAAGCAATAAAGGGAAACTCAGGCATGTTTTCTTCAAGCATAGGAGCAAGTAAATGCCCTTCCATATGATGCACGGCAACAGCTGGAATATCCCAACCATAGGCTAAAGAGCGGCCAATAGAGGTACCTACCAGTAACGCCCCGACTAAACCAGGGCCTGCGGTGTATGCAATGCCATCTAAATCTTCAGGGCCACAACCGGCTTGAGCAAACGCAGCGTCAATAAGTGGCAGGGTTTTACGAACATGATCGCGCGATGCAAGCTCAGGTACAACACCGCCATAATCTGCATGTACTTTTACTTGGCTGTATAACTGGTGAGCCAATAAGCCTTTTTCATCATCGTAAATTGCAATACCGGTTTCATCACACGATGACTCAATGCCTAAAATTCGCACTTTACTTCTCCTGCCTTTATTTACTGCTTAACCTGCATTGTGGTTAAGAGATTTACACACATATTTAAAACTATTTTATCATTCTCTAGCTAAGGTTTTTACTAAGTTCAACGTAATAAACGCTAAAATTGCTAGAGAGCGATTAATTAACCACAGTTAATAATTACAACTATAACGCTAAACCAATATTGGTTTGTCCATCTGCAACGGCCTGCTTTTTAAGTGCCTTAACGTTTTCAGAAGTCACGCGGCCCATATTTTCTACAAAATCGATTAGCTCACTTAAAACTTCAATTTCGTATTGCATTAATGGGTGTTCTCGTACGGCTTTATTGTCAGCCACTTCACCTTCAACCGTCATTTGGTATTCAATAAAACGCGCCACTGTTGCTTGCGATATTTTACTAACACTTATAAATTCTTGCTCGTCTTGCCCCATCAAACCGTGCATTAGGCTCAAAAGCGACGTTGCAGCATCTATTGCGGGGTAAGTGCCAAACATATCAAAGTCGGCAAGTTCAGGTACATTTGGCTCAATTTTTTCTACTTGTTTTTCGAGATCTATTTTACTTTTTGGTAGTAATATTTTTTCCCAGCAAACATTTAACGCACTGCGTAATAAGGCTTCATCACCAAAACCGGTGGCTTCACTAAATAAACCATAATTAGGTAACATACGCTCAATTAAAGCACTTGCTAACACCGCTTTTTGTAAGTAGTTTAGCTCTCTAATACGTTGAAAGTTATTCGCTTTTGTCATTTCTTAACGTCTCACATGACCAACAAAAATCAAATGTTGATCCATTATGCTCATTACAGTTAGGGCATACCCAATCTGGAGCGGATTGTTTTACTTGTTGGTAGTTTACCAATATTTCGCGCGCGTGGCGCTCTTTTATCGAATAAACCTGCACACTTACTTGGGTTTGTTCAAAGGGAATTTCGCCTAAGGCGCCTTGAAGCATTTCACCTTGAATTTGGCACTCAATTCCCGCGCTTAATAACAGCCCTTTGATTATATTTGCCTCTAATGTGTTATCTGCTTTGTAGAGCGTTACCCACTGAAAAGCTTGCTGAGTACTATGAGTATTAATATTTTGCAATTATCACCTCAATTATTTTGTGTTTACAATATCCTACGATACTCTACTAAAGTGTATAGCAGGTAACTTTTTAGGATAAAACAATGACACTTACTACCCCAGGTTTACTTTTTCCAGCAATCTCACTGTTGCTGCTTGCTTACACAAACCGCTTTTTAGTACTAGCGCAATTAATCCGAGAATTAAATTCTCGAGAAGGTGAATCTATTCGCCCCGTTGTTGTGGCTCAAATAACAAACTTAAGAAAGCGCATTAAGCTAATACGTACCATGCAAGTGTATGGTGTGGCGTCTTTTTTATTGTGTACGCTATCAATGTTTGCCTTATTTATAGAATTTAATACCACAGGCATTATTTTGTTTGGGGTGAGCTTAGCGTGCTTAAGCCTTTCGTTATTAACATCGTTATTTGAAATTCATATTTCGTGCGACGCCATAGAAATAGAGCTACAAAGTATTGAAGACAAACCCCTAAGTAACCGCATTACTAAAAACTTTACTAACAAAAGTAATAAGCCTTAGCGGCTTATTTTTCTAAAATCTTAAACAATAATAAAGCGATGGCATACCCTAAAACTATAAACGTTTATGCCTCACTTCATTACAAATCACTACGTAGGATTTTCCTATAGCCTTTTTTCTGGCATACTTTTTTATTAATTAATGCTAAATTATGTCTAAAGTATTACTTTTAAAAGCATCAAAGCACCTAAGTCATTGTATTTAATCTTACTTGCTAACATAGCTTAGTTTTAAATAGAGTAATAAATCACTATAAATAAGCCTAATTGGTAATACTTTTAAATGCGTCTTCTCTTTAAATAATACTAAAAGAGGGATATGCTGAGGCAAATATGTCATAAATTTGCAAACACAGTTACATATTAGGCTTCGCTTTTTGAAAGCTCGAATCTAATATTATTGATGTTCGCGGCACACGCGACTTACTTATAAAAAGGGACTATAAAGTGAGATTTGAACAGTTAGAACAATTTGTAGCGCTTGGTGTGTTACGCCACTTCAGACAAGCAGCCGAACAAACTCAAATTAGCACATCAGCGCTAACGCGCAGCATTCAAACCCTAGAAGACGAAATGGGGTACGAACTGGTGAAACGCTCAACACGTTCAGTAAAGTTAACACCCGAAGGCGAGCTATTCCTTGATTACGCCAAAAACACCCTTGCCGAACTTGAGCATACAAAAAAACGAATTTCTCAATCGGTTAACGGCAATACTGACGAAAAGTTAGTCATTGGCTATACCAACAAAGCCAGCAGTGTAGTACCTATCTCATGCGGGCAATTTTTAGCACAATACCCCCATGTTAAAATAGAAATGCAATTGCAAGAGCAGCACGAACTTGCACGCAAACTGCAAGAGGGCGAGATTGATATCAGTGTTTATTCGCAGGCAATTAACAGCATCGGCAGCGACATACACCTGCCAGACCAACTGGTATTGTTTGTTTCTAAACATCATCCGTTAGCAAATAAAAGCGATATCAGCAAACACGATTTAGATAGCTACCCTATGTACGGCTGTTTTTCTCAGTCTAAACAAGTACAAAGCATGCTTAACGAAGCCATCGATATGCTCAACAAATCGGCTAGCATTAAGGTAGGCAGCATTGAGCAAGTAATGTCAGGGCTGGTTAAATCAGATCACTTTGCTATTGCAAGTATTGAACACGCGAGCACTCTTGCAGAGCACACAGAGCTTGTACAGCTAAAAACAAATAAAGACTTAAGTCACGAACAACTTGTTATACAAACAAGCCAACAAGCAGCAGTTGGCGAACACATTGACCATTTATTATCTCTTATCAAAAAAGCATCTACGACTATTACTTAAGCCAAGATAAAAATAGCATACCGCATTGCCCTTAAACCTTTTAAGGGCAACCAATTTAGATAGCCCTTACTGATTTACTCTTCTTGTTACCAAAACCTGCAGCACAGCTGCTTAACCTAAAAAGCCCTTTTAGTTTTTATACTTACGCGTTAGGTTTTTATTTGCTTAAGTAGCGGAGCACAAACCACTAGCTATTAAATTTTTTTAGGCTACACTGTCGCACCTTTTTTAATCAACAGACATAAATGAACACACTTTTTAGTTCTGATGTTTATTTAGATGCAATAGAAACCCATGGTTATGTTGTTATACCTAACGCACTTATTAGCGAGCTAGTAGAGAGTTTAATCACCGATTGCCACCGTATTAACCCGCATTTTAGCGCTGCAGGTATTGGCCGTTTAAATGACTTACAAATAGATAAAACCATTCGTAAAGATAAAACCTATTGGTTTGATGGCAGCTCACAAGCACAGCTAACTTATCAAGCAATAATGGAAAGTATAAAAACCACACTTAATCGACAGTTTTTTATGGGCTTATTTGATTATGAGTGCCACTACGCTAAATACACCCAAGGCGACTTTTATAAAAAGCATTTTGATGCATTTAAAGGGCGATCTAACCGCGTATTTACAACAATCCTTTATTTAAATACGCCCGAGCAAGGTGGCGAGCTTGTTATATACAAACCAAAAAGTAAGCAAATAGAGATAATAATTAAACCCACCGCGGGGACACTCGTTATGTTTGAAAGCGAGCGTTTTGCGCACGAGGTATTACCTGCCATTAATGAGCGCTACTCTATTGCTGGCTGGTTTAGAAAGAACGCCTCAATAAGTGGAGTAATTGACCCGCCACGATAAAACCAACATAGCCACAACAACTAGTGGCTATGCTGAGGTTAAATTAATAGCGTTGAGATGAAATTAACGCGCAAATACAAATGACAAGAACAAGCCAACAAAAATAACTAATCCAACATAGTGATTATTTAAAAACGCTTTAAAACATGAATCACGCGCACGTTTATGAATAAGCACTTGCTGATAAATAAGTAACCCAGCGGCAGTACATAAACCTGCAACAAACGCCAAGCCTAGCTGGTTAATTAAGCCAATAAGCGCCAACAACGCTATAAAATTAGCGTTTAATAAAAATATAATATGGCGGTCGTATTTACCAAATAAAATAGCAGTAGATTTAACCCCTATTTTTAAATCATCATCTCTGTCGACCATGGCATACATAGTGTCGTACGCTACCGTCCAACAAATATTTGCAACAAATAACAGCCACGCCTGCAGCGGTAATGAGTCAACTGATGCCATATATGCCATAGGTATTGCCCAACCAAATGCAGCGCCTAAGACTACCTGCGGAAGATGTGTATAGCGTTTCATAAAGGGGTAGCAAAATGCCAGTGCCAACGCCCCAAATGACAATAAAATAGTGTTGATGCTAAGTAGTAATACCAATACAAAAGCAATGGCTATCAGTAATATAAATAAACTCAGTGCTTCACCTGCACTTACTTGTCCGGTGGCCAAAGGCCGCCCTGCTGTACGCTTAACTGAGCCGTCTATTTTTCTATCTGCAAAATCGTTAATAACGCAGCCAGCACTGCGCATAACAATTACGCCTAAGGTAAATACAATAAAGTTAACTAGGCTTGGCATACCAGCGTTTGCAAGCCATAGAGCCCAATAAGTAGGCCACAGTAATAGTAATGTACCGATAGGTTTGTCAATGCGCATGAGCTGAATATAAAAAGGGCTATGCTGTAATTGCAAAGGGGCTAATTTCATGAGTACAAATAGGCTCCGGGTAAAAATACTTCGCACACTAAAAAGTGATAATCATTAATAGAAAACACACTACGACGACCTAATAAAGGGTGCGTAGTTAAATTCAACTCTTTAACAAGTGACTGCAGCGCATGCTCTGAGTCAAAGCGCCCTACCTCAATATTACTTCGGGTAAGTTCAGGGTGCTGAAAAATAACATCACCTAAAGGGCGCGCGCCCATATTATGCAGTGTTGTTTGCGTTTGTGTACTGGGCAGCCAACTTTGGGCATACACCATGGGTGTATTGTCACACAATAAAAGCACCTCGCGATTAAGTGCTTTATTTGTATTTGAGCCAAGTAGTTGTTGCTGTGCATCGCTTAGGGTAAAAGTTTGCTCATTAAGCACTTTTACACTAAAACTTTGTGCATTACTTTTTAATTTAGCGGTTAATGAATGTGGCTCAAATAGCCACTCTTGCTCTAACGCAGATAAGTTATTTACCAAAGAAGCACATTGCCAATTGGCAGATATAGAAAGCGGAAATGTAATCACAATAGCTCAATAAAATAAAAACCGAGACGATGATAACATTGCCAAAGCATTTGAAAAAGTGATGTTTTACTGCCGATAAATAATTGCAGGAGCTGTTTATTAGGCGCTATTAAGTATAAACTATTTGTATTAAGAAAATGGAAACACACTAAAGATGAAAAAAATAGTATACGCAGGTTTTTTAGCACTGATCCTAAACTGTTTTAGCTTTTCGGCAAAAGCGGAATCGACAGTGGGCTATTTTGGTTTTGAGCCAGACATAATTACCAATTACATAGGCGCTTCAAGTAAAAAAATGGGCTATGTACGCGTGACTATAGATTTAATGCTTAGCAATAATGCAGATATTGCTATTGTAGAGCATCATACCCCGCTTTTACGCGATGCGTTAGTAGAAATACTATCTAAAGAACCTGAAGAAAAAATAAAGTCGCTTACTGGGCGTGAAGAAATTAGAGCAAAGTGTGCCGAAAAATTAAAAAGCCTGTTAAAAGAAGAAACAGGCCAAGAGATTATTCGTGAAGTATTATTTACTAAGTATTTATACCACTAAGCTTACGCTTTTTTAGCATTAAATAAATTAGCGGTTACGGCATAAGCCATGCCGCTTAAAAGCCCACCTAAATGCGCCCAATTAGCCATACCAATAAACAACACATCAGCAAAACCAAGTACCAGCCAAATTAACATAAAGCCAATAATGGCAGTGCTAACTAGCGCAGGTTGCTTAGGGTTTAAATAGCTGTGGATCCAACAAAAACCCAATAAACCATACACAACGCCACTTAAGCCGCCAAAGTTAGGCCCCACAATTAAAAACTGAGCCCAGTTACTAATAAGTGCAGTAACCACAAATAGCCCAACTAAACTCAGCTTGCCGCATTGCTTTTCAATATTATCACCTAACGACATCCACCAAATTAGGTTAAATACAATGTGCATTGCGCTAAAATGAACAAGTACCGGCGTTAACCAGTTCAGTGGTTGGCTCGGGCTAAACTGCAAAGCAGTATAAATTTGCTCAAAGCCACCCAATAAAAATGCAAAGTAAATAGCTACGCTTACAATACTTACGGTTTTATTTAGCCAGCTTAGAGCTTTAAAACGCGCCACTAAATTAAGCGATTGTCCTTGATACGTTAAGCCAGATTGTGTACCGCCCACATCCCAAGAGGCTTGTTGATAACGCTCATGATTGGGGTTTTGTACAAATTCAGCCCACAAAGGTTGCACTTGATGAAAGTGCTCGCCCGCAACACAAATAATAACATTACTGCCATCAGCACTGCGCAGTTGCCCTTCAAAGCCTTGGCTTTTTAAATAATCTATAAAGCCCTGTGCGGCACGAGGATTATTTAAACTACCTAGCTCAATCATCGTTCCACTTTCTCGCTGTAAGCCGCTTCCCAGGCGGTAAAGCCACCATCCATGCTATATACATCTTCAAAGCCCTGCTCTACTAAATAACTAGCCGCCCCTTGTGAGCTCATGCCGTGGTAGCAAACAATAATAATGGGCTGATCGAACTCTTTTTCCATCATAAACTGAGCTATATTGGCATTTGAAAGCGCTTCGGAGCCAGGAATATGCCCTGCTTGGTACGAGTTAGGATCGCGTATATCTGCAATCACTACATCTTCTTTATCAAGCAGTTCGTGCGTTTGTGCTATAGATATATGTTTAAATGCCATTGAAATCTCTTTTAAAAATATAATAAAAAGGCGGCTTAAGCCGCCTCTGTATGCAAACTTTAAACTATTCCCAGTTTAAAATTACTTTACCAGATTGACCTGAAATCATCATATCAAAGCCAGCTTGGAAGTCATCTACCGAATATTGATGCGTAATAATAGGGTCTAAATTAAGGCCCGATTGAATCAAGCTTGCCATTTTGTACCACGTTTCGAACATCTCGCGACCATATATACCTTTGATCACTAAGCCTTTAAATATAACTTTATTCCAATCTACGGCCATATCTGATGGCGGAATACCCAACATGGCAATTTTGCCACCATGGTTCATGTTATTTAACATAGAATTAAAGGCGCTTGGCACACCTGACATTTCAAGGCCAATATCAAAACCTTCAGTCATACCTAGCTCATTCATTACATCTTCAAGCTTATCATTCGCAACGTTTACGGCACGTGTAGCGCCCATTTTACGCGCAAGCTCTAAACGGTATTCGTTAACATCGGTAATCACAACATGGCGAGCACCCACATGCTTAGCAACGGCCGCCGCCATAATACCAATTGGTCCTGCCCCTGTAATAAGCACATCTTCGCCCACTAAATCAAACGATAAAGCGGTGTGCACAGCATTACCAAACGGGTCAAAAATAGACGCAAGCTCGTCAGAAATATTGTCAGGAATTTTAAACGCATTAAAGGCCGGAATAACTAAATATTCAGCAAATGCGCCTTCGCGGTTAACGCCCACACCGGTTGTATTTCGGCACAAATGCACACGACCAGCACGACAGTTACGACAATGCCCACACGTAATATGTCCCTCGCCAGATACGCGGTCACCTACTGCAAAGCCACGTACTTCTTGGCCCATATCAACCACTTCACCCACGTACTCATGACCTACAACCATAGGGGTCGGAATGGTTTTTTGTGACCACTCATCCCATTTATAAATATGAACGTCGGTGCCACAAATCGCGGTTTTACGAATTTTAATGAGTAGATCGTTATGCCCTACTTCAGGCTTGGGTACGTCGGTCATCCAGATGCCGGTTTCGGCTTTTAATTTTGATAAAGCTTTCATAGTTAACACTCAACTAAAAAACCGAAGCAATACTTCGGTTTATAAAAAATTAAATAACGCCCATTTCTTTACCAATACGGGTAAAGGCAGCAATTGCGGTGTCTAGTTGTTCAATACTGTGCGCAGCAGAAATTTGTGTACGAATACGCGCTTGGCCTTTTGGCACAACAGGGAACGAAAAACCGGTTACATAAATGCCTTCAGCGAGTAGTTTGTCTGCCATTAATGAAGCAACTTTAGCATCGCCAAGCATTACAGGGATAATGGCATGATCTTTACCCGCACACGTAAAGCCAGCGGCTTCCATTTGCTCACGGAAATATTTAGCATTTGACCAAAGTTTAGCGCGTAACTCGCCACCATTTTCAAGCATTTCGAGTACTTTAATTGATGCAGTTACAATTGAAGGCGCTAATGA
This sequence comes from Pseudoalteromonas sp. Angola-7, assembly GCF_028599255.1. NCBI lineage: Bacteria > Pseudomonadati > Pseudomonadota > Gammaproteobacteria > Alteromonadales > Pseudoalteromonadaceae > Pseudoalteromonas > Pseudoalteromonas sp. Angola-7. The sequence goes on from NZ_JAQREL010000002.1 coordinate 486,565, forward strand.
ATTTGAGAATAAGTAAGGGCGTGAACGCTGACGTAGCCATTCAACAATTTCTTTTTTACCTGATGTATAACCGCCTGATGCACCGCCCAGCGCTTTACCTAGCGTGCCGGTAATAATATCTACACGATCAAGCACATTACAGTACTCAGGCGTACCTTTACCGTTTTCGCCAACAAAGCCTACCGCATGTGAGTCATCAACCATCACTAATGCATCATACTTATCAGCAAGGTCACACACAGCTTCAAGGTTACAAATTACGCCATCCATAGAAAACACGCCATCGGTGGCAATTAATTTTGTTTTAGCACCCGCTTCATCAGCTGCAATAAGTTGCTTTTCAAGATCCTCCATATCGTTATTAGCATAACGAAAACGCTTAGCTTTACATAAGCGTACGCCATCAATAATTGATGCGTGATTTAGAGAATCAGAAATAATAGCATCTTCAGCGCCTAAAATAGTTTCAAATAGGCCCGTGTTAGCATCAAAACAAGACGAGTATAAAATTGTATCTTCGGTTTCTAAAAACGCGCTAATTTTTTGCTCTAGTGTTTTATGAATATCTTGCGTGCCACAAATAAAACGTACTGAAGCAACACCAAAGCCATGGTCATCTAAACCACCTTGCGCTGCTTTAATTAGCTCAGGGCTATTTGCTAAGCCTAAGTAATTGTTAGCACAAAAATTAATAACTTTATCGCCAGATGCAACTTCTATTTGAGCTTGTTGCTGCGAGGTAATAATACGCTCACTTTTATACAAACCTTGCGCTTTAACGTCTTCAATTTGCTCTTGTAGTTGGCTAAAAAAAGCAGATGCTCTCATCTGTAGTCTCCAATTAAATGAACGGGTAAACAACAACATTAAAGCCACTGTTTATGTTGAGGTGTATTGTAAAAGTTTAACAAGTAAAATGCACTGTTTGCAGCTCGTCGCTAATACAGGTAATGGCAGCAATACTTAACACTTTAGTTGCGAAAATATAAACGCACTTTATACCAAGTAGTGTGCTGGTAAATCGTTAATAGAGTCAATCACTAAATCGGCGTATTGTTTTGCGGTTTCGTCAAATTGTTGGCCAGAGCGAACTAGCACTCGCGTGCTAATAGCCGCTTTTTGTGCCGCTTGCATATCGCTAAGCTTATCACCCACCATAACACTGCTCGAAGGGTCAATATTATGCTCTTGCATAGCTTGTAACAGCATACCTGGAGCTGGCTTTCTGCACTGGCACTGTTTTAAATATTGCGCCATCGCTTTTTTGGGATGGTGCGGGCAAAAATACACATCTGTAATTTTAGTATTGTGCTTACTAAATTGTGTTTTCATCCACTGAGTTAAAGCTAAAAAGTCATCTTCAGTGTAGTAACCTCGCCCTATTCCCGATTGATTAGTCACTATGATAATTTTATAACCTGCATCATAAAATGCTTTACAGGTACTAAACACACCGTCTATAAATTCAAATTTTTCACTTTGATACACATAGCCATGATCAATATTTACCACGCCATCTCGGTCTAAAAAAAGTGCTTTGTTTTTTTCTGTTACACTCATTTTATAGACTCTTTTTGTACCACATGATCAAACATAGTTTTAACACTGTCTACGCTTATTTGGCTCATAAGGTCATCTCCCTTAACGCGCGTACCCCAAGGCAATTGTTGAGCTGTTTTACCCGTTTGCTTTAGCAGGTTTTGATGATACACCTCAACTACGTAGTCTTGATATGAATAAGGGCCTGTACGTGCAGGATTAGAATGCGCATATAAACCAATAACCGGCGTACCTACCGTTACCGCCATATGTGCTGGGCCGGTATCGGGGGCTAAAACTAAATCAGCGCGCTTAAGTACACATAGCAGCTCTTTAAGTTTTGTTTTACCGACTAAGTTTAAAATAGTGCAGTGACTATGTTTTATAATTTGATTAGCTAAATTAATCTCAAGCTCAGTTGGGCCGCCCGTTAGTACCACGTTGAAGCCCTGCTCATGCGCGTAATCAGCAAGGGCAGCATAGCGCTCAGGCAACCAGTTTCGCTGTGCTTTACTGGCCGCAGGAGATATTACCAATAACTTATTTGTCAAATATGCAGGCCCTAATAGCCCATCTGCTTTGTTCTCATCCGCTAAGGTATAAGGCATATCCCAGGTAGGTGAATAGTCTTTAACTCCAATGGCGCCCGCAAAGCCTTTAAATCCCTCTAGCACATGCGCTTCTTTTTGTGGGGCTATTCGTTTATTTATAAACAAGCTATGTAATTCTTTTGAACGTGCCCAATCAAAGCCTATTTTTACTTTAGCCGGAATACAGCGCGCAACAAAGCCAGCTCTTAATGCGACTTGCATATTAAGCAGCACATCAAACTGCTGCCCTTTAAAAGAATGTGCTAACTTTTTAAGTGCATCCTTACCTTGTTTTTTATCAAAAACTACCAGCTCAACCCCAGGTAAATCGGCAAGTAACATGGCTTCTATTTTACCCATTACCCACGTTATTTTTGCATTGGGGTGTGCTTTTTGAATGGCTTGTACAGCACTAACGGCATGACACACATCACCAATGGCAGAGAGTCTTAAAATACAAATTGAGGAGTAATTAGGCACTTGAGTCACGCGTTCCACTTTGGCTTTAAATAATAGACTGCGATCTTAAATTATACTCGCACTAATGCAAGCACTTATGCTGCGCTATAAAACACGTTAATATACACGCATTATTGAATTATTTTAACGAGCTATGTTTAAAACACTAACGCAAGGTAAGCACACTATTTTAAGCCACCCAGATTATTTTAACGAGGTTGATTTAAACTGGTTTGATGCAGATTATTGGCAACAGCAAAATAAAATAGTCGGTGCTAAAAAAGGCCGCGCCACAGCCTGGTTTTTTAAACACGATGATTTAACCGCTGTACTTAGGCACTATTGGCGCGGCGGTTTAGTTGGCAAGTTGTTAAGCGATCAGTACCTCTACCCTGGGCTTAAAAACACCCGTGTGTTTAATGAGTTCAGCTTAATGATAAAGCTTATTGAGCTTGGCTTAAATGTACCCAAACCCATTGCCGCCAAGGTAACAACCTCTGGCTTAATTTATCGTGGCGATATAATTACAGAGGCTGTAAAAGGGGCTAAAAGCCTGCTGGATATTTTAATTGAACGCCCACTAACAGAAAATGAGCTCAAGCGCACTGCCAATACTGTTGCGCTATTTCACTCAAAAGGTGTGTACCACGCTGATTTGAATATAAATAATATTTTATTTAATGAAACGGGCGAGGTTTATATTATCGACTTTGATCGCGGCGAAATAAAACCACCTAACAAGCAATGGCAACAAAGTAATATGGCACGTTTAGAGCGCTCATTTTTAAAAGAGCAAGGACGTAACAACGCTTTTTATTGGCAAAGTAATGACTGGCAAACTTTATTGGCTATTTATAAAGAGCAATTAACCACACAAAGCTAGGTATTGCTTAGCAACTTGTTCGGCCGTTACCTTTAGTAAAATGTCGGCATTATCTACATTAGGCTTAGCGTTTAAAACCAGCTCAATTTTAGCCGCTAGCTCATCGCTATGCCCTACAGGCGCTAAATATTTAGCCAAGTCGTTTGTTAAAATTTCGCTCGGTCCAAACGTACAGTTAGTACTTACTACAGGCGTGCCAACAGCTAATGCTTCAATTAACACTGTAGGGAGCCCTTCAAAATCAGAGCTTAATACTAATGCCTCAGCCTGCTTAATCCAGTTATACGGATTTTGTTCAAACCCTGGCACTATAAGTTGTCCCTCAATACCATACGTTTTTGCAAGCTTAAATGCTTTGCTAGGCTTATTACATAAAAGGACTAATTTGTATTTTTTATCAAGCTTTGCAAATGCCGAAAATAAAATATCGTGGCGCTTTTGTTTAGCTAACCGCCCTACATGAATAACATACGGCGATTGCGGAATTTGCGTATTAACCTCATCTGAGAGCCGTTTTATATCCACTAAATTAAAGGGATTATAAATAGTTGTGATAGCGCTTGGGCTAATTAAATGCCCTTGGGTAATTTCTTGCTCTACCCCTTTAGACACGCACACCAAGGATTTTCCGTTTAAGTTTTGCTTTGACTTTTTAAGATAGTAATAAGAAAACGGGCCTAACTTTTTTTGCCTCGCTAGCTCTGCATTAACAGAGTTATGCATAACAAAGTGAACATTTTTAATCTGGCTTTTAGCCAATAGGTTATTGCTTCTATCTAAATTGCTAAGCACTAAATCTATGGGGCCAATTTGTTTTTGTTTGTTATTAAACCACGCCTCTAGCTTTGCTACACTTTTGTTTATTTTCCAAAAACGATCCACTTTAGTGGCTTTATCACTGAATAGACTTTCAACCTTTATATTCGCAGGGATCGTGTATTCATATTTATTAGCCAACGATAAAATAGTAACGCTATGCGTTTTTACTAGCTGCTGAGCAAGGGTTAGCATCACTTTTTCGGCGCCGCCACCCGCTAACGAGTCTATTACAATCACTATATTCATCTATGGGCAACCATCAGCATGCTTTTAACCCCTTGCGTTATTTCTTCATAGCTATGGGCGCTTTCAAGCAAAGAATATTTTTCTAGTAGCTGGTTAAAATGCGGCTCTATTAGTAAAGCACTGACTTTATTTACTATGTCTTCAATCTCAAAGTTTGCTTTAATTACCACGCCAGTTGTGGCGCAACTTGCTAGGCGCTGTGTTTGATCTTTTGATATAGCGCATGCCACAGCAGGCGTTTTAACAGCAATCGCCTGCAATAGGGTGTCGCCAGCACTTAACAACGCAAATTTAGCTTGCTCCATAAGCGACAAAAACTCACTATTTTCTAACGTATCCAAATTTATAACAGTATTTGATGCTGGCAACGCTTTATCATAATTAGGGCCAAATACCACCACCGCCTTTAACCCTGTTTGCAATGAAATTTGCTCTGCGGCGGCAAAAAATACATCTGCACAGTTTTGATTATCTAGTACATGACCGCCAGAGCCTGCACTCACAATAAAGTAGCCTTGTTCATCAAGCTGATATTTTTTTAACACCTGTTTGGTATCGTTCGCTGATGAAAATGCTATGTAAGGGCCCACATTTTTAGGCATAGCCAAAGAAAACACATCTATTTTAGCTTTTTCAGCCCAGCTCAGAGGTTCAATGCAGTAATCGGGCTGTACCACCCAATGGCTATCAATTAAGTTGATACGGTTAAGTTTTAAGCCCTTCGCTCGCTTTTTCGCATGCTGAGAAATAAACACCACTTTGGCACCCACTTTTTTTGCAGCTTTCATGTGAGCAGCGCGCCCTGCACAATCAAATATTACAATGTCAGGTTTAAAATCGGCTATAACTTCACACACTTTATCGCGCTCTTTAGTCGCAGAGCGCTCAAGCAAGGTGGTATCATATGGGCAGTTTTTAGCGTAGTTCGTGTGTTTATTTAAAACAAAATGGATGGTAAGTGAACCTAGACATTCACTCTCAAGGCTTTGGGCTAGCAACAACGAGCGCATGTATTCACCTATTCCTTGTGGCGATGATACGGGTATAAATAAAAGTCGTTTGTTGCTCATTGCATTCTCTATTTCCTATTTGCGCAGCAGTATATCAATCCCATTGTTTTTACGATAGCTAGGTTACATTTTTATACACAAATTTAACGCCCTAAAATAGATTATTTACTGCAATAGCCATGTTAGATTGGTAAACTTAGCCGCAATCTTAATCACAAGGATCTGAACTTTGCGAAACAGAATCTTTCTACTTTCTTCTCTTTTTTGCGCTATGAGCGCATCAGTAACTGCAGAGCCCTGGGTAAAGCCAGACGATTACGGTCTACGTGCCGACATTCAACAACTGGCCGATGCCGGTGTTATTTTAGCGCCTGTAACCACCTACCCGCTAATGTGGAAAAGCTTTATTGGCGAGCTAGAATCGAGCAAGCTTGAACTTTTATCTCCCAGCCTGCAAGATGCACTGCTTCGTGTAAAACATCGTTATAAGTCAGAAAACAGCAGCTCGCACAGTGTACAACTCTCAGCGTTTGCCGCATCAGACCCAATTATAGCCACCAGCTTTGGGGCAACCAACACACAAGAATCTGAGCTTTCTGCGGCCTACGCCTACCTTGGCGATAACTTTGCGGCGAAGGTAGCCATTAATTACCGTAACGATGGTAAACAATGCTTAGTTGATGGCAAAACAACCGATGATATAGCCACTAACGAACAAGCACTTGAAGATTGTAACGATACCTCATTTGACGATAGCTATTTAGCCTACCGCTTGGGCAATTGGATTTTTAGAGCCGGTGCCGTAGAGCAGTTTTGGGGCCCAGGTGTTGATAACAGTTTAATTATGTCGGGTAATGCAAAGCCACTGCCGGCACTAAGTGTAACCCGTGAGCAAAGCACAGCGTTTGAAACGCCTTGGTTAAGTTGGCTAGGCCAATGGAGCTTTACCGCGCAAATGGCAAAGTTAGAATCGACCCGTGTTATTCCTGATGCGCTGCTTTGGAGTAGCCGTGTTAACTTTCGCCCGATGCAACAGCTTGAAATTGCTTTAAGCTGGTCTGCGCAGTGGGCCGGTGAAGGCCAACCAAGCTCAGCAGGTGATTTTATTGATGTTATTACTGGGCAAACTAATTGTATTGATGGCAATGAAAATTGTGGTAGCTCACTAGAGTCTAAAATTGGTAATCAGCTTGCAGGCATAGATGTGCGTTGGTCTGACACTTTATTTAGTCACCCGTATGCAATCTACGCAAGTACAATTGGCGAAGATGCCAGCTCGCAATTCAAACCAGCCGACAGAGCGTATTTATTTGGCGTACAAACTACGCAGCGCATTTACAATCAAAATGTGCTCGTTAACGTTGAATACATAGACACAGGCGTATCGTGCTCGGCCGAATCAACCAATGAAAACTGCTACTACGAACACTCCGATTATAAATCGGGCTATCGTTACCACGGTCGCACTATTGGCTCAACCTTTGATAATGATTCGCAGTCAGTGGTATTAACACTTTTAGGTCAGCTTTCAAATGGCGATGACTGGCAAGTAAAACTACGTAGTGTGGATTACAACAGCGATAATCTCGACCGTTACCCTAGTAACCCCGATTTAGGTAATACAATTACCAAAACCGGTTATAACTCAAAACAAGTTGAGCTACGCTACAGGCAGCTGGCTATGGGTGGGCGCTTAACGCTCGGCGCTTTTGCATCAAACAACGATGGCGCAGAAAACGACACATCAGCGTTTGCTAAGTACGAATATAATTTTTAAACCGTATATTTAAAAATAGCATTTTAAATGCCAGCTATTTATAACAAAAAAAGGGTTGAAAACGCAGTTTTCAACCCTTTTTTATTTAATCAGCAAATATTACTGCTTTATTTTGCTAATCACCTTAGAGGTTGAACAACCATCTAAAAATGTCAGCACTTCTACTTTGCCACCATGGCGTAGCACATGATCGGCGCCAGCTATTTGCTCTACAGTGTAATCACCACCTTTAACTAAAATATCGGGGCTTATTTGCTCGATTAATTTAGCGGGAGTGTCGTTTTCGTCTGCACTGCCAAAGGGGATTACCCAATCTACAGAGGCAAGTGCACTTAATACCATTGCGCGCTCATCAAGTGGATTTATAGGGCGCTCAGGGCCTTTTAAACGCGTAATTGAATCATCATTATTTAAACCAACAACGAGTCTATCTCCACGCGCTTTGGCTTGGGCTAAATAGCGTACGTGGCCTGCGTGTAAAATATCAAAACAGCCATTGGTAAACACTATCGTTTCGCCATTTTGCTTAGCAAACTCAATGTGTTGCAATACATCGTCAAATGGAGTTTGGTAGTGCTCGCCATTGGTGTGTAAGTATTGGCCAAGCTTTTGGCTAAGCTCTTCTGGTGAAACCGTTGCCGCACCCAATTTACTTACTACAATGCCTGCGGCTAAATTAGCAATTTCTACCGCATCTTTAGGCTCCATACCTGCCCCGAGCATCACCGCAAGCGTGGCTATAACAGTATCGCCTGCGCCAGTTACATCACTTACTTCTAGCTGCTGCGCTGCAAAGTCGTGTTTTTCATCGGCATTAATTAATGACATACCTTGCTCAGAGCGTGTAAGTAGCATGGCTTTAATACCATTTTTACTAATTAGCTCACGCGCGCTTTGTGCTAATATTTCTTCAGAGCCTGTTTTACCCCCAGCCAAATTAAATTCATGTAAATTAGGGGTAATATAGTCTGCGCCTTCGTATAAGTGTAAGTCGGGCGATTTAGGATCTATAAGCACGGTTTTACCCGCCGCTTTAGCAACGCTAACCATTTCTTTAATTAAGCTCAGCGAGCCTTTGCTGTAATCAGAAAATACCACAAAGTCGTAATCATCAAGCACCAGCTCTAAACGGTTTAATAACAACTGGCTATGCTGCTCGCTAAAGGTTTCTTCTAAATCTAGGCGCACAAGTTGTTGATGACGGCTAATTACACGCATTTTAGAAATAGTGGGTAAATCGCATACACTAACAAGCTGTGAATGTATTTTTTCACCCTTTAAAATAGTTTCTAAAATTTGCCCGCTTTCATCTTCACCAATTAAACCAAGTAAGCCCACTTTGGCATCAAGCCTAGCAATGTTTTTTGCAACATTTGCAGCGCCACCCGCTTTATCTTCAAACTTGCTTACTTTAACAACGGGTACTGGAGCCTCTGGCGAAATACGCCCTGTATCGCCATACCAGTATCGGTCTAGCATGACATCGCCGACAACTAAAATACGCGCTTTAGATAAGTTTTTTAATAGCGATAAATCCATTACTGCTGCTCCGCAACAACCATATCGATAGCTTCACATAACCAATGGCCAATAAACATATGTGCCTCTTGGATACGGGCTGTTTCATCATTTTTTATAATAATGGGCAATTTAGCAATGTCTTTTACTTTACCGCCCTCGCGACCGGTTAAGGCAACCGTAAACGCGCCAATTTTGTTAGCTGCTTCCAGTGCTAAATTAATATTGGCGCTGGTACCTGAGGTTGTTAAACCAATCACTAAATCTTCTGGTTTACATAAAGCCTGAACTTGGCGTTCAAATACCGTATCAAAGTGGTAGTCGTTACTGTGTGCAGTTAATATTGAGGTATCTGTGGTCAGCGCCATAGAGGCAAGCGGGCCACGCTCTAACTTATAACGCACAACAAATTCGGCAGCTAAATGCTGTGCATCGGCAGCACTGCCGCCGTTGCCAAACCAAATAACCTTACCACCAGCTTGCAATGCACTGTGGCACGCTTCTAATAATTGCATAGACTCTTGATGATAAGCCTCCATCGTTTCAAATAAGGCTTGATGACGGTTTAAACTTTCAACGTAGCTTGTTGCCACAGAATCGATAATTGACATGAAAAATTCCTCTAGGAACTGAAATGGCAGGAAAAAATTAAATCCATTATTCCATAGTTTTATTTAGTTGTGTGTATTTTATGGGAATATAGCTGAACTGAATTATAATTTAGTGCTTCACATGTTCAGAAATTATCACTTTCGCGTTAAACTAGCTCCACTTACCTTAATAAAAGTTCAGTATGGCACGCATTTTTTACTCACTCGCTTTAATTTTAATTAGCCCACTGATTGTATTTTACTTGTATGTACTAAGAGGTAAAAAAAATAAAGGCTACCGCGCGCACTTTAAAGAGCGCTTTGGTTTTATTAGCAAACACTTATTTAATAATAGCGCTAAACCGGTTGTGTTCCACTGCGCTTCTGTAGGTGAGGTCCTTGCTGCAACGCCACTGATTAAAGCACTGCAAAAACAACACCCGCAGCTTAATATACTTATTACCTGCAATACTCCTACCGGGCGTGCGCAAATTAGTGAACAATTTAAAAATACCGTGGCGTGTTGTTATTTACCTATAGACTTTGCAGGTTCGAGCGCTCGATTTTTAAAGCGCGTAAATCCACAGGCACTGTGTATTTTAGAAACTGAGCTGTGGCCTAATTTAATGGCAATAAGCCATAAAAAGAATATTCCGGTATTAGTGCTTAATGCTCGCCTAAGCGAAAAATCGCAACAGGGGTATCAAAAGGTGGCAGGGTTAACGCATATAATTATGCGTTCAATTTCAGTGCTTGCAAGTCATAATAAAAATGATGCTAAGCGCTTTATTGAACTTGGTTTACCCCCTTCAAAAAGCCATGTTACAGGCTCAATAAAGTTCGACATTACGCCAAGCAATGAGCAACTAACTAAAGTTGCAAATCTTAAAGCCGAATATAAAACCAAAGAACGTTTTGTATGGGTGGCAGGCTCCACTCACCCGCTTGAACACGAAATGATATTAAACGCCCATCAGCAGCTATTAAAAAAATACCCTAATGCACTTTTAGTTATTGCACCGCGCCACCCAGAGCAATTTGATAAAGTAGCCGATACGCTAACTCAAAGCCCACTTAGCTTTAGTCGTCGCAGCAACAATAACTATCAAAACGAGCAAGTACTATTAGCTGATACACTGGGCGAACTACAGTGTTTATATGGCGCAGCGAATGTAAGTTACATAGGCGGCAGTTTAATTCGCCGAGGTGGGCACAACCCACTAGAAGCTGCTGCTTTTTCGGTTGGTGTTATTACAGGCCCACATACGTATAATTTTGATCATATCTACCCTGAGCTAATTAAACTTAAAGGGGCTGTCGTTGTTGAAAATACCGATGAGCTTGCTAAACAATTAATTAATTTAAGCCAAAACACCAAAGCGTGCCAAAGCTTGGGTATTAAAGCGCAGCAATGTGTAGTAAAAAACCAAGGCGCCATTGAAAAAACATTAACCATTATAAATCAGTATTTAGAGCCAAAAGCATGACTCATCAAGCAATTGCCCAAACCCGCGAGTGGGTATCATCCGTTATTGTAAAATATAACTTTTGCCCATTTGCCCGTAAAGAAGTAGAAAATAACTGTATTCATTATGTGCTTAGCCCTGCAACAAAAATTGATGACGCTGTAATGGACATGCTAGAGCAGTGTGTGCAGCTTGATCAAAATCCAGAGCGCGAAACCACATTAATACTGTTTGATAACGGCTTTAGCGATTTTGAAGACTTTTTAGATTTAGTCGATTTAGCCAATGCCTTACTGGTAGCACAAGGCTTTGAAGGTAAATACCAAATTGCTAATTTTCACCCCGATTACGTGTTTGCCGGCAGCGATGAAGATGATGCCGCAAATTACACCAACCGAGCACCCTACCCTACACTGCATTTAATTCGCGAACTGAGTATGAGCGAAGCGCTTGATCACTATAACGAGCCTGAATCTATACCAGAGCACAATATAAAGCTTGCAAGGCGCAAAGGATTTGACTTTTGGCAGCAACTTTTAGCAAATATAAAAAAACCGAGCGCCTAAATGCTCGGTTTTTAAGTAATATGTTTAGCTGCTTGTATTACTTTTTAACCCAGTTACCATTCACTTCAATATAGTGGCCACTTTTGGTCTTTTCGATTGTTTTAGCTGCTGCAAGTGCTTCTACTTGTGCCAGCGATAAATCGTTCTTTTTAGCCAACTTTAAATACTGTGCTTTACGTTTAGCGTTAATTTCCTCAACCACGGCTTTTGCCTCGCTGTTTTGTACAACAAGCCCTAAGTAACCTGAGCTATCTTCACCCACTAAGCCTTGGTTTTTAGCATCATCTAAACTAATAGCCCACGCCGAAAACGACAAACATACCGCACTTACTAGAGTAGCAATACTTAATTTATTTTTTATAGTCATCATTTAGCTCCTAAAATAATTCACTGTCGTCACTGAATAAGTTATCGAGTTCTTTATCTACTTTTACTCGAATTTCGTGATCTACTTTTACATTTAGATTGATCGTTATCGGCTCTTTCGCTGCCACCTCTACTCTGTGGGTACATGCGCTTAAAGCGCTAATAGCAGCAAGTGCAATAACGGCCTTAATGCTCAACAAATTTTTCATCATTAGTTTCCTTTTTTAGAGTATTGCTGCTCAACTTTTTGCGTTATTTCGTCGCTCAGTCTAAGCGCTCTTAGCAACGTAAACACGTTTTCTTCGTGATTATAATTAAAGTTAACTTGTTGCTGCTCTGGCTCATTAAAGCCTTGTAAGTTAACACCTAAGTTTAACCAGCCATCACTTTTAAGCGCTACTGTACTATTAAGTTTTTGTATATCAAGGTTTTTGAGCAACCCAAGCACAGGTTGTAACTCTTGTTGCTGGCGCATAACAGCGTCAAACGCTTCGTTATTACTAATAATAAGCTTACCTTGGCCTTGATTGGCTAGGCTGCCATTTTTTACCTCAACCCCTGTTTCATCAAAATAAAATGGCAACGACCCTTTTAGCCTACCTGTTAGGGTAATACCCGACTTATCGTCAAGCGTTATTAATTTACTGGCATCAACATTTTCAAACGTAACATTAGCTGTTTGCTGCTTTAAAAGCGTGTATTTATCTAAAGAAAATTTACCACCAAAAATATCGCCTTCAATATCAAAGGCCTGCGCGCTATTATTAACCACTTTAATATTACCAGTGATACTTTTAACTACAGCGCCTGCACGTAATTCATTAAGATTAAAGGTAGTAGGGGCAACATTAAGCTGCCCTGAATCGTACTGCCCACCTAGCTGCATACTAAATTGATTAGCTAAGTAGTCGTTATACAGTGCACTGGTATCAGTCATCGTTAAAGTAAAATTTGCTTTTTGTAAATTCACATCACCACTTATACGCCCACCCAATTTTCCTTGGGTTAGCTGAGCTAACGGTTCAAATTGGCTAACGATTGAATTTAACGAAAGCACACTTTGCTGCGGTATAATCACTTCAAACGGATGCGCTACCTTTGAAACATGGTGATTGGCCACCAGCTCAACACCATTTACAAATACATGATGAGACGCTTCAAGCGCGCGACTTTGCAGCCCAGTTGACGCTACGTTTATAGTATTTAAATCGACATTTGGACTAGTGAGTGTATTTATTTGGGTGCTTGCATTTAAGTGAGCAAATAATTCTCCCACACCTAAGCTTGCCCTTGCACTAAGGGTGTTATTAATACCGGTGAGTTTATATTCGTTGTATTGCACGCTTTTAAGCTTACTTTTAAGCGTTACTTTTGCATCGAGCTTTTCATTCATACTTGCTTCAAGGTTACCTGTGTAGCCGTTAAGAGTGCTGCCATAAGCAGCTGCGCTATCAACGCTAAACTCAATACGTGCGCTACCTTCGGGCTTAAAGTCAATAAGTTGAGTGACTGTAAAGTCCCCCTTGGCTTTAATATTATTAGCCTCAGCCGGTAAAAATTCAGGCAAAGCGGTAAGCGCAATATCGTAATTACCGCTTAATTGAGCGTTTTTAAGCTGCGTATTTAGCGTTATAGCGTCTATTTCATCTGTATGTAGTTGTACTTTTAGCTGTGTGCGTGCACTTTGTAACGGTGCTGCAGTATTTAAAAACGTATCTGTAACCGTTATATCTATATTTTGCTTGGCTTGCTCTGCGCTTTTGAGCGTTATTAACGGTAAGGTTAGGTTGTTATGTGCAAAGTTAATTGGTTTAGCTAAAGTCCATTGCCAATTAAGTGGAAGCTGCTTTACAGCAAATGACTTGTAGGCACTTTCAGGAATAAGAGATTGGCAGTTATTACTAAGTTTTACATTGTTTTTAAGCTTGCTTGGGTCAAGCTCAAGGTTTTGGCTATTTAAATTATAGGTAGCACTTAGCACACCTTTGGAGCTGTTTGTTATATCGCAGCTTTGTATTTTATAGTCATACTGGGCTTGTAAATCACCAGTAAGGCTTGCCTCTACCCCGTTAAAGCTAAATGCCTGCGCTGCATTAAAGCTAAGTCCACTTAATAACTCATTATCTGTTTTAAGTAGTTGCTTCAATAATCCATCATTAACTTTAAGCTGCCCTTGTACCTTATTATTGTAAAGCGTTGCGCTAGCGTTTAAATCACCATTGACTACAAACTGGTTAAGCGTGGGCTCGGTGATATTTAGCATTAGCGGGCGCTTTAAAAGCGCACTGTGTATAGTTAAATGCTCAACTGTAATTGTTGGCCTTTTTTCAGGAAGCGCTAAATCTAAAATTGTGGCAGCAGTGCTTGTTTTACTAGTTTGAGGGAATGGATTTACATTAAGTACTGCGTGTTTAACTTTAACATGCTTGGTATTAGCAGTAATTCCCGTAAGAGCAAGCTCTTGATTTTGGTAACTTAAACAGGCTTTTTGTACGTGCACATTTAACTTACTCGTAAGCGAAAAATCTAAGCAGCTTAAGGTAACACCCGCTTTTTCAAGCTCAGGCGCTACAGCCCATTGTAATAGTGGCAAACGAAATACATAGCCAAGCAAAACTATACTTAGCAATACAGCACCCATAATTAAACCAACGCGCTTTAACATACTGTCCTTATAAGCTTTTATTTATACTTTACAAACTATCGTAATTTTAAATCTACGCAATCAAAAAAGGCTGCACAGTGCAGCCTTTTTTATTTTACAGCTAGATTATGAATCTAACTTGTATATGTCGTTTTTAACCTACATTTTTACGTGCGTTGCGGAACATACGCATCCATGGGCTATCCTCTTTCCACTCATCTGGGTGCCACGAGTTAGCAACAGCGCGGAACACACGCTCAGGGTGCGGCATCATTACAGTGGCACGGCCATCAGTAGAGGTAATACCGGTAATACCCTCTGGTGAACCATTCGGGTTAGCCGGGTATTGCGTTGTCGGATTACCGTAGTTATCTACAAATTTAACCGCAACAGTGCCGCTTTCAAGCGCAGCTTTAGTGGCAGCATCGTTTGCAAACTCAGCATGGCCTTCACCATGAGATACAGCAATTGGCATACGCGACCCAGCCATTCCATTAAAGAATACAGACGGGTTTTCTTGTATTTCAACTAAGCTAAAGCGTGCTTCAAAACGCTCTGACTTATTTGTTACAAAACGTGGCCAATGCTCAGTACCCGGAATTAACTCTTTCAATGTTGATAACATTTGACAACCATTACACACACCTAAGCTAAAGGTGTCTTCACGATGGAAGAAGTTTTGGAACTGATCGCGTGCCATATCGTTAAACAATATAGACTTAGCCCAGCCTTCACCGGCGCCTAATACGTCACCATAAGAGAAACCACCACATGCCACTAAGCCTTTAAATTGCTCAAGGGTTAAACGCCCTTCGAGGATATCGCTCATGTGTACATCAACAGCGGCAAAACCAGCACGGTTAAACGCAGCAGCCATTTCTAAATGCGAGTTAACGCCTTGCTCACGTAAAATAGCCATTTGCGGCTTAGCGCCCGTTGCAATGTACGGTGCGGCTATATCTTCGTTTAAGTCAAAGTTAAGTTTTACGTTTAAGCCTGGATCTTTTGCATCAAACTTGGCATCAAACTCTTGCTTAGCACAATCAGGGTTATCACGACGTGCTTGCATTTGGTACGTTGTTTCGGCCCAAATAGTACGTAATTCAGTACGAGTATGATTAAGTACTGTTTGCTCACCGCGGTTAAATACAATGCTATCGTCGCTATTAAGTGAGCCAATCACGTGGCTAATTGCACCAACACCATGTTGCTCAAATACAGCATTTACGGCATCTAAATCGCTGTTAGCAACTTGAATTACCGCGCCAAGCTCTTCGTTATAAAGCGCTTCTAGATCTGTCCCGGTTAAACCAGCTAAATCAACAGTCACACCGGTGTGCCCAGCAAATGCCATTTCAGTTACAGTAGTAAATAAACCACCGTCTGAGCGGTCATGATAAGCAAGTAGCTTGCTATCCGCGACAAGTGCTTGCATGGCATTGTAAAAGCCTTTCAGTAACTCAGGGCTGTCAACATCTGGAGTAACATCACCAAGCTGCTTGTAAACCTGTGCAAGGCTTGATGCGCCCAGTCGGTTTTTACCCGCACCTAAGTCAACTAAAATAAGTGATGTATCGCCTTTATCAGTACGTAACTGCGGAGTCACTGTTTTACGCACGTCGTCAACACGGCCAAAGGCAGTAATAATAAGTGATAACGGAGAAGTAACTGATTGCTCAGCAGTATCATCCTCGTTTTTCCATGTCGTTTTCATCGACATAGAATCCTTACCTACAGGGATAGTTAAACCAAGCGCAGGACAAAGCTCTTCGCCTACCGCTTTTACAGCTTCGTAAAGGCCGGCGTCTTCACCAGGGTGACCTGCTGCAGCCATCCAATTAGCCGATAGCTTAATGTTCTCTAGGCTACCAATGTTGGCACAGGCAATATTGGTTAGTGACTCTGCCACGGCTAAACGCGCCGATGCACCGTAATTTAATAGTGCTGCCGGCGTGCGCTCACCCAGTGACATAGCTTCACCGTGGTAAGTGTCGTACGTTGCTGCGGTAACTGCACAGTTAGCCACAGGTACTTGCCAAGGGCCCACCATTTGATCTCGTGCTACTAAACCGGTAACCGAGCGATCGCCAATGGTAATTAAGAATGTTTTTTCTGCAATAGTAGGTAAGCGCAGTAAACGCTGAGCAGCCTCAGCTATATCAATCGACTCTGCATCAATTGCCTTACCGGTAACTTGCTTTGAAGTTACATCGCGATGCATTTTAGGTGCTTTACCTAATAATACATCAAGCGGCAAATCAACAGGGCTGTTATCAAAGTGGCTGTCGGCAACAGTTAAGTGGCGCTCTTCTGTGGCTTCACCTATTACTGCGTACTGCGCACGTTCGCGCTTACAAATTGCTTCAAAGCGATCAAAATCTTCAACAGCAACAGCCAGTACATAACGTTCTTGCGATTCGTTACACCAAATTTCGTGTGGGGCCATGCCCGGCTCATCGTTAGGAATATCACGTAGTTGGAATTTACCACCACGGCCACCATCATCTACAAGCTCAGGAAACGCATTAGATAAACCACCGGCGCCTACATCGTGTATAAACGCAATTGGGTTTTCATCCCCTAGTTGCCAACACTTATCGATCACTTCTTGGCAACGGCGTTCCATTTCTGGGTTTTCACGCTGTACAGAAGCAAAATCTAAATCTTCGTTTGATTGGCCCGATGCCATGCTTGATGCTGCACCGCCGCCTAAACCAATGTTCATTGCAGGGCCACCTAGTGCAATAAGTTTTGCACCTACTGGAATATCCCCTTTTTGAACATGATCAGCACGAATATTACCTAAACCACCAGCAAGCATAATAGGCTTGTGGTAACCACGCACCTCTTCACCATTGTGACTTGTTACTTTTTCTTCGTAGGTACGGAAGTAGCCTAATAAGTTAGGACGTCCAAACTCATTATTAAATGCCGCGCCGCCTAAAGGGCCGTCCATCATAATATCAAGCGCATTTACGATACGATTAGGTTTACCAAAGTCGCTTTCCCACGGTTGCTCGTAACCTGGAATACGTAAGTTAGAAACAGTAAAACCAACTAAACCCGCTTTTGGCTTAGAGCCGCGGCCTGTTGCGCCTTCATCGCGAATTTCACCACCTGAGCCTGTAGCCGCACCAGAAAATGGTGCTATAGCTGTTGGGTGGTTATGGGTTTCTACCTTCATTAAAATTTCTATGTCTTCTTGATGATACGCATATTCACCTTGCGCATTCGGGAAGAAACGACCCGCTTTTGAGCCCTTCATTACTGCTGCGTTATCTTTGTACGCCGACAGCACATTTTCAGGATTGTGCTCAAATGTATTTTTGATCATTTTAAACAGTGATTTAGGCTGCTCAATACCATCGATTGTCCAATCAGCATTAAATATTTTATGACGGCAATGCTCTGAGTTTGCTTGCGCAAACATAAATAACTCTATGTCGTTAGGGTTACGGCCTAACTTTTTAAAGTTTTCTACTAAGTAGTCTATCTCGTCATCAGCAAGCGCAAAACCTTGTTCAACGTTTGCCGCAGCCAATGCTTCGCGCCCGCCACCTAAAATGTCAACTGATGACATTTCGCGAGGTGAGTCATTGCGGAATAACTGCGCTGCAGAAGCAAGTTCGCTATGCGTTGCCTCAGTCATACGGTCGTGTAATAACGCCGTTACTTGAGCAAGCTGCTCTGCACTTAGTTCACCTTCTACGTAATAAGCAATACCACGCTCAACACGGTGAACCTGTTTAAGGCCACAGTTATGCGCTATGTCAGTTGCTTTAGATGCCCATGGTGAAATGGTGCCAGGGCGAGGGGTAACTAAAATAAGTGTGCCAGCTGGGGTATGCTCGGCAATAGTTGGACCGTAAGTAAGTAGTTTTTCAAGCTTAGTTTGCTCACCAACACTCAAAGGCGAGGTTAAATCGGCAAAATGTGCATACTCGGCATATACATTGGTGACTGGAAGTTGCGATAGTTTGCAACGCGCTAAAATTTTATTAACTCTGAACTCTGAAAGTGCTGGTGCACCACGAAGGATCAACATAGATAATTTCATCCGGGGTTAGGGATTGAACGATATTTTAGGCGGGCATTATAGTCTATGTAGCACCGAGTTTTAACTCCAAATTGCGCTTTTCAGAAAATTAACTTTTTATTTATATAAACAGCAGCAAAATTACCAATAAAAGCTAAACGCTAAGTGACGCCATAGTGAAGTTTTGGTATAACGGGGTATGAGCTTTATGGGGCGGTTAATGTTGAAAGAAAAGCTAATAATTATCATCACTTTAGTTACGTTGTTGTGTGCGTGTAATATGCAGGAGCAACAAACTCAACTTGCCCAAATTAAAGCACAAAATAAAATACGTGTAGGTACCCTTGCCAGTGCCAGCAATTACTACCAAGCCGTGCAAGGCGAGCAAGGTTTTGAATACGAGCTATCTCAAGCTTTTGCCGACTACCTAGGTGTTGAACTAGAAATAGTGCCGTTTTTTAATTTATCCGATATGTTTGAGCGCCTTGAAAGCGGCGATTTAGACTTAATAGCCTCAGGACTTACCTACAACAAAGTACGTGCACAGCAATATCGCTATGGTCCCACTTACAGAACAATTAGCCAAAAGTTGGTTTATAAACAAGGTCGAGTTCGCCCACGTGAATTTGACGACCTTGATGGAAACTTTACAGTTATAGCCAAAAGTAGCCACTCTTTAACCTTACAAAAAATAAAAAAGAGTAACCCAGATTTAACCTGGCAAGAAACTGAAGAGCTCGATGAAGAGGAGCTTTTACAAGCCGTTATCGATGGCGAAATAGATTACACCCTCGCCGACTCACACACGCTTTCGCTGTTTAGACGTTACCACCCAAATTTAAGTATTGGCTTTTCAGTTACCCGGAATGACCCCATAGCTTGGATCCTTAATAAATCAAAAGATGATTCGCTTTATGCACTGCTAGTGCCCTTTTTTGGTGACGTAAAACAAAGTAACCAGCTGTATGTGCTCGAAGAAAAGTACTTTGGGCACGTACGCCAGTTTAACTACGTTAATACGCTTGCATACATAGAAGCTATAAAAGAAACACTCCCCACTTACAGGCCTTGGTTTGAGCAATATGCAGGTAGCCTTGACTGGCGCTTACTTGCTGCGCTTAGCTACCAGGAATCTATGTGGAACCCTCGCGCTAAATCGCCTACAGGTGTGAGAGGCATTATGATGCTGACACGCAGTACCGCTAAACAGGTGGGCGTAACAAATAGGTTAGAGCCAGAGCAAAACATCCGTGGCGGAGCTAAATACTTAGCTAAGCTCGTTAAACGCATCCCCGATAGAATCCCGCAGCCTGATAGAACTTGGCTTGCACTGGCAGCCTATAATGTAGGTTGGGGGCACGTTAACGACGCGCGCATTATTACTGAACAACAAGGGGCGAGCCCTGATAAATGGGCCGATGTTAAAAAGCGCTTACCACTTTTAATCAAAAAACGTTATTACCGTAAAACCCGTTACGGCTATGCACGTGGCGATGTTGCGGTAAAATATGTTGATAACATTCGCAGGTATTACGATGCACTTGTATGGCTTGATGAAAATAATGCCCTAGCGCCAGAGCCAGTACCTGAATCAGAACCTGAAGCACCTAAAGTTGAAAAAGCAGCTCAACCAAGCAAAAAGCCTGTAAACAACGATAAAACCGAACCTACCCCTTCACTTTCACCTGAAGAAAAAAGTAAGCAAGGTGAAAATAACACGCAGCAGTCTCAGTAAAGCGTTTATATTTACGTTTTAAATGGGCTGCTCAGGCCTGTGAAACATTAAAATGTGGGCATTAAACGATTCTTTCCTCGTTTTAGCAGGCGCTAATTTCCCCTTCAGGCCTAACCACTGTAGTAACTAAATTAAAAATCTGTTTACTTGTCATGAAATGATCACTAATGTGTGTTTATAGTATATTTACCTGATTTTTAATATATATCTTGTGCCTTTCTCACTCTCACGCATTAGGAGAACACATGCTAAAACGTAGACGCACGCAAAAACTAAAACGCAATATTATTCATTCAACAGCCACCAGACGTCGTATTATGCTACGTAACTTACATAAAAAAATTATTTGGCGTCGTCGTATGTTTGCTATGCAGCAAATGATAGAAGTAGATTCAAATAAGGTTAACTAGTCACTAATTTGGCGAGCTGCTTTTTTAGCCGCTTTAATTTGTTCTCGGCGTTGTTTAAAAAACGCCGAAATAGTACTACCACAGGTTTGACCAAGCACCCCACCTAATACCTCTACCTGATGGTTCAGCCTCGGCTCTTGCAATAAGTTCATAATAGACCCAGCCGAGCCTGTTTTAGCATCTGGCGCACCGTACACGAGGCGCTTTATTCTGCTATGCACTAACAGCCCCGCACACATAGAGCATGGCTCTAACGTAACGTACAAAGTGCAATCAATTAAACGGTAATTATTTAAAGCTCTCCCTCCTTCACGCACTGCAATCATTTCGGCGTGCGCAGAGGGGTCGTTATCAGTAATTGAACGATTATAACCCGCTGCAATAAGCGTGTTCTCTTTCACAAGGACAGCTCCTACCGGAATTTCGCCCAATTGCTGCGCCTTATTGGCATAAACTAATGCCTGCTCCATCCAATACTCATCGCTTTTAAGATCGTTCATAGTGCTTACTTTAAATAAATTTTCTTTCGCTATTATATCAACTTGCCTGTTTAAAATGCGTAATTGATTAAATTATTGCAAAAATAAAACAAAATAATGTGGTTTATCGTGGCTCATAGAGTGTGATTTACGCTATAATCTCACGCTTTTTTTATTTAGCTCACAACACAGGTAGCAAATGAAATTTCCTGGACGCCGCAGACATAAACATTATTTTCCAGTGGAAGCTAAAGATCCACTTACTAATCAGCTAAACGCAACTGAGCGATTACAACGTAGCTACATTACGGGTATCGATCAGATCGTTGTTGATATTGAAGCCAAAGTCGATCAGGCTTTTTTAGACGAGTTTCAACTTCGCCGAGGAATGTCGCAAGTTATTGATAGCGATATTACTAACGCACTTTACGACCGTTTAAAACTAAACGACATGGTTGATTACGAATTTGCCGGTGGCACCATTGGTAACACAATGCATAACTACTCTGTACTAGCAGATGACCGTTCAGTATTGCTCGGTGTTATGAGTGAAAACATAAAAATTGGCAGCTATGCCTACCGCTTTTTATGTAACACATCAAGCCGCGTTGATTTAGACTATTTACAACCTGTAGATGGCCCTATTGGCCGTTGTTTTACCTTAATTGATGAAACAGGCGAGCGTACATTCGCAATTAGCGCCGGTTTAATGAATCACTTAAAGCCTGAGTCTATCGATAAACACTTAATTGAGCAGTCATCAGCACTTGTGATCAGCGCCTACCTAATGCGTACACAGGGTGATGAAACAATGACTGAAGCAACCATGCAAGCAGTTAAATACGCTAACGATGCAGGTGTACCGGTAGTTTTAACACTCGGCACTAAGTTTTTAATTGAGCAAGATCCAACCTGGTGGGCTAACTTTGTAAACGAGCATGTCGATATACTTGCCATGAACGAAGAAGAAGGGCTAGCAATTACTGGCTTTGAAGACCCATTATTAGCCGCAGACAAAGCACTTGACTGGGTAGACTTAGTTATTTGTACCGCTGGCGAAAAAGGCTTATTTATGGCCGGTTACGTTGATGAGAGCTTTAAGCGTGCAACCGAGTACCCACTATTACCAGGTGCCATTGCCGATTTTAATCGCTATGAGTTTTCTCGTGCAATGAAAAAATCCGATTGCGAAAACCCGATAAAAGCGTATAGCCATACGGCGCCATTCATGGGTGGGCCTGATTCAATCAAAAACACCAATGGTGCTGGCGATTGTGCGTTGGCTGCCGTGTTACACGATTTATCAGCAAACGTTTATCATAAGTTAAATGTCGCTAACTCAGCAAAACACGAACAAAAGGCCATTACCTACTCTTCTCTTGCACAAATTAGTAAGTACGCTAACCGCGCAA
Organism: Pseudoalteromonas sp. Angola-7; assembly: GCF_028599255.1. Lineage (NCBI taxonomy): Bacteria > Pseudomonadati > Pseudomonadota > Gammaproteobacteria > Alteromonadales > Pseudoalteromonadaceae > Pseudoalteromonas > Pseudoalteromonas sp. Angola-7. Next base: position 509,110 of record NZ_JAQREL010000002.1, read on the forward strand.
GTTACGAGGTATTAGTGCAGCACTCTCCACGTTTATCACGTGGGTTGCCAGAGCGCGAAGACTGCCTAGAGCAAGTGTACTGGGATCAATAAATAGGGAGCTTTACGTGCTCCCTATTGCGGTATTTTAGAAAATCGAAATATCGAGCTTTTTAGATAGCAGCTCTAATGCTGCTATCCCCGCCACCGAGTTACCAAATTCATTTAACCCTGGTGAATATACTGCCACTGTAAACTTACCCGGTAATACCGCTAATATAGTGCCTGACACACCCGACTTACCCGGCATTCCCACTCTGTAGCCAAAGTCACCTGCCGCATCATATAAGCCGCTGGTGAATAAAATCGAATTTAATTGTTTATTCTGGCGACTACTCAAAACGCGCTTACCCGAGCTGTAATCAACCCCTTTATTCGCTAAGAAGTTATACGCTCTAGCTAACTCAATACAGTTAAGCTCAATCGCACAAAAATTGAAGTAAGACCAAAGTACATCATCGACGTCATTCTCAAAATTACCAAACGACTTCATTAAATGCGCCATTGCCGCATTTCTATGCCTAAACTCATACTCAGAATTGGCCACTTTTTTATCAATCACTATTGCACTATTACCTGCCAGTAACCTAAACGTTTCAAGCATTGAGTGGCGAGGTGCTGATAATCGACTGTACAAAGCATCGCACGTCACAATCGCACCAGCATTAATGAAAGGGTTACGTGGCACACCTTTTTCGAACTCTAACTGCGTAAGAGAATTAAACGCGGTTCCTGAGGGCTCTTTACCTACCCGATGCCATAGTTCATCGCCATAGCGCTGTAGCGCCATTGTAAGCGTCATTACTTTAGAAACTGACTGAATAGTAAAACGTTTTGAGCAATCCCCTGCACAAATGGTTTCGCCATCAGTGGTATAAATAGCAATAGAAAACTGCTCGCTAGAAACCTCAGCAAGTGCAGGTATATAGTCCGCAACCTTACCTTGTGATAACAAAGGGCGCACTTCGTGTGCTATTTCATCTAGTACAGTTTGGTAGTCAGCAGTGGGCAATTGACACCTCTATTTTGGCATTTATAAAAATTTGATTTTAACACGCACAACTTCTGCACGCCTAGCTATGTTACATGAATAAAATAGCAGATATGCATGAACTTAATGTTTATTTTCAAAGTGATATTTTCTATATCAAAGTAATACTAATCCGCAATAAGCCTTAATCATTTTGCGGGGCTATAAACTGATTACACTCAGCACGATGTGCGCCGTGACTTTGCCTATAATGGCTTAGCTTTCTATAAGGATACTAATGTTATGACTCAAAGGATTTACAAGGGCGGGCATTACAAAGACTGAGTTAGCATGAGATCTTGGCTTTTTATTAAACCCCAGACAGCAAAAAACCCGTTACATCGCTGTAACGGGTTTCTTTAATTTGAATCCTGGCAATGTCCTACTTTCACATAGCAAATGCTACACTATCATCGGCGCTGTTTCGTTTCACTACTGAGTTCGGCATGGGGTCAGGTGGGTCCAAAACGCTATGGTTACCAAGAAAATTCTGTTCAATTTTCTTATTTTTATTTATTAAGCTTTAAGTCCTTCGACTGAATTTGGAGCCTGGCAATGTCCTACTTTCACATAGCAAATGCTACACTATCATCGGCGCTGTTTCGTTTCACTACTGAGTTCGGCATGGGGTCAGGTGGGTCCAAAACGCTATGGTTACCAAGCAAATTAGGTGCAAAGGAGTAATGACAAGCACGTAGTGCTTCTTTTTTCTTTGCGCAAGGTGCCTTACTTTAACGCTACGCGCTAAGAATCACCTCATAAATTTGGAAAATATCTGATAATATTTTTTAAGTCTCAAGTATCTATCTACTTTAGCTATTAACTTCTGTCGCTTGTTTCTGTCACAAAACGCGTTTGGCGTTGTATGGTTAAGCCTCACGGGTAATTAGTACAAGTTAGCTTAATGGCTCACACCACTTCCACATCTTGC